>JBFMCE010000081.1:0-17728 GCA_040754655.1 Bdellovibrionota bacterium | reverse complement strand
TATTGTAACTATTTGAATTTAAATATAAAAATTGTCGGCACGCTATTTGTAAATTAATAGCTTCATGAAGACTGCCATCTTTAGCGCACACAAATTTGAAAAGCCTTTCTTCGAGCAAGCAAACAAAGAGTTTGGTCATGACCTGACCTTTTTTGAGCCGCGCCTGAATGAACAGACCGCGGCCTTGGCAAAGGGCTACGACGCTATCTGTGCTTTCGTGAACGACCAATTGAACGAGAAGACGCTGACTCGATTGAAAGCCCAGGGTGCCCGTATCATCGCCCTACGATCAGCGGGCTTCAATCATGTTGATCTGGATGCCGCCGCAATGCTCGGACTTCCTATCGTCAGAGTTCCTGAATACTCTCCCTACGCCGTAGCAGAACACGCCGTGGGACTCTTGCTCGCCCTGAATCGGAAGATCCATCGCGCCTATGAGCGTGTTCGTGAGTCTAATTTCAGCCTCGATGGGCTTGTGGGCTTCGATATCCACGGCAAAACTGTGGGCGTGATTGGCACTGGAAAAATAGGTTCGGTTTTCGCGCGCATCATGAAAGGCTTTGGATGCCGCGTTCTGGCCTACGACGTAGAGCCGGACGCGTTTCTCTCAAAAACGTATGGAGTTGAATACGTAAGTCTCAACGAGCTTTATCAGGCATCCGACATTATCTCGCTGCACATACCCCTGACTCCAAAAACAAATCATCTCATCGATGAGCCTGTTTTCGCGAAAATGAAACGAGGAGCGATTCTCATCAATACCGGGCGAGGAGCCTTGATTGATACCCGCGCGCTCATTCTCGCCCTCAAAAATGGATCACTTGGAGCCGCTGGTCTTGACGTTTATGAAGAAGAAGAGGCAGTATTCTTTCAAGACTTGTCTGATAAGGTTTTGCAGGACGACGTCCTAGCCCGACTTCTCACCTTTCCGAATGTTTTAGTCACATCCCATCAAGCGTTTCTTACCTGCGAAGCACTGGCAAATATCGCAACAACGACGCTGATGAACATCAAAGAATTTGAAAAGCATCACCGGCTCGTCAATGAAGTGCGCGCTCAGACTCACGTGAACCGCGTGGTAAAGGCTAGCTGAGCATGAAGAAGTATCAGAATGCCAAAGACGCTATAGCAGCCATTCAATCAAATCAGCGCATTTTCGTACACGGCGCCGCAGCGACTCCGAGCCGCCTTCTCAAGGCTCTAGTGGAAGATGCTTCTCGTCTGCGGAACGTCGAGCTCTTTCATCTTCACACCATAGGTGAAATGAAATACGCAGACCCTGCATATCGAGCGAGCTTTAAAGTTTCGGCATTCTTTGTTGGCGCCAACATGCGCGAAAAACTCGACCCAGGCCATGTCGACTATATCCCCTGTTTCTTATCTGAGATTCCGCAGCTTCTTCGATCTGGAAAAGTCCCGATCGATGTGGCTCTCATTCAAGTGTCACCGCCAGACCAACACGGGTTCTGCACGCTGGGCACGAGCGTAGACGCCGCACGAGCCGCTGTCGACGCAGCGAAAGTGATCATCGCGCAAATTAATCTACAGATGCCTCGGGTTCATGGAGACGGATTTATCCATGTAGACCAAATTCACCATGCCATCGAAGTCGATAGTCCGCTGCCAGAAGTGAAACGAACTCCGCCGACTGCTGAAGAAACCGCTATCGGTCGCTTCGCTTCGGGAATTATTGAAGATGGCTCTACTTTACAAATGGGCATCGGGACAATTCCCGATGCAGTCCTGGCCGAACTCAAGGGGCATCGTCATCTGGGAATTCATACTGAGATGTGGAGCGATGGAGCCCTTGAATTAATTCGTTGTGGCGTTGTCGATAACTCACAAAAGAAAATGCACCCGGGAAGAACCGTTTCTAGCTTCATCATGGGGTCAAAGAGACTCTACGACTTCGTCCACGATAATCCCAGTGTCGTCGGGCTCGACGTTGGATATGTGAACAGCCCCATCAATATTGCGAGAAATCCAAAGGTCGTTGCCATAAACTCTGCCGTCGAAATTGATCTGACTGGTCAAGTCTGCGCTGACTCGATTGGGCCTCGAGTGATCTCGGGCGCAGGCGGACAAATCGATTTCATGCGCGGTGCTTCGCTTTCCATCGGCGGAAAACCGATTATCGCCCTTACGAGCAAGACCAGAAAAGGCATTTCAAGAATTGTTCCGATGCTCAAGCAAGGTGCCGGTGTCGTCACGACACGCGCTCACGTCCATTACGTGATTACCGAGCACGGAGTTGTTGATCTTTACGGCCTGACACTGGCTCAAAGAGCTAAAGCGCTGATCTCGATCGCGCATCCGGAAGAGCGAGAAAAATTAGAAAAGGCATGGAGAGAAATATGGATAAGACAATGAAAGCCGCGGTATTTGTAAGACCAGGCTTGATCGAAATTCAAAAAAAAACCGTTCCGAAAGTCGGTCCCACAGACGCCCTGATTCGCATCACAACCACCACTATCTGCGGAACCGATGTTCACATCCTCAAAGGCGAATATCCCGTTAAACCAGGTCTTACCGTTGGGCATGAACCTGTCGGCGTTATTGCTGAACTGGGCTCCGCGGTGAGTGGATACAAGATCGGTCAACGGGTCATCGCTGGAGCAATTACTCCCTGCGGCCAATGCAACCCTTGCCTTGATGGGGTTCAGGCACAATGCGGCGGCCATTTGATGGGCGGTTGGCGTTTTGGAAACACGATCGATGGTTGCCAAGCGGAATACGTCTTAGTGCCAAATGCCCAGGCGAACTTGAGTCCTGTTCCTGATCACCTGACTGACGAGCAAGTGCTCATGTGTCCTGACATTATGAGCACTGGTTTCGGCGGCGCCGAAAGCGGCAGCATCAAAATTGGTGATACTGTCGCTGTTTTCGCTCAAGGCCCCATTGGGCTTTGCGCAACAGCTGGCGCTCGCTTGCGCGGAGCCTCGCGCATCATCGTCGTTGACCACCTCGAACGTCGCCTCGAAATGGCGAAAGCCATGGGCGCGACCGACATCATCAATTACGAAAAAACAGATCCTGTAAAAGAGATCATAAGACTGACTTCAAATCGGGGAGTGGATGTCGCCATTGAAGCGCTTGGATCGCAGCAAACGTTCGAATCGTGTCTTCGTTCACTGAGACCAGGCGGCACTCTCTCGAGCTTAGGCGTTTATTCCGGAAAACTGACTCTGCCGCTCGATGCCTTTGCAGCAGGTCTTGGTGACCACAAAGTTCACGCGACTCTTTGCCCTGGCGGCAAAGAAAGAATGCGACGACTCATGGAAGTGGTGAGCGCCGGGTCTGTTGATCTTAGACCAATGGTCACTCATCGGTTCAAGCTCGACGAAATTCAAGAAGCGTATGAGCTGTTCTCTCATCAAAGAGACGGCGTGCTGAAAGTCGCAATTACTCCGTAACCGTAAAATCAAATGAAAGGAACTTATATGGCAATCAATATCGGAATCTCAGAGAATGATCGAAAAACAATCGCAGGAGAGCTGTCGAAGCTTTTGGCGGACTCATACACCCTTTACTTGAAAACGCACAACTTTCATTGGAACGTCACAGGTCCGATGTTTCAGACGCTGCACTTGATGTTCGAGCAACAATATACTGAACTCTCGACGGCAATAGATCTGATCGCCGAACGCATTCGCGCTCTTGGAGTCTATGCTCCGGCTACTTACAAAGAGTTTTCGAAGCTCACGTCAGTCAAAGAGCCCGATGGCGTTCCGAATTCACGCGAGATGATCCAACAACTTGTCGAAGGCCACGAGGCCGTCATTCGAACAGCGCGCTCTGCGTTCGCGTCTGTAGAGAAAGCGAGCGACGAAGCCTCAGCAGATCTTCTTACTCAACGCATGCAGCTTCACGAAAAAACAGCGTGGATGCTCAGAAGCCTTTTGGAGGGATGAATCATGGCACACGTACTTATTGTTTATGGAACTACTGAAGGACAGACCGCGAAGATCTCCGAAACTCTTGCCCGAGAGATCTCGAGCAAGGGCCACCGAGTTCGTACCTTTCCTGCCTCTGAAGCACCAACAGGAAAGGAACTCGAAGCATTCGACGCCATTATCGTTGGCTCTTCCGTGCACATAGGAAAATTCGATAAAGCACTTCGAAAATGGGTCGGAAGAAATTTCGTATTTATTCACGGAAAACCTTCGGCATTCTTTTCGGTGTGCCTTGGAATCCTAGAAAAGAACCTCAAAGCAAAGCGTGAGGAAGCTGAGATTGTCGCAAACTTCTTTCGCGAGGCAGGTTGGAGCCCAGAGCTACATACCATCTTCGCTGGAGCGCTCAAGTATTCCCAATACGGTTGGCTCAAGAAGCTCTTGATGAAGAACATTGCAGGCAAAGCCGGCGGTGATACCGACACCAGCCGCGATTACGAATACACGAACTGGGACGAGGTTCGAGCCTTCGCTCAACGCTTCGAGACCCTCTTGGAGCACCTTGGCACAATCCCTGCTGTATCTATAGGAAAGCACTAAGATTCTCTATAGTTAGAGGGCCTTGTGTGGTAATAATGTCTCATACAGGGGACATTTTGTCTCAAGAGGCGTCGAGGGCAGGAGCCCGAGACGTACGTCAGTCCGCAGGACTGCCTTGTAGCAGGATGTGGAGAGGAGCTGTCTCATGAAGGATCACAAGGGCCATATCGTAATCGTCGACGACGACAAAGAGCTGCGGCTTCTGCTGAAGGATTTCTTTTCAGCCGAAGGCTTTCAAACCTCAGTCTTTGGATTGGCGACAGATGCGCTTCGCGCGTTTGGAGCAGGTGCGACGGACAGCAAAGTGGAGATCCCACACGAAAGTGTTGATCTGATTATTTCAGACATCAACATGCCCCACGTGGATGGAATGGAATTCGCGGAACGGCTAAAGCAGATCTGCCCAAAAGTACCCGTGATTCTTATTACCGCGTTCGGAAGCATCGAATCCGCAATCGAAGCTATTCGCCGTGGTGCCTACGATTACATCGTCAAACCGTTCAAGCTCACCGAAATGCGAGTCACCGCTGATCGAGCACTCGAATACAGAAAGCTGTCTCGCGACAACTTGGTCTTGCGCCAAGAAGTCAAACGATCTTGGTCGCTTGGCGACGTCATCGGAAAAAGCCAAGGCATGAAAGAGGTCTTTGACCTCGTGAGCCGCGTTTCACAGGCCAACGCCAACGTGTTGATCACGGGCGAGAGCGGAACAGGCAAGGAAATGGTCGCGCGGGCGATTCACAATGCTGGCCCTCGCAAGGACAAACCCTTCGTGGCCATCAACTGCACGGCGATCCCAGAGAACCTTCTTGAGTCAGAGCTTTTTGGGCATGCGAAAGGTTCATTCACGGGTGCCGTTCAGCAGAAAAAGGGATTATTCGAAGAGGCCGAAGGCGGAACTCTATTTCTTGATGAAATCGGAGACATGAACCCCTCGCTGCAAGCAAAGCTCTTGCGCGTGATTCAGGAGCGAAAGATTCGTCCTGTGGGCGCCAACACCACAAAAGATATCGATGTGCGAATCATCGCGGCAACCCACAAGGACATAAAGGCCGGAATCAAACAAGGCATCTTTCGTGAAGACCTTTATTACCGTTTAAGCGTGATCCCGATCGTCATTCCGCCGCTTCGCCACCGCAAAGAGGACATTCCGATCTTAGCAGAGCATTTCTTGCGCAAATATTCGGCTGCTAATGGTTCGAAAGCTACCGGCTTTACGAAGAGCGCGATGAATAAGCTGGTCAACGCGAAGTGGGAAGGCAACGTACGCGAACTCGAAAACATCGTCGAACGCGCCGTGGTGCTTTGTTCCGAATCGCTTATCGATGACAAAGATGTCCCCACGTCTGACGTCGCTACGGCCGATCAATTCTTTGGTGCAGCCACTTCAGATTTTCCGACGGTTGAAGTTCTTGAAAAACGCTACATGGAGCTTGTGCTAGAGAAAACCGGAGGCAGGAAAGACAAAGCTGCCCAAATCTTGGGCATCAATCGCAGGACCCTTTATCGCAAGGAGAGGGAATACGGCCTCCTTACGGGAGATGAGCAAGAGCCTGCGGATTTTCCTGAAGACTCGTGAGATCGAATCCTTACAAATTACTCTTCCCAATCGGGCTTTGCCTCAGCATTTGGGGTGCCCTACTTTGGATTGGCTTCGCTTTCGACTGGTTCCATAGCTATCCTGGAACACTTCACGCCGACGTCATGATGGGTGGGTTCCTATTTTGTTTCGCTTCAGGATTCTTGGTGACCGCCGTACCTCGCTTTACAGGAAGCGACATCGCGACGACAGGCGAACTCTTCACAATCGGTGGTATTGGTGTTGCCGTCCTGACGAGTAGTTTCTTTGAAAAATCCAATGCTATTCATGTCGCCACGGCACTTGGCCTCATTTGTCTCATCAGCTTTGGATTGCGTCGCTTCCGGAGCCGGAGCTTTGATCCTCCGCCACCATTTCTTTTCGTCGGATTCGGACTTATTTCAGGCTTATTCGGAATAGTGATCTCAATATTGGCAGATTTTCAAATCGTCACAGGCTCGCTCATACTCCTTGGCAGGCTTTTTTATCTTCACGGCATGATGTTAAGTCTTGTTCTAGGCGTTGGCAGCCGTCTAATTCCCGCTTTGCTTGGCTGGGCCGAACTTCCGAAGGTTCAAATCAGCCAACCTAATGAGAAGCCCGCGGCCTTCATGCAAGCAATTCCCAAATTCATCTGGATCAACGTCATAGCGCTCGCTGTTTCGTTTCCTATCGAAGTTTTTGCGAACACGATTTTGGGTCGTGGTCTTCGCGCGGCTGCCTGTACATGGATTGCCATTGGCGCATGGAAGATTCATCGTTTGCCACGCGAAAGGACACGCCTCAGCTGGGGGCTCTGGTTCTCTTGTTGGCTGATGCTTCTCGGACTACTGGGAAATGCCGCTTTGCCTGCTTATGGGGCACATTTTCTCCATCTGACCTTCATCGGCGGATTTGGCCTCATGACTCTCATGATCGCATCGCGCGTAATCCTTTCTCATGGTGGTCACGACACAGAACTCGAAGAACGCTCAAAGGCCATACGCTACGCCACGGTTTTTATCGTTCTTGCCGCGTTGACCAGAGCAGCAGCACCACTCACTCCCGCGATTTATCAGAGCCACCTTACCTACGCCGCCGTTTGCTGGATTCTCGGTCTCACGATATGGGGCTCTATCTTCATGACGAAAATTTTCCAATCAAAAGACAAAGAAGAAAGCGCGGAACATTGTTAAAACCTTGGATCAAAGAAGAAGTCTTTTTTGAAACAAAGCGGTTCTTCTCACATCTTGAAGAACATCTCGCTGCCGCCGAAGATTCCATAGACCTTGAGACCTATATTTTCAACGATGATGAACTGGGCCGCAGAATCGCAAACCAGCTCAAAGCAGCGGCGAGCCGTGGCGTGCATGTCCGAGTTATGGTCGACGGTTTTGGATCGCCTCACTGGGCTAGAGATTTTCTGCGGCCTCTACTCAAAGCAGGAGTAGAGGCTAGGATTTATCATCCGATGCCCCTTAGTGCGCTAAGTCCCTACTTTGAAAAGCATCCTTCCCTCACTAAATTTTTTAAGCGCATTTCAACGATGAATGAACGAAACCATCGCAAGGTTTGCGTTGTCGACCGGCAAAAAGCATGGACCGGTGGCATGAACATTAGCGCCGCCCACATGTCTTGGAGAGACACCGGAGTTTTTGTCGAAGGATCTCGAGTTCAAGATTTTTTGTGCGCATTTGGCCAAGCCTGGCAAAAAGCATGGAGTCCGCGGCATGCCTTTCATCCCAAAAAGCGTTGGCGAAAATTCCGACGATGGATAGCCTTAAATCTTGTGCGCCTGAATTCGAACTACAGAGCTCGCAAAATCGCTTATCGCGACCTACTCAAAAAAATCTCTACAGCAAACCATCGGGTCTGGGTCACAAATGCATATTTTGTTCCTCCACAACGGCTGCGCCGCGCTCTGCAGGCCGCCTCGAGGCGCAATGTGGATGTGAAAGTGCTGGTGCCAAGAAAGTCTGACGTCTTTTTTATCCGCTGGATCAGTTCGGCCCTTTACTTCGGCTTGCTCACGGCTGGCGTAAAGATTTTCGAATATCTACCCGCTCCTTTACATGCAAAGACGCTGCTGATCGATGATTGGGCTACCGTCGGCACAACGAACTTGAATCATAGAAGCATCATCCATGATTTGGAGGTCGACGTCGTTTTGACTGCCGTCAAGTCGACAGAAGCATTGGCTCATCGATTCGAAAGAGACTTGAAAGAATCAAAAGAAGTTTCCATCACCGACTGGAGACAACGCTCTTGGAGAGAACGCATAGCAGGTCAAATCTTACTCTTCTTTAGGTATTGGATTTGAAATGCGTACTCTACGAGTCTTATCTTATAATATTCATAAGGGATTCAGCGCGACTAATCTCAATTTCATCTTGAAGCAAATTAAAGAGTCCATTGAACTTGTGCATGCAGACCTCGTATTTCTTCAAGAGGTCATAGGCCACCATGAAACACACAAGAACAAACTCAAAGACTGGCCAACCGTTTCACAGTTCGAATTTCTTGCAGACAAACTTTGGCCTCATTTCGCGTACGGAAAAAACGCGGTCTATACCGAAGGCCACCATGGAAACGCTATTCTTAGCAAATATCCAATCACGTCTTTCGAAAACATCGATGTCTCCACGAATCGCCTCGAAAGTCGCGGCATCTTACATGCGACAATCAAAATTCCCGAAGTCGACACCGAGGTTCATGCAATTTGCCTGCATCTCGGACTATTCGAAGCAGGCCGCAAAATCCAAATCAATCATCTATGCAAGAGAATTGAATCGCTTGTTCCAAGAAATGCTCCTCTCATCGTCGGCGGTGATTTCAACGATTGGCAGGAGAGAGCGTCACCCATACTCAAAAAGAAACTTAATCTTGAAGAAGCGTTCCTAAAACAACAAGGGAGCCATGCTCGAACATTCCCCTCTTGGCTTCCTGTTTTCAAGTTAGACAGAATCTATTGCCGAAAGCTCTCTGTCGAAGAAGCGAAAATTCTTACAGATGGCGTTTGGAGTAGCCTCTCAGATCATGCCGCCATCTACGCGGAACTTAGATTCGACTTGAGACAGTTTGGCCGATACTAAGTTTGCCTTGGGACAATTCGTCTCAAAGCTTCATCTATCTATGCGATTTCATGTGGGTGATTCGCAGGCATAGGCCCTGCAATACTATCTATTGAATGAGCGCAAGATCAGTGTCTCAAGAAGAGACGAGAAAAAAGAGATTGGTAGTTACGTATTCGAGATCAAAGCCTCATTCGAAGCTTGAGACCGCATTTTGTACACATTGCGGGAAAGAGGTTTTAGACCGAGTCGATATTCGAGAGACGAGTCCAGTATTCTGTTGCCTCGGCTGCAAAACGGTTTACCAGTTTCTCCAATCCAGTGGGCTGTCGAGATTTTACCAGCTGAAGCAGAACAATGATCGGCAGATTCAACCTGGCGGGGGCGACGCCATTGAATATCGCTACCTGGATGACTCAGTCTTCAGAGAAAAGTATGCTCGTGGGTTAGAAGATCCTCAGATCGACTTTTTCGTTGAGGGCGTGCATTGCGCTGCTTGCATTTGGCTCATTGAAAAGCTCCCAGAGATTGTTCCTGATGTCAAGGAAGCCAAGCTTGACCTAGGAAAGTCGGTCGCTTCTATCAAGGTTGCGCCTGGTGGGTCGTTTGCCAAAGCTGCCGAAAAGCTCGCATGGCTTGGATACCGGCCACACCCCATCGAGAGCGATGAAAAGGCTTCAGAGCTTCAAAATGCTGAGAACCGTAGTTGGCTTATGCGCATCGGTGTTGCAGCAGCATGTTCTGGCAACATCATGCTTCTCGCAGTCGCACTCTACGCTGGTCTTGCCGGAGATCTTGCCCGTTATTTTCGTTATCTCAGCCTTGCCCTGTTTCTTCCCGTATTGTTTTACAGCGCAGCTCCATTTTACAAGAACGCTATTGCGTCGCTTCGCTCAAGGACGTTGTCGATAGATGTTCCGGTCATCCTTGCCATAGTTCTAGGGGCAGTCGTCAGCGCATTCAATCTACGAAATGAAACGGATCACATCTACTTCGATTCGATCTCTGCTCTAGTCTTTCTTTTGCTCTCAAGTCGCTACGTCTTAAGACGAATTCAGCAACGCAACCTTGGCGGGTCACACCTCTATCATTTTCTTTTGCCCTCAAAGGCAAAGAGATTGGATGTGAAGGCCGCCGCGATCGTCGAAGTGAATACAGCGGCTCTGCTTCCAGGCGATCTTGTTGAAGTAGGCCCTGGCGACGTCATCCCAGTGGATGGAACTGTTCAGAGTGGGACCAGCGCCATCAACTCGTCACTGTTGACCGGAGAATCTTCGCCGCATCGAGTTTGCCCTGGTAGCCAGGTGTACTCCGGAACATTGAATGAAAGTGATGTTCTACAGATCAAGGTCACGGCACTAGGGCGACAAACTCGTCTGGGCCGGATTCTAAAACAAATCGAAGAAGGCGGTCTGAAAAAGGCTCCTATCGTGATTGCCGCAGATCGTGTCTCAAAGTGGTTCTTAGCGGCCGTATTTGTCGGAGCTGCGATCGTATTTGGATTAGGTGCGGATTTCTCGGATGGAATCAATAGAGCTCTGGCATTGATCATAGTGACTTGTCCTTGCGCTTTGGCGCTTGCGACCCCATTAGCGATGAGCTTGTCGCTAAAAAAAGCTGCTCGAGCCGGAATTCTTATAAACGGGGCAGAGATTCTCGAAAAAGTGGCCCGAGTGAAGAACGTGGTCCTCGATAAGACGGGAACGCTGACATATGGAAAATTTGAAGTGCTTGAATGGAAAGAGACCTCACACTTGCATCGAGAAATTGCCGACATCGTGGTGGCTCTAGAAGAGCAATCAAAGCATCCGGTCGCGAAGAGCTTGGTGCAGTTTCTGAAAACGCGTGGCTCGGGCACCTCGCTGCCCGTCGCGTCTTTTAAGGAGGAAATTGGCGTAGGCGTATCCGGGCTTGTGAATGGTCAATTCTATGAAGTGAGATCATTGAAAGAAATCGATCGCACAAATACGGCGAGCGTCGGAACGCGAATTGGCGTTTACTGCGAAACAAAGCTCATCGCGACCGCTCTCCTTGGAGATAAAATTCGAGTCGATGCAAAGACGACCATTGATGAGCTCAATAGGTTCAGGCTCAACTCTTTCATTCTTTCGGGCGACGATCCCGAAGTGGTGCGAAATGTTGGCGAAACCATCGGGATAGCTACGAATCGTCACTTTTCAGTAGCAACCCCGGAATACAAAAGTCGTTTTGTAAAAAATCATGAACCGTGCCTCATGGCTGGTGACGGCGCAAACGACGCATTGGCACTCTCGAGTGCCTACGTCGGCGTGGCTGTACACGGAAGCATGGACGTCAGTCTTCGCGCTGCCGATGTCTACATCGCTCACCCAGGCGTACGATACATTGAAAAGCTTGTCGTCATCTCTAAAGAGACCATGAGCCTCATCCATCGAAACTTCGCATTCTCACTTGCTTACAACCTTGTTGGCGGAGTTACGGCTGCCAGCGGCCATATGACGCCTCTTCTTGCCGCGCTTTTGATGCCAGTCAGCGCGTTTACTGTATTCGGCTCTACTCTGATCGGAACAAGGAAGCTTCGCGAGGCTCTTCGAGAAAGGGGAGGAAAATGACCATCTTGGCAATACTTCTTCCCTTAGCACTTTTGATCTCATGTGGATTTGTCGCTGCCTATCTTTGGGCGACATCCAAGGGGCAATACGATGACCTCGAAACGCCCGCTCACCGGATTTTCTTGGAAGATGAACTTGAAAGGACAAAGCGATGAAACAGGACGTTCCATGGAGTGAAACGACATGAATTCGCCAGCTCAGAATAAAACAGAGACATTCTTTTACGACGACGACGTGGTGAAAAAATTCATTGTGGCCACCATCATCTGGGGACTGGTTGCCCTTCTTTTGGGCGTCTTCATCGCGTTTCAACTTTCGAGTTGGCGCCTAAACTTCAATCTTCCCTGGCTCACTTTCGGGAGATTAAGACCACTTCATACGAATGCTGCCATCTTCGCTTTTGGTGGAAACGCGATTTTCGCCGGAATTTATCACTCAAGCCAAAGGCTTCTAAAAACCAGGCTTTATTCCGATACGCTAAGTCGCATCCACTTCTGGGGATGGCAAGCCATCATTGTGGCTGCCGCCATTACGCTCCCGCTTGGGATCACGACGAGCAAGGAGTACGCCGAGCTTGAGTGGCCGATCGATATTGCGATCACGCTTGTTTGGGTCGTGTTCGCCGTGAACTTCATGGGAACCATCTGGAGACGCCGCGAGCAACACATGTATGTCGCGATCTGGTTCTACATCGCCACGATTATCACGGTTGCCGTTCTGCACGTCGTGAATTCCGTCGAGATCCCGGTGTCGTTCCTCAAAAGCTATCCAGTTTATGCCGGCGTTCAGGATGCTCTCGTGCAATGGTGGTATGGACACAATGCCGTGGCTTTCTTTTTGACCACGCCATTTCTAGGGCTCATGTATTACTACGTTCCTAAAGCCGCAGGCCAACCCGTCTATAGTTATCGACTCTCGATCATTCACTTCTGGTCACTCGTATTCATTTATATCTGGGCAGGCCCTCATCATCTTCTTTACACAGCTCTTCCCGAGTGGGCGCAGACCCTAGGAATGGTATTCAGCGTAATGCTGATCGCTCCGAGTTGGGGCGGGATGATCAACGGTCTTTTAACTTTGCGTGGAGCTTGGAACCGCGTTCGCACAGAACCTATCTTAAAGTTCTTTGTTGCGGCACTGACATTCTATGGCATGGCCACTTTTGAGGGACCGCTTCTTTCAATCAAATCAGTGAGCGCTCTTGGGCATTATACCGATTGGATCGTAGGCCACGTCCACGGCGGAACACTAGGCTGGAACGGGTTTTTAATCGCAGCCATGTTGTATTATCTCGTTCCAAAGGTATGGAAGACCGAGCTTTACAGCACGCGTCTTGCCAATGCCCACTTCTGGACCGGCTTCTTGGGAATCATTCTCTACATTCTCTCGATGTGGGTCGCGGGCATCACTCAAGGGCTCATGCTTCGCGCGGTGAATGCTGAAGGCAGGCTCGTGTATCCGGATTTCGTGGAGACCGTGATTCGCATCGTCCCTCTCTACTGGCTGCGCGCAATAGGAGGAACGCTCTATCTCATCGGCTTCGGCATGCTTGCGTACAACTTGTACAAGACGATCAAGCGCGCGCCAAAAGTCGCTGACGAGCCGCAGACCGCAGAACCTTTGAAGGTTGATTACACGAAGCTCTTGGAAAAACGTCCGCATCGCATTCTCGAAGCGTTACCCACCACCTTCACAGTGCTTACGCTTCTCGCAGTGCTTGTCGGTAGCATCATCGAAATTATGCCAACTTTAATGGCACATAACTACGTCGGTACGACTTCGAAGGCCAAACCCTACAAGCCTCTCGAGCTTATGGGCCGCGATATCTATGTCAGAGAAAGTTGCTACACGTGCCACTCGCAAATGGTGCGGCCTATTCCTTCAGAAGTCTTGCGCTATGGAAAACACTCAAAGGCGGAAGATTCAATGTATGACTATCCCCACCAGTGGGGATCAAAACGTACCGGACCAGATCTCGCGAATCTCGGCGGCAAGTATCCTGACCTCTGGCACTTTCGGCACATGATCGATCCGCGTGAAGTAACACCGAAGTCGATCATGCCAGGCTATCCGTGGCTTGTGCGCGATAAGGCAGACTTTAGGTCGCTCAAGAAGAAACTCCAAGTCATGAGAGGCATGGGCGTGCCGTATAGCGACGCCGAAATCGAACATGCAGAGGAACTCGCTCGCGAACAGGCACATAAGATCGCAAGTCAACTTGAGGCACAAGGTATTCCTAAAGGAATGGCCGAACGTGAAATCGTCGCTCTCATCGCGTATCTGCAACGGCTTGGGAAAGGAGAAGCACAATGAAGGCGCAAGTATTAGCGAACTTTTCGATGCCTTGGCTAACGTGCATCGGTCTTCTGATTTTCTTCGCAGTGTTTTGCGGGGCCTTAGCTTGGGTGTTTCGCAAGTCGGGTGAACCAGTTTACGCGAAGCTTAGCGTGTTACCGCTAGAGGAGGATCGAAAATGAGCTCACATCAAGATGATAGCGACGAAAAGCATGTGTATGACGGAATCGTCGAGCTCGATAACCAGCTCCCGCGATGGTGGAAGATCCTCTTTTACGTCACGGTCGTATTCGGTGTGATCTATTACTACCATTACGAATTCGGCAGTGGAGTGTCGATTCAAGAAGAATTCGATCAAGAAATGGCTGCCATCGAATCTAAAAAGTATTCAGCGCCGCAAAAGCCATCTCTCAATGAAGCAAAGCTCACGGCTTTCTACAAGAGTCCCGAGCACACCGGCAAAGGCAAGGCTGTTTTCCAAATGCGATGCGCTTCTTGCCACGGCGGCGCTGGCGGAGGCGGCATTGGCCCCAATCTTACCGACAAATTCTGGCTCCATGGCGATGGAAAAGTCACGGCTATTGCCCAGGTCGTAAAAGAAGGCGTTCCAGAAAAGGGAATGCCTCCTTGGGGACCAATTCTTTCTGAAGAAGAACTCTACTCCGTGACCGCCTATATCAAGTCGATCAAAGGGACAAACCCGCCAGGTGGCAAAGAACCCCAAGGACAGGAGTACAAGGACTAGAAACAGCTTATGGATGGTGGCATTAAGAACTCAAAACCAGATTCGCAAATTCTTAATCCAAAGGACCTTCCACAAGATCGGCTTACAACCAGCGATAAAGAAGGACGGCGGGTCTATGTGTATCCATCCGACGTTACTGGCCGCTTCAAAAAATATCGCAACGTCGTTCAAGTTTTTTTGATTTTGATCTTTCTCGTTCTGCCATGGATTAATATCGGGGGTTATCAGTCCGTTCTACTCGATATTCCAAACAGGCGATTCGCCATATTTGGACTGACGTTTTGGGCTCATGACGCTCCGATGCTTGTGTTCGTCTTCGGGGGAGCAGCTCTTTCGATCGCCTTTATTACGGCTGTTTGGGGCAGAGCGTGGTGTGGATGGGCATGCCCTCAGACCGTGTTCATTGAGAATGTTTTTAGACGAATCGAGCGATTTGTTGAAGGTGATGCCGTCGCAAGAAAAGCACTCGATGCCGGCGGATGGAGTGGCGACAAGGTTTGGAAAAAGGCACTCAAGTGGTCTCTCTTTCTTGGCGTTACTTTAGTCATTTCCCATAGTTTTCTTGCGTATTTTGTTGGAGCGCAAAATCTAGGGCAGATCATAAGACGCACGCCGGGTGAAAATTTCGGAAGTTTTCTTTTCATGGCTGCTTTCAGCGGCCTTCTTCTATTCGATTTCGGATGGTTCAGGGAGCAATTCTGCACCGTCGTTTGTCCTTATGGTCGGTTTCAGTCTCTTCTCATGGACAATCATTCTCTCGTGATTTCATACGATGAAAAAAGAGGAGAGCCTCGAAAGCAGACGCATATATCTCAAGAAAAAACCGGCGACTGCGTAAATTGTTATCGATGCGTTCAGGTTTGCCCGACTGGAATCGATATCAGGCGAGGCGTGCAACTCGAATGCATCGCGTGCACGGCGTGTATCGACGCCTGCGATGACGTGATGGAGCGATTGAAAAAACCTCGAGGCTTGATTCGTTACGCGACAGAAGTGGCCATGCATGGCCAAAAGACAAGCTTTATTCGTCCACGAACCATTGTTTACTTCTTGCTCGTACTCGCGGTGGCGATAGGACTGATTGCGACTGTTAGAGGTCGATCTGATGTCGAGCTTCTTCTGGTCCGTCCTAATGACGTCCCGTATCAAGATCTTGGGCATATCGATGGGAAGAGAAAGATCGCCAATCGATTCAAGGTGGAACTGTCGAATCAAACTTTCGAGCCCATCAGGGTCAAGCTTGCGGTGGAAGGCTCAAAGGCCCACGCCATAGAAATTATAGGAGCAATGAGTCAACTGGAACTCTCTCCCGGTCAAAAGATGACGACAGAAGTGTTCATCAAGTTCGATAGAGAGTTGCTCAGTCAGGGTAAGGCTGTGATCGGAGTAGTTGTTACGCGGTCCGATCACAGCGATTCTCAAGTTATGACGAAAGAAGAGGTGACGCTTGTTGGACCATATCTCTGATCCGGTCACAAAAGCAGTGATTCCAATGGCAGTGATCACCGCAAGTTTACTCGGAAGCGCCCATTGTGTTTCGATGTGTGGCGGACTTGTCATGGTTGCCGCACGCGACAAGTTCGCGTTGGGCTTTTATCATCTCGGAAGATTGCTTGGATATTGCGCTCTCGGTGCATTCTCCGGATTTATGGGTTCTGCTTTACTCGGCTCATCTTCACTTCGAGCTCTCTCGATCTTCAGCAGCATTCTTCTCGGCTGTACATTTATTTTTCTTGGTCTCAGAATTCTGCTGAAAAGACCGTTGCACATAAAGCTCCCTAGCGCCTTGAGCAGTAGCCATGCTTATTTGTTGAATAAAGCGAGCGCGAAGCGCGGAACAAACGTGGGATCTTTTTCACTTGGGATCCTTACGGCGCTTCTTCCCTGCGGTTGGCTCTTTACGTTTGTATTGGCTGGCATTGCTTCCCAAAGTGCAGTCAGCGGCGCGCTGGTGTTACTTCTATTTTGGCTAGGAACGCTTCCAGCGCTTACGCTAAGCTCGCTCTTGATTAAGAAAGTTTTCCAACCAATAGGTCGAAGTGTCCCAGGTCTGTCGGGACTGATTTTAATTGCTGTTGGTTTGTTCTCCGTTGGCCTAAGGTCATATCCGCTTGTGTTTGAGCGCGGACAAGAACAAGCCATAGATAAAAAGTCAGCTCCAAGTGAGTGCCCCATGCACAAGGGGCAGGATGAATGATCGGCGTCCCCAGCAGCGGCCAATAGGATCCATAGTCTCCGTCAAGCCCTCACGTTGGGCTGATTTGTCCCATATTTTCGTTAATTCCGACGATCTCGTGCTCGGGAACCCTGGCATGTTCGTTGCTCTTCCATACTAGGTATGGACGCCTTCACACTAAACAGAAGTCGATTTGCAAAGAGTTCGTCGGACCAAGAAGAAAGACACTTTCTCGAGGGTCGGCATTCTCGATTCTCAGAGCTCAAGCGAGCCCTCCGAATTTTTTTTGAGTGCATCAAGGGATTTCGAACCCTTCATTTCGTCGGCCCATGTATAACCGTATTTGGATCAGCGCGATTTTCATCTGAAAGCCATCCCTACTATCAGCTCGCCCGCGATATCGGCCGAGAAGTCGCAAAAAAGGGATTTACGGTCATGACGGGTGGCGGCCCCGGACTCATGGAAGCCGCGAATCGAGGCGCTAAAGACGTTGGCGGGAAATCAATTGGCTGTAACATCACTCTTCCAAAGGAACAACGACCCAACGGCTTTCTCGACCGGTGGATAGAGTTTCGCTATTTCTTTGTCCGCAAGCTCATGCTTGCGAAATATTCTCACGCTTTCATTGTCTTGCCTGGTGGCTTCGGTACGCTCGATGAGTTCTTCGAAGTCGTAACTCTTATCCAGACGGGTAAAATGAAAAACTTCCCCGTGGTTCTAGTAGGAAAAAGTTATTGGCAAGGTTTGCTCAAGTTCTTAAATGACCCACTCTGCTCTCTAGGCGCCATCGATCCAGCAG
>JBFMCE010000080.1:0-18399 GCA_040754655.1 Bdellovibrionota bacterium | reverse complement strand
CCGGACCAGAGGCCTTTCATTAAAATATTTTTTATTTATACATTAATCCTTTGCGCAGCATTCAATCATTCTGTAAATGCTGCCCCCTCCGACACTACGGAAAATGGCATCCCATCGACGGAACAAACCCTCTTATTGCTTAAAGACCTCATCCCATCGTTTGAAGCTCAAGCGCAGTCTCAAGTGTTTAAAATCATTGGCAAGGAACCCGGGCTATGTTCACAGAAAACGGGGGGCTTAATCGCCATCTCAAAACCGCACTCGAGTGGACGACATTACGGGGTTACGAGGATCTACGAGTCGTACTGAGCCTTTTCCTCATTGAGATGGGAAGACGCATTCAAAGCAAAAATCTAGGAGGAGTTGCAGCCAGTGTTACTAGCCTGAGCCATGATTTCCCAGGTCAAGACTACCTCAGTCGACCCTGAGTAGGAGACCTTCTCACCAAGGGACTTTCTGATTTAAGCTCGCATCCAACCCGAAAAAACGAACCCAGTGTTTATAGCAATCTCACAGGAATTTTGGAAATCGCGTTCAACCTCATTGTGAACGTCCCTCTTGACCGGCCATTACCGAAAGAACAATTTATTGGGCTTCTTTTCGCCCTCGAAAAAGGTTTAAACGAGAAGCGGCTTGATCCGCGCTACGTGTATAGTCGTGCTTCTCTGCTTGTTGACCAGGCCAAACAACGCGCACGCGAAAGCGCTGGATTTACTGCTATCGTCGAACAGGGAAACCAATTTTTAGAAAAGACTTTCGAGACCTATAAGTCTCAGTGTCCCATCGTCTTTCGGCTTCCTAAAAAGATCTGCCAGCCTTTGCTGACAAAATGGATCTTAAAACCCAGTCACACTCGATACTAGGCGCCCCCTGCCCGCCTGAACTTTTTTGCTGATAGACAGCCTGCAGATCTGTCGTGGAATCTTTGAGTCAGCCCCACTGCCAAACATCGCGCGACCGAGCTCGCGGTATGTTTTTTTCAGCACCAAGGCGAATCGACCCCGCGTGCCTTGATGAACACAGTTTTCTCTACGGTTCGAGGTGCCTGGAACACACGGCGATGCCGTCTTTTCTTAGATTCGGTTTCTCACCAAATACTATTCGCACAAGCCCTCTGTCTGAAAGGTCAAAGCGGTTCTTGCCTGCTGGATCGACAAAGATTGTTTCGTGCTCAATATAGGGATAGGGATGTCGATATGGCGGGTCCGAGTTTCGCAAAACTAAGCCCAGTTGACTTGCAATCTGAGTGTCTTGGAGCGGAACCTCAAAAAAACCTGACCTCTTTAGATTCATGCGCATGTGAGTCATGAGTTTATGAAAAATCCTGTAGCGTTCCGCGACAGGAAGGTCAGGTTCAATAATAAGTCGAAAGTTAGCTTGGTAAGGATCGCGGCTCAGGTCCCAAGTAGTCAGAACGTAACCAAGGGTGATTCCTGTCTCAGAAATGGCAACTACGCCCCTGTAATAGGGCTCTTCATGCAATCTTGGGTTTTCTCTCGAATCAAATCCAGTCGCATTGTTTCTAGTAAAATCTTCCAGTGACCATGGCTGAAAACGCTTATATTTTTCCTTGATCCACTCTTCCAGCTCTGCTGAGCCAAGTGTTCTTAAGGAATAAGACTTATCTCGGCCCCAAAACTCGAGCGTAAAGTCTAAAGTCTTATTGTTGTGGAAACTACCCCCCGGAGGCTGATCCGCAGCAAACGATGGGTTGCTCGCGTAGAGACTGGCTAGCAGGATAAACAAAGCGTTTTTCATAAAGCGGTTCTCTTAAATAGGGCTCTGAATCTATCAGGAGGCTGCAGTAACTTATTGCGGATCGGATATTTAGTCAATGAGTTTGTTAATAAAATTAGTTTATATATTGTGTTGTTTTTAAAACGATCCTGCACTCAGCGTGGGATCACTTTTCTACACTCACCCAAACCCTTTTGCTGCGCGATTCCAGGCAAGGAGGGATCTTGCTTGGTTTTTTTTGTAGCCATGACCTTCAAGCGTGTTGATGCGGATGTAGTCTCTGAGATTTAGCAGCGCCTGAAAGCTCTGCACGATTCTCGTATATGGCCGATAATCCCAGAACTTTAGTTTCTGTCTTTGAGGAGAAACCTGCGCGGTGGATTCAGCATCAGTCGCTGGCCTTTTAGCTCTGGCTTTGCTGCTGCCTTAGGCTGGGCTTTTGTCATTGAACTGCCATTGATCCCTGTCACTGCTCTTGCAGCTTTCACAGGCCTTTTCCACCTGCTCGTTCCTGTCACAGCCATCGCAATGACTGAGGTCAGGGCTCGAATAAAAGGCTTATAGGTAAATCGATTGCTGAGTTTTAGATGAAAGTGCAGATGGTTTCCGACATTGGCTACTGAATAGATCTTCACACCGTATTTTGCCGCAAACTTTGAGCTAAGCTCTTTGATCTTTGCTGCATGTTTAGGGCGGGTAAACGACCACTCTTTGGTAGCTTTTGAGGAGCGCAGCACCAGGTGCATGCTCTCTCTTGTCGCCAAGGGACGAGAACCCTGTCTGCCTTTACGGGTTTTCATCAACTCACCGCCATAGGCGCTCTTTTGATTTTTGAGCAGCTTCAGTTGCTTCATGCGAGGGGCTTACTCATATGTGCCGACCGGTTGATGAGCACTCAGGTCTTGGTGGTGCTCTTTTGTTCGAGGTCTGACATATGTGAACGATGGTATAAAAGCTACCGAAAACGCTGCACGAAGCTTTTGACGATATGCCTTGCGGAAAAAATACCCAGACAAAATTCCATGAAAAATTTGCATCTAAACTCCGCCAAGAAAATCATCCACAGAACAATTCTTGTCTTTAGAAAAAACTTAGGCCTTCATTCCGTCAGAAGCAGACGTGGTGAGAGCAGTGCCTAAAAAACTTGGCACTTCAATCCAGCTGGAAGCATGCACGGGTTAAACAAACTCCGCTTTAGCAACAGGTTTAGCATTTACCCTCTGCCAAAAGTGTGCGCAAATGGTTCACGCTCATCACTTGATGCAGGCTCTAGGACTATTTGAATCTGATGATTGAAAGAATCTGCTGAGAGGCAGAAACTACGGCGCTTTTCCAAAGAAGATTCACCCACAGCAATTTTTTCCTCGCACCGAAGAGCTCGCAAAAGCTTTAAAATTGACCACTTTTCAGAAACGAGGGTAAACTAATCTAGAGCAATGGCTCTGTCTTAGACCGAAAAAGCAGAGATCAGGTCGCGCTGAATGAACGACAAAGACAAACATATTTTGCTCTTTGGCTAGCCTCTAACCTAACCGCAAAGGACTGCGCTCGTTACACGGAGGAGTTTTGAAATGAGCCCTAGAAAACTTGGATTTGTGGCCATTCTTGCTGCTGTCGCTTACATCACCCTCTGGAGTGTGAACGCGAAAGAGGGCGCGCAAAAAGCCAACCCAGAACGAAAGCCCGCAGCAAAGTCGGGGGAGTTTTTTTGTAGCAAAGTAAATGACCCTGTCGATTCAGACAAACTTCAAGAATTCATCGGGAAATGGTGCGATACTAAACTTCCGTTCACGATGTATTACGATGACGTCGCCCATGGCGACCGAGGCCGCAAAGTCATCACTTACTGCTGCACATCTAAGTGACCGCGATCTTTAACCCTCACTCTTGACATCCTTTGTCCTCAACCATATGTTGCGCCGCAATATTAGACCCACTGGGGTGAGGGGGATAAATGAAGTTCTTTTCAGCAATGGCCGCTGTCTTTTCTGCGCTTATTTTTGGTGCAAATTTCACGTTAGCCGACACGCCTAACGGCGTACAAAATACGCAACCGGCTAGCCCATCCACCAAATCACGAGATGCGCGGAACGGCTCTGCACCGGCCGGGCCCCAAGCCACGCAGACAGGCACTGCTCCTTCAGCACCACAAGATCCACAAAAAATCCTAGAGACGCTTCAAGAAAAGCTTGTCGATTTTGAAATCTCTCTAGGGGACGAGACCAATGTCACGTTCAAAGAAATCACCATCACCGATGGAGACACTCCAAACGACTCAAACTTCAGGCTCTCGGTCACCGACAACGATGGTTATGTAAAACAAATTGTTGAGCTTGATGGCGTCACCTTAGAAAATGCCGATGAAAAACTCTTTGACGCCAGAAAACTTCTCGTGGCTGAAATCACAGCGATCCGACAGCGAATCGAACGCGGAGAATTTCTTTTAAGGGAAGACGCCACGAGCATCGAATCTGGGAAGTCGATTCAATCAGGAAACAATTTTCGTCTAGGCATGCCTTTCGTAGTCAGCGTTTGGAAACAACTCCCGGGCGTCAAAGGATCCGCCCTCTATGCTTTTCCGGTCTACTGGATGCGCTCAAGACTCTATATGGCCGCCGCACTCAAAGGCCCCGGCGGAAGTGGCTCGACTGAAGCCGTGGGCGTTGCTCGCGCTGAGCTGACAGTCTTCACGCTTGATTTCAACAGCAACACCTATCCGATCGTCATTGAGGGCCTTAAGGCACGCGCGGCGGTGCGCAATGATCCTGAACTAGGGCTTGCCTGGCGCGGAGACATCGATGTGCTTGGCGGCACTTTGGGTCTAGAACCTTTCAGCAACAAGTCAGATCTTGTGCGTACCTTTGCGAACTACACCTTTCGCCTAGGGTTTCGCGTTCTCGAAAAAGAAAATGCCAGGTTTTGGGGCTCTCTCGGGCAAAAAGGAAAACTCGGGGTGATTCTGGATAATCGTGTCATCATCGCAGGCAGAGCGAATTTTGAAACTGACTTTCATGACAATCGCCTTTTCGCATTAGGCGCCGAGGTGGGATATCGCATCAACGAGCGTTTAGGAATCTCGGTGGGCGCTGACCATAATTTCATCTCGAACGCCGCTCACATCGATGAATTCGAACTTGAGCAGAGGCCAGGATGGAATTTCTTCGTGAACTTTTACTGGAGATTTGACGCCATTCCAGGCTCTGAACCAAAACCACTCAACTACGACGAGGTAAATTGTTTTGCTGAAGGATGCCCATAAACCAATGGATCAAAACGACCTGAGTACACTACAGGCTAGCAAAGATGCGAACGACCTCAAACACCTGGGCTATGCTCAAGAGCTTTTGAGGAATATGGGGGGCTTTTCGAATTTTGCGATCAGCTTCTCGATCATTTCGATCCTGACCGGGGCGATTCAACTCTATGGTTATGGCCTGCAACACGGAGGCCCATTTGTTCTGACCGTGGGTTGGTGGATCGTATCTTTCTTCACGCTAGCCGTGGCTCTTTCGATGGCGGAACTCGCGAGCGCCTATCCAACTGCAGGAGCTCTCTACCACTGGAGCGCCATTCTCGGCGGTAGAACCTTGGGTTGGTTCACGGCGTGTTTCAATACGATGGGCCAATTCGCAATCTTGGCGGGCATTGACTTTGGCCTGGCTCTTTTGCTTCGAGGATTTCTTGGCCTGCCTGAGAATACGGCCATAACGACGGGTTTGTACGCGGTTCTGCTTTTCTCACACGCGGTCTTGAACCATCTGGGCATTCGAATTGTGGCAAGGCTAAATGATTTTTCGGCATGGTATCACGTTGGGGTGGTCTTTCTTCTGATCGGGGCACTTGTCGTAAAAGGCTTCACTCAGCCCGTGAGTTTTCTTGTGACCCAGAACAATACCGACGGTTTTTCATACCCTTATAGTTTTCTCTTAGGACTCTTGCTCGCCCAGTGGACGCTCACCGGATACGACGCTTCAGCGCATGTGAGCGAGGAGACGATTGATCCCAGACGCCGCGCTCCTTGGGGAATCTTTCTCGCAGTGGCGGTCTCGATTGTTTTTGGTTCAGCGATGCTCTCGGCGATCACGCTTTCCATTCCTGATCTTGCGCAAGCTACGGCGTTTGGAGAAGGCGCATTCACTGAAGTACTGCGTCTTGCGCTCGGGCCCGCCCTCGGCAATACCATTGTGGGTCTGGTTCTGATTGCCATGTGGCTTTGCGGGCTTTCAGCGCTCACCTCTGCCTCTCGCATGGTCTACGCTTTTGCGCGCGACGGCGGACTGCCCTACTCGAAGAGTCTTGCAAGCGTCAGCCAAAAACACCGCACACCGGCTGTTGCGATCTGGACCCTTGTCGCAATCGCGCTCTTGCTCGCGCTTTCGGTCAAAGCTTATAGCGCTGTGGTATCGATCGCGACAATTGCCCTGTATATTTCTTACGGACTTCCAATCGCCGCGGGACTTTATGCAAAACTCTCTAAGAAGAATCAGGTCAAGGGACCTTGGAACCTTGGCAGGTTCAGCACACCTGTTTCGTTTGTCGCGTTGGTTTGGATCTGTTTCATCACCACTGTTTTTGTGCTGCCTCCCAATGATCAGGCCGGAGTGGTGATTGGTGGTTTGACTTTAAGCCTAATCGCAGCCTGGGCTCTGCGCGTTCGTTCTCGATTCCAAGGCCCCAAAATCGCACTTGCAGCGCATTTTGAAGAGGCTGCGCAAACTACTGCGCCGACGAGGGTTGATTCTCCAGAGCTTGAACCAAGCTCTCCGTAACTGCAGGGCTCTGTCAAAAAGGTAATAGATGGGAGGAGGCGTGAGGGAAGCGAGCACCGGGGCATACACGAAAGTATGTAAGGAGCTGAGCAACCGCGCAACGAAGCAGATGCTAGCTTTTAAACAGAGCCTAACCGCAGTAGGTTTAAACTCACCTACCGAACGGTCTTAGAGATAATATTAAACGTCGCTGTAGCCATGGCGACAGGCGCTTTTTCGCGCCCACGGTACAAGAAGGCATGGCTCACGCAAAGCCTGTTCCCACGAAACACGACCGTAGCCACCGCGTTGAGTTTATCGCCTGAAAACAGCGGCCGAAAGTAATTCACCTTCAACTCAACCGTAGAGCAATACTCCTCGTCACCCATAGTAGCAAAGACCGCAGCACCACATGCAAAGTCTAAAAACCCCGAGACCACGCCCCCGTGCACCCTGCCCGCGGGCGAGAGATGGTCTTCTCGCAAGGTCAAGGTCACGATGGCTTTCTTGTTCTTACGGTCAAACTTTGAAATCTTATAACCCAGCCACGTGCCATACCAATCTGGCGCTTGGTAGTTCTTATGAATCGTGTGTCGTTTGGGTTTCGATGGCATGAATGAACTCACCTCTAGTCTTGATTAAAAATTCTGTTATATGCGCAACCTAATCCTGCGGCTAGTAAGTAGACGGCTTTGGTTTCGGGCGAGGAATATTTTGTAAAAAAAGACCGGCGCAGGGCTAATGCTGCTCCATATTTTCTCTCTTCTTCGGCGCCAGGTAATACAGTTTCCCCGACTGCTTCATCACGCCAGCGTATTGTTTGGCTTCAGCGCCCCTGCCCCAAAACAGATCTACCCTGCCACCTCCCACTATGGCGCCGCCAATGTCTTGATCGAGCACAAAACGCGCAAGCGGCTCCCAGCTCGATGGAGTCGTGCTCTCGATCGAGTCAAACTTTGGTTTCGTCGAGACCAAGAAGGCCAAAGCGCCCTTTGGAAAGTACTTTGGATCTGTGGCAATCGTTCGGCCTGCCGTGGCTGGAACGCCAAGATAGGTCAGAGCGCCTTTTGCATCTCCCTCAAGAAGGTGAAAGAAAACATAACTCGGGTTCTGATAAAGGATTTTGCGCATTTCCGCGACGGGTAAGCCCCTGAGGTAGCGCTCGATCGAATGCAGGGTGAGTTGATCCGCAGGGATCTTCTCTTTCAAAAACTTTCCGATCGAATGGTATTGGTGCCCGTTCTTCTCGGCATAGATCAGCCGCAAGCTCTTCCCGCCAGACAGCTCCACTGTTCCGGAGCCTTGAACCTGCAAGAAAAAGGCATCAATCGGATCGACCCAACACAATTCAAGCTTCTTGCCAGAGAGCGCGCCACCAGAGTCGATCTCTTCACGTGAATAATAGGGATAAACATCATTTCCCACGACCCTGGCGCGCCTTTTGCGCTCATCTGCGAACTTCTCATCAAAACGCTCGAGATCAAGCCTCAAGATATCATTTGGCGCCCCATACAGGGGTTGCGAGAACTGGTCGGTTTTCTTCAGCGCCCCCGGAATCACAGGTTCGAAGTATGAAGTGATAAAAACGTCGCCGGGGCTAGGATCACCATAAACTTCGTAGAAATCAAATTCATCTCGAACCTGATCGAAAAATTCTTCGCCAGAGTGCTTCTTTCCAAGCTCTAAAAAACGTCTTAGCCCCGCCAGGTACTCTTGCTTGGTAAAAGTCTCTTCTCCGAACACAAAGTTTGAGTCACGAGGGGATTTCTCTAAAAATTGAACCTGTTCTGTGATCGCCGAAAAAAGCTGCTCTAGAGGCAGGTCATCACTGAGCTCAGGGGCATCGGCGCGAAGAAGCGAGTTCTCAGGCCCTTTTAGCGGCGCCCGCGCGCACGAACCCATCCATAACGCCAGCAGAACAAGCCCAACGATCCATCTAAACCTTGTTTTACCAGAGCTCAATTCAAAATCCTCCCGCCCTCTTCAATGGCGAGCCTCAGCACCGCGTCTGCGCTCAACCTATCCACTGCACAACGGTTCGGCGCTCACTGAACTCTTCCATCGCATAGCGCAACCCTTCCCTGCCAAGTCCTGACTCTTTCACCCCGCCATACGGCATCGGATCGGCTCGATACGTAGGGATTTCATTCAAAAGAATTCCGCCGACATCAAGTTTCTCCACCGCTTCTCGCATCAACTTCTGGCTGTCGGTAAAAACACCAGCTTGTAAACCAAAACGGGAGTCATTCACTTTTTCTATCGCCTCGGAAAACTCACGATAGGTCTCAACCACTACTACCGGTCCAAAAACTTCTTCGCAAACCACTTTCGACGATGGGCTCACGTTTGAAAGTACCGTGGGAGCAATGACGTTCTTCTCGCGAGTTCCGCCCGTGAGCACCTTCGCGCCACTTTTCTTGGCTTCGGCGATCCACTCCATCACCCGGTCTGCTGCCGCAGCGTCGATCAGAGGCCCCACCACCACATCTTTTGCCGCTGGATCTCCAACTCCAAGTTTTGAGGTCTCTTTGATCAAGAGCTCTATAAAACGTTCTGCACACGACTCGTGCACATAAATTCTCTGAACCGAGATGCAAGACTGGCCTGCATAACCATGTCCACCCGCCGCTGAGCGCGATGCCGCTCTTTCAAGATCAGCGTCACTGTGCACGATCACCGCGGCATTCCCTCCAAGCTCAAGCAACACTCGCTTGCCCACAGCCTTAGACTGCAGCATCCATCCCACCGATGTGCTGCCAGTGAAACTGAGCGTCGTAATACGGGGATCGGTCACGGCTGCGGCCGCCACGTCGTTCGAACACGAAACCACCTGCAAACCTGCCAGAGGGATTTTCTCACGCGAATCGCCAATTTTCTTCGCCACTTTCTCAAACACCTGAGCCAAGAGCACCGCCGCCCCTGGTGCCTGCGGCGCAGGCTTTATCACGATTGAATTTCCCGAAGCCAAAGCGGGCGCCACCTTATGGGCCACGAGGTTGAGCGGAAAGTTAAAGGGCGTGATTCCTAAAACAGGGCCGCGAGGAACCCAATACGAGAGAGCGGGCAAATAGGGCCTGCCCGCGACATCCACGTCGACTGGAATGACTTCTCCTCCGAAACGTTTTGCCTCTTCGGCCGCTGTAGCGAAGGTCACCAACGCGCGACCAACCTCGACATCAGCAAGAGTCACAGGTTTTCCGCTTTCACGTGAAATCAATTTCACGAACTCTTCCCTGCGAAAGGAAATCTCTTCCGCGATGCCGCTCAAGAGTTGCGCCCTCAAATACCTGCTCGTCTTGCGAAGGACTTTTGCAGCCTCTACCGCGGCATCAAGAGCTAGCTTCATTTGTTCTTTTGAAGCCTGATCGACCCTGCTCACGGTCGAACCATCAAAGGGCGATCGCACTTCGCGCCCCTCGGCAGAACCCTGCCAAGCTCCTGCAATCCACAAGCGGTGTGAAAAGACTTCGTTCATGCGCCCAGCTCCTTAAGACCAGACTCCATGACATCAAGGCCCTCATCAAGTTGCTCAGACTCAATCACCAGAGGCACCAACAAACGCACCACGTTTCCAAACGTACCGGCAGTCAAACTCACAACCCCATGTTCATAACAGTATTTCGTCAGAGCACCTGCGAGTTCACGATTGGGTTCTTTCGTTGATTTGTTTTTTACGAGTTCTATAGCCTGCATGGGCCCCAAACCTCGCACATCCCCCACAGAAGAGAACTTTTCTTTCCAACCACGAAGTCGTTTTGAGACCTGCTCTCCAATCGCAACAGCCCGACGCAAAAGCCCTTGGTTCTCAAAGGCATCAAAAACAGCAAGTGCTGAAGCGCAGGCTACCGGATTTCCTCCATAGGTGCCACCTACCCCGCCTTCGATCGGAGCATCCATGATCTCAGCTTTTCCAACGACAGCCGCTAGCGGCAACCCACCACCCAAACCCTTGGCAAGCGTGGTGAGGTCGGCAACAAGCCCTAATTGTTCTGAGGCAAACAGAGTTCCCGTTCGTCCGAAGCCCGTTTGAATCTCGTCTGCGATGATTAAAACGCCTTGTTTTGTGCAGTACTCACGAAGGCCCGCCAAAAATTCGCGTGGTGCGGGCACAAAGCCCCCTTCACCCAGCACGGGCTCTAGAATCACGGCTGCCACGTTTTGGGCTCCGACTTGAGTTTCAACGACTTCGATAAAACGCTTCAAACATTCGGCCGAGACTTCTTTCTCGTCAAGACCGCCTGGCCACCGATATGCATAAGGAAATGGGGCGCGATAGACCTCAGGATTGAAAGGTCCGAACCCTGCTTTGTAGGGCTTCACCTTTGACGTGAGCGTCATGGCCATGTACGTGCGCCCATGAAACCCATGATCGAAACACAAGATCGCCTGCCTGCCGGTTGCAGCTCGTGCGATCTTAATCGCATTCTCAACTGCTTCGGCGCCACTATTGACCAAGAGAGTTTTTTTTGGAAAATTTCCTGGCACCGCTTGATTGAGTTTTTCAGCCAGGCGAATGTAGCTCTCATAGGGCGTCACATTGAAGCCTGCGTGCAAAAACTTCGCGGCTTGTTCTTGAACCGCCCTTACCAACGCTTCCGGCGAATGCCCGACATTCACCACTCCAATGCCCGAGGCAAAATCCAGAAGCTGATTTCCATCAACATCTTCGATCAAAGCGCCGCTCGCTCTTGAAATGAAGACCGGGGTTGAATGAAATGGGCCACGAGCAACGGCTGCAAGCCTTTGCTGCATGAGGGCTTTGCTCTTTGGGCCCGGAATCGCTGTTTTAATTTTAATGCTCGTCATAAATTTTAGTACCAGCCGATCGGCGCCTCATCGAGGTTGATGTTGATCTGTTTGGTTTCGAGATATTCTTCCACGCCATGCAATCCAAGCTCTCGGCCCGAACCGCTTTGTTTATAACCACCCCAAGGGAGCTCGTTGAAAGTCGGATGGTAAGTGTTGATCCAAGTGATGCCAGCCCTGATCTCTCGAATCACCCGCATGGCCTTAGAGATATTCTTTGTCCACACGGCGGCGGCAAGTCCGTACTCGGTGTCATTGGCGATGCGAATGGCTTCCTCTTCATTCTCGAAAGGAATGACTGAGAGCACTGGCCCAAAGATTTCTTCCCGAGCAATGCGCATCGTGGGTTTGACTTGATCAAAGATAGTGGGCTCTAAGAAGTTTCCACCTTCAAACTCTTTGCCCGACGGGCGTTTTCCGCCGCAGACAAGTTTTGCGCCCTCTTCCACGCCGATGCGAATGTACGATTCGACTTTTTCACGGTGTTGCGATGAAACTAGGGGGCCCATCTTTGTACCGGGTTGCAAACCATGCCCAAGCTTTATGCGAGGCACCTTTTTTAACATGGCTTCGACCAAAGGTTTATGAATGCTGCGTTCAACCAATAGCCTTGAACCCGCCGAACAGACCTCGCCCTGATTGGCGAATGCGCCAAAAAGCGCTCCATCCACTGCCGATTCGAAGTCAGCATCCGCAAAAACAATGTTGGGATTCTTGCCGCCCAATTCAAGAGAGACCTTCTTGAGGTTCCCCGTCGCCGCCGTCATGACCTTCCTGCCAGTGACCGTTCCGCCAGTAAAAGCCACCTTGTCGATTCTGGGATTCGAGGCGAGCTCTTCACCCGCTCCCGCGCCCGGTCCTGTGAGGATGTTCACGACACCCGCAGGAAATTCGAGCTGCGAGAGAATACGGCCAAGCTCAAGTGCGGTTAACGGAGTAAGCTCTGAGGGTTTTAAGATGCATGTATTTCCAGCTGCAAGCGCCGGAGCAAGCTTCCACGAAGCCATGAGAAGCGGATAATTCCACGGGATGATCTGGCCACACACGCCGATCGGCTCTCGAACCACAAAACTCACCGAGTTCGCCGGCACCGGCATGGTTTCGCCATGAATCTTGGTGGCTAATCCTGCATAGAACTCAAAACAGTTGGCGGCATCGGCAATATCAAACTCAGCCTCGGTCAGGGGCTTGCCACAATTTCTCGTTTCAAGCTCGGCAAGTTTTTTGGCTTCCGCTCGAATGGCATCCGCCAGTCGAAAGAGCAACTTGCCTCGATCAAGTGCTGTGGTTTTCCGCCATGGCCCTTCGTCAAAAGCGGCTCTAGCCGCATCAATCGCCGCTACGACATCTTCTTTTGCGGACTCGGGCACCTTGGCGATCAATTCACCATTTGCGGGGTCGCGGATTTCACGTGTGGCTTTTGAACGGGCTTGCACCCACTTGCCTCCGATGAGCATATCGTAGGTTTTCATCTGAATTCTATCCTCCCCAATTGATCGCTATATGGGTTTGGGTCATATGAGGGATGCCACCTCTTGTCAATGCGCGGAACTGTCGATTACGATGCCTTATGGACTTCAATCACTATTTCACCAATGACGAACTCGAAAAACATCTCAAGCTCTGGGCAAAAGACCATAAAGATATTTGTCAATTGCAAGAAATTGGAAGGAGCCATGAGAACAAGCCGATTTGGCTCATGACCCTGACCGACTTCAGTACCGGCGCAGCCGAAAACAAGCCTGCGGTTTGGTTTGATGCGAATATTCACTCGACTGAACTCGCTGGTACGACTGTGGTGCTCAACATCATCGAGGAGTTGCTCAAAGGAAAGAAAAGCGGAGATCCCGTAGTTTCGCGGTTACTCGCGACCTCTACGTTTTACTGCGCTCCGAGGCTCAACCCTGACGGTGCCGAACGTGCGTTGGCGAAAAAGCCTGAGTTTTTTCGCTCGGGCGTGAGAGCTTACCCTTGGTCTGAACCCGAAGATGGCATTCACCTTGAAGACATCGATCAAGATGGGCGCATCTTGCAGATGCGCATTCCAGACCCTAGCGGCGATTGGAAAGTGAGCTCGCTCAATTCAAAGCTCATGCAAAAACGCAGGCATGATGAAAATGGGGGCCAATACTATCGATTATTGCCAGAAGGCCGCATCCACAATTACGATGGTTATGTCATTAAACAGGCGCGCCCTCTTGCGGGCCTTGATTTCAACCGCAACTTTCCTTCAAACTGGCGCCCAGATTCAGACCAAAAAGGGGCAGGCCCCTTTGCCGCATCTGAACCTGAAATTCGAGCCATGGTGAGCTTCGTCTCGTCTCATCCCAACATCAATGTCGCACTCTGCTACCACACCTACAGTGGCGCGCTCTTGCGCCCCTATGATGCGCCTGATGAGAAGATGGAAGCCGGTGATCTTTGGGTTTATCAACGGCTTGAAAAGCGGGGCGCCGAACTCACCGGCTACTACGCCGGTTCGACTTACAAGCTTCTCAAATATCATCCAAAAGAAACCATCACAGGAACTGCAGATGACTGGCTCTACGACCATCTGGGCATCTTCACCTTTACCGTTGAAATCTGGGACATCTTGAAACATGCGGGCATTGAGAGGGCGAACAACCTCGTTGATTGGTTTAGAGACCATTCGCACGAAGACGATGTAAAAGTTTTAAAGTGGGCTGGGAAAAATGCAGGCAAAGACGCTTATGTTGACTGGTATGCGTTTGACCATCCTCAATTAGGAAAGGTTGAATTGGGCGGCTGGAACATGCTCTACACCTGGCGCAACCCACCGCATGGGCTCATGGGCGCAGAAGCCAAGAAAAATGTACACTTTGCCTTATCAATGGCTGAAGTCTTGCCTCACCTCGAGGTACATGATCTTAAGATCGAGGCATTGGGTAACGACAAACATCGCATCGTGCTTGTCGTTGAAAACACCGGCTTCCTTCCGACCTACACAAGTGTTCAGGGCAAGAAACGCGTTTGCACTCGGCCTGTGAGAGCGGCTCTTAAGCTACCGACAGGCAGTGGCCTCTCGTTGATCTCAGGCGCCGAGACTCAAGAGTTTGGTCATCTTGAAGGACGAAGCAATAAGCTTGACCTAGCCGCATTCGGATTAGTGTGCGGCCCGACTGACAACCGCGCCAAAGTGGAATGGGTCGTTTCAGGAAAACCAGGCACAAAGATTGAAATCACCGTCTCGGGTGAACGCGTTGGAAAAGTGGTGCTGACACCGTCATTGTGAGACGATTGACTGTGAGTCCTGAATCGAAAGTAAATTCAACCGAACCTTTCCTGACGCGGAACAGGGGTGTAAACCCCAACAATAATTGCCTTCCGCGACTACAAGAAGATCGCCCGCCCGCTGCACGGCCTGCACTCCGTGTTTTGTCTGAAAACGTCCAAGTTCATGAAGCTGGTCATTCACCCAATGGATCGACTTTTCGGTAAAAAGCAACGTGTGACCAGGCTTGAGAGGAAGAGCATCTCGCAAACCGCCAGAAAACCCTAAACCTGTTTCGATGCTCGAAGTCGACAGGACATGATTTGCTCCACCTGCTATCAAGAGACCCGTTCCGACATTGTCGTCGGAATTATGTACGGAATAGACCACGGCCTGGTCACCTAGCGGACGGATTGCCATGAGTTGGTTTGCCCTCATGTCTTCTCGCTTCAGAAATCGCCCTTCATGGTCAAAGTAAAAGACAAAGGCTTGCGCCCCTCCTTTTTCGACATCACGAGTACCCATTTCCAAGGCAACTGTGTCATTGCCCAACATCGCAATGTCATTTGTTCCAAACTCTCTATATCCTTGAGCAGTCGCAACGTGTTTCGTGACTTTTCCATCTGGTTGGATGAAGTAGACTTCCGGCCTCAAACCCAGCGCCAAAATGTAACTTCCAGTTGAAAACGCCCCCGCGGAAACCCCGTTGGGGCGGTAAATATAATTGCGATTAAATGGAACTTCGAGTTGGTGTTTGATCAGCCCTGCCGGGTTTACAAAGAAAAACTCTGCGCGTTCAGCAAGAGAGCCGTCTTCGCTGAAGATATATTTTTGAAGTAAAATGGTCCCATCCTCAAGCACTCCCCGAAAATCAAATGCTCCGGTCGCTTGATGCGAACCTTTGAGCTCGCCCCTTCCATTGAAAAAAAGATAGCCGCTCGTTTTCTTTTCCTTATTGGTCCACAGCGCCACAATGGTATCTTCGCCCACCACAGTCATGGACCGGATCAACTGAGGAGTCTCAAAGACATGACGAGATTTGCCCTTTTCATCATAAAATCTAATTTCGGATTTGATTTCATCAACGAGTAGAACAGGAAAAAGCCCGCTGTTCAAAGACTGAAGCCTGTAGGGACCATTTGATACAAAGAGATTGCTCCTGCCTTCAATCGAGTCTTGCCAATGACCTGTTTTAGCAAAGGGAAGAAGCCATGTCTGCGGTAGTGGCGTCTCGCTCAGCACACGTCCCTTTTCACCCAATACATAAAGGGTATGAGCCTTCAGTGCTTTACGAGCGTATGGTATTTTTCCACCGACTTGGTAGTAACCTCCTATCGAGGCCGTGAACAGGTACATCTTGTCCCACGCAATCGAATACGCGACAAACTCTTCCTCTCGCTCAAACTTCTTTAGATCAACCCCGTTACGATCAAAAAATCGAAGTGAGACTCTGCTCGTCTTATGCCCGCCATGATCGATGCCCACCACAAAGTTATCGGATTTCGGGAATTTTCCCATCAAAGCAAATGTGCCAGAAGGTTCAAACCCAATGGTCTTGCTGAGCTTCAAGACGTTGGCCCAAGCGCTGGTTCCTATAAGCATTAAGAGTGCGAAAGTGAAAAGTTTTCTTATCGTCATGAGAATGGCCTAGTCTAGGAAGGGCGTCAGGGCAAGACAAGATTGCAGAATTTTATGCTGCAAACCGGGACCGTTTCCGAATCTAGGCTGAATCCGAATTCCGTCAACCGAAATCAGTAATCTGAAGTCGGTAAAACTGCTACCAGGATCCGTTTTACTTTTCCAAAAGCTCGAGCGCTTCGCCCCAATAACGCGGGTCGAAAACTGCTTCCAAGAAGTTTTGTTCTCGACCGTACATTTGGTCGTGACATCTGGGACTGCGTCTTTTGAGTTCTAATTTAAATGGAGAAATTCGGCCCGAAAGATCAGCTAAATTATTGCCGTGGGTGCCGTTATAGATCTCATCTAAACGCCCCAAAATCATACGTTCAACAAGGTTCTTGATCGCAATCTGTTTATTGGCTTTTACCAATTGGACGATTTCTGTCTGATTCTCGTCTACTAGGTCGATTGTGGTGCAGGCGCGTTTTTTAATTTTTAAAAACTCGTGCCATCCAAGCACTGCATAGTCATCCCAAAATCCTAGAGAAGCTATGCCACCTTCAATTTGTGCTTCAACGGCACATGCCGTAATATGGTAAGACTGATCGGAGACTTCTAAGTAAACTACAGGAAATCGATTTATTGCATCGACGTCACGTTGTCCTGTCACGTTCGTTTTAGAATCTTTGCGATAAAGATGGACCCATCTCCTACTAACCAGGCCATATTGTTTTTTGTATTCAGAGAGCCGTCCCACCGGCGATTCAGATTCTTTATTTATATCGAACAAACCATAAGTAACGCCTTCTTCTAAGGCATGCCAGGGGACTCGATGCCCTTGTATTTCAGTTAAGCTCTGTGCCCTCCCTACTAGACCATAGTCAACCCTGTGTGGAATAGGACCAGATTGTGGCACAACACTAAGCGCAACAGACCCTTCTAGAGTGCCTTCGGGTCGATCATAAGCTTCTGCTAGTTCCTTTGAGACGGTAGGGGCAGACGGCTGGGGGGCAGTACGCTCAATCAAGCTCAAATAGCTCGACTCAGGAGTAAATACGGTATCATATGACTTTTTTAAGAATGAAAGCAGTGCTGCTTCAGCATCGGCCTTGTGGTGCCACTGACCTAGAAGCTGAAGTGCCAATCTCCCTTGCAACCCCGGATCTTGCTCGAACTGCCGTAAAAACTCAACCGTGATCGCTGCCGCAGCCTCAGCAAAAGGCTCGAGCTCTTTTCTTTCGGTAGCGACGGCTGCAGAGATCTTACCTGTAATCTCTTTACAAGGACCAGCGACAAGTTTTGCAGAGGCGGCATTAACCAACCCCAAAACTCCAACAGCAACAAGAACCGAAACTTCACGCAACATCGTTAAGATCTCCTTCACAAAACCGCTCTGCGATCGACAATGGGCGAGAGGATACAATTGTTGATTAATATAGTCAACAATTGTATCGCGAGTGTATCGCCTTTGCTCGGTTGGCTGCCCTGGGAACCTTAGTAAACACTTTAAATTTAAGGGATTTACCCCGACGAGCCCTGAGGTCGGGTAGCAGGTTTCGTAAACCGGTTTAATTCGGAATCCATATGCGGTTTTTGTGAACTCTGAGGCCATGCCACCTTCGGTGCTGGAAGTCGCGGATTGTGTTTCGTTAGGACGGAAGAGCAGCGGATTTGGTTCCGGTGATTGGCAGCTTATAACAACAGCGACAGAATTTTTTTTGAGGATTGCAGGGTTCATAGCAACAGCGGCATCTTCTTTAGCACGCCTTTTTCATCAAACAGGATGCGATCTGTCTGCAGAAGATCCAGCACTCCTGATTTTACTGGGTTCTGAAAAATGTAGCGGACGGTGTTGGTAAGATCTCTGCCATACTTCACTGTGCGAGACCAGAGACGCTGTTTCCAGAGTGCTGTGAGAGGGAGACCATTGAGAGAAACTCCGGCGCCGGTCTTGATACCGGCGTCGACCCAGTTCCGAACTCCGACTCCGACTCCAGCGCGGGAAAGGGTCGCGGGCATAGTGGTGGGGTTGATGCCACCGCCGCTAGCAGTACCAGTGCTAGTACTGACGCTGGCGCCAGCGCCGACGCCAGTGCTGCTAGTCGAGCTGGTACTGACGGTGACGGTGACGGTGCTGGTATTGGCCTTGAGCTTTCGTGAGCTCAATGCTTGCTTCTCCCTAAGCTTCCCCAGTATCGACTTCGCTATTCTACCTGCAACACTTCTATGAAAGTTTGCAAAACTCTCACCAGAAGG
>JBFMCE010000079.1:0-18532 GCA_040754655.1 Bdellovibrionota bacterium | reverse complement strand
GCATATTGCTTGCGTAAGATAATCTAAATTTATTTATATCTTGCCAATGTAAATAAAACATATTTTTAGACTCACTGAACACAAAATATACCTCGCCTTTTGGCGTCATTGACAAAACACGCTTATCCCATTCCACTAAACCTCTCTAAACTCATCATTTCCACAACGGAGGGGACTATGCAGCAAAGATCATCTTTGAGAGGCACGATTGCGTTGCTTCTTATCAGCATTTTTTCTTTTAGCAGTTTCGCTTTTGCACAGACGGACTGTAGTACTCTTACTTTTCCCACAATTTCGGGAACCATTCATCAAGATCTCGCGACAAGACAAACATATGCCAATGACTTCGGGGGTTCCGTCAGTCAAGTTCCTTGCACAGTAGCAAAACCAGCAAGCAACTCCGATGTTCAAGCACTGATCTCTTTTGCTAGGCAGCATGCGATTCCTGTCGCTGTCCGCGGAGCAGGTCATGTCGATAACGGACAGAGTCAAGTCAATGGCGGTCTTGTTATTGATATGAAGAATATGAACCAAGTCCTCAGCATGACCCCTACCTATGCTGATGTACAAGCCGGCATGCTTTGGAGCGCGCTCGTAGTTCAAACGAACACCAGTTTCCAGGCAACCCCGAAAGTGCTCACCACCGAACTAGGCACGACCATTGGTGGCACACTCTCTGTAGGTGGAATAGGTCCTTTCGCTGCTCGTCACGGCTTTCAAATCGACAATGTAATCGACATTGACGTGGTTGATGGAAGAGGGCTCCTTTTCACATGCTCACCCACTCAAAATCAAGCTCTCTTTTATTCCGTGCTAGGCGGCATGGGCCAGTACGGTATCATCACAAGAGCAAAAATCTCTCTTCAACCATCGCCTCAATACGTCAGACAGTATTATTTCGCTTATCTTGATATTCAGACACTCATTAGCGATGTCATGATGGCAGCCAACGACGGCAGATTTACTGGTGTTCAAGGGCTTGCGCTTCCAAATCAACTCGGTGGCTTCGTTTATTTGATGCAAGCATTTCAACAGCATTCAGATATCGTCGGCACCACACTAGGCGACCCTGCTCGTTTCTCTGGCTTGCATAACGTCGGAGCACCAGTAATCCAAGACACAACTTGGTATCCTGATTTCACGAACGATACCGGATTTAAAGATAGAATGGTGCTTACAGGCGAATGGGCGAAACCCCATCCGTGGGCTGGCTTCTTTCTTCCAGAGAATCAAATCACGACCTTTATCCAGACGAATTTTTCTCAGATCAACTCAGCCGACTTCGGCATAAATGGGGGGATTTTACTTCTCCCGGGGAAGAGGGTTCAAAATCATCCGACGATATTCGAGACTCCTGAAATAGCGAACGGATCGCGGTTTCTACTCGTCGGTCTCTTGTATAATGCAAGTGATGCGACAAGGGCTGCGCAATTGCAGGCGTTGAATCAAACAATGCTGGCAAACGTTCTAAACCTAGGAGGCAAAGCATATCCATTCGGCACGATGCCGCAAGGTTCAACGCAATGGACTCAACAGTTCGGAACGAATCTTAATACCGCAAAAACGAGAAAGCAGATCCACGACCCAGACAATATCTTCAATCCAGGACTAGGGATCTTTAACGGTCTTTAATACGTACATGTAAAGGTAGTAGCCCCCCTTAGGCCAAAGCAGGCCTGAGGGGGGGTTTTAAATTTATTAACACCTGCCCAAAATCCTATACTCGGAAGCTCTTAAACAAAGCTCAACTTCTACTCGCCGAAGTCTCCGGCTTTCCAATATCTCGCCTTTCCTGGCTGTGGGTCATAGACAAGTTGCGCTTGCTCTCTGGTCTCAGCTGAAAGCTTCTCATTTCCAGCTATAGATCGAAGCATTTTTTCCGCCCATTGCTTGCGAGCTGGAACCTCTTCGTAATGGCGCGACAAATGACCTGCAAGTTGAAAGGCAACCTCATCATCAACAAGAGCATGAGAGAGAAGTTTACCCATGGCATTAGCAATAAGCAGATCGGCCCTCGATCCTACTGGAATCATCTTTCCCATGGAGTCCGTATGAAGAAGAACGTAACTCAATGATGCTATTAAACCCCGAGTCAAACGATGAGACCGAGCAACCGCACCTGCCACATCGTCCAACCCTTCCAAAAATTCTGCTTGAGGACTCACTGCGAGTCGAAAAAGCTCCATGAGTACGCCGTGACGACCCTCTAGATAATAATAAAGATCTTGTTCGTCCATCTTCTCGAGCGACGATAGTACCAAGCGAACAAACTCTGAGGCCCCTTTCACTTCAGTCGTTTTTGATGAAAGAAATCGCAGTACAAAATCGATGTTTGAAGCACCCCCAGACTGCGTTTCAACCAGCCCCCGCAACTTTGATAATTTCAGTTCATCTGCTTCTTCTGAATCGACGACCTTTCGGAAGAGCTCGCGGTCAGACCACTTTCGAACAAGCATTTCAGAAATTTGCCGGTCTTTTAGCAATAGCTTCGGGCTCTCGAGCAGTTTTTTCAAAACTCGTACCTGCATCTCTCTCGACAAAACTGTCTTATGAGTAAATCCGTTTTTTCCGTAAAACACCCTCTCGAGAATTGAATGTCCAACTTCTGCATCAAAGTTCGGGTGCCTGATAAAACGATCTACGATTTCTGAATCGAGATCAGAATGGCTTTTCCAATCGTCCGCCCAATTTGAAAGAAATAAGCTAAGCGTGCGGAGCTCACGAGAATTTCTCTCTTTTTCAAAAACCATCTCTAACGCCCGCATGCGCGATGGCAAACCCTTCAACTCATCCGGAAAAACCACACCAGCCAGGCTTTCAACTGCATGAGAATCGGCAAGATCAATCTTCTCTAAAACTTTTGTAAGTAAATTTTCTTGGGAAACCCGCGTCTGTTTAATTGAATCCCAACGTGAAAGAGTCACAAGCACGATCTCTCTTGCTGATCCTTTACTAAAAGTAAAAGAGATTAACTCTGCCTTGTGTTGATCAGAGACGGAAGCGTCATTCAAAAGTTGTTCATAAGCGTGAGCCCAGAGGAACCTGTGATACGGCTCTGGAATCCTTGCTTCTGAACTTTCCCAATTCAAACGCTCTGATTTTAAGATAGCTTCATAGACAAGATGTGACTGCGGTACGGGTCCTACAAGGTTCTGAATGATATAAAGTGCTTCGCTTGCAATCCGATCGAAATCGCTCGCTTGACTGATGCTTTTCACAAGTTTTTCAATGCCAGCCTTCTTAGTCAAACTAAGGCTAGGTCTGTAAAAACTATCTGAGTGCACCTTGCAGTTAAGACCCAAAATACGGCTTGCATTCCCAGACGACCGCAACTCAAGATCGTAAGTTCCAGCTCTCTTTTTTGAAGGAAAGAGCAAGAGTTCTCCTGAAACATCATTAATGCCGTAGAATCTTTCTTTAAAGGCTACCCCACCCGGAAAGAAAGCGAGATCATGTTTTCCATAGGGGCCATAAAATTCTTCACCAATTTTTATTGAGACTGAATCTTGGGGTGGACTGCTCTTGAGGACATCAAATTGAATATCGATTTTTATTTTTTCCCCTTGGGAGTCTCCGCTGCATTTGATGTCTGCACGGGCGCTCTGAATTGAGAAAGATAAAAAAAGTCCCAAAATGGCAAAGTTAATAGCTTGAATCATGAGGCTCCCTTGAGAATAGACGCTTTGTTCGTTGCTAAGACACATAGCTAGAGTTGCCAAGAGGTATTTTAAAAGATCAAGAGAGAGACATTTGGCATTACTTTAGATGACGAACTTCTCTATGAGATGACAAAAGAGGATTGGGGAAAAAAGCGCACAGACGATTAATAAGTAGGGTATTTGCGTTCGTCTTGAGCTGATGTTATGTACGTTCGGTCTTTTACATATACAAGGTGCGGGCGTAGCTCAGTTGGCTAGAGCACGAGCTTCCCAAGCTCGGGGTCGAGGGTTCGAGCCCCTTCGCCCGCTCCATCAAACTTCTTACACAAGTACTTTTCGTTCATCGTTTGAGTTTAAGTTTAGCCCGGCTCAAGGAAGCAAGCCCAAACGAGGCTTTTTTCCGAATGTTTTTTCCCTCTTCCACATCATCCAAGAGCCAGTTCACCGCATCAACCAAGTCTTGAGCCCTACCAGAACGGGCGCGAATGCCGGTATTCAAGACTTGCGAAGGTTTGCTCGTGTCTCGAAATACGGTGATCCCTTTGCATCCCAACGCATAAGCCGCATCATACACAGCCTGCACGTTTTGCTTGGTCGCCGTACTTGGCAGATTAATCGTTTTTGAAACGCCATTCTCGGTGTGCTTTTGAAATACGGCCTGCATTTTCACATGCCAAAGAGGGTGAATTTCAGAAGCGGTCTTCAAGGCCTTCCTTACCTTCGCAGGCAATCCCTTGACGTGCGCAACAGACCCCGTCTCTACAACGCGAATAAGAGTGCGCTTTGATCTCACATTGTATTGCTTCAACGCCCTCTTAAGCGAAGGATGAATGAAAATCATATACTCTTGATCAAGCCCCACCCGCTCAAATGCTAATGAAAATACTGGCTCAATACCGCTGGTAACCCCAGCGATTAGACTGATCGTGCCTGTCGGTGCAACGGTGGTGACTGTAGCATTGCGCCTGGGTTTATGGCCCATCTTCGCCCATCTTGATTTTGGAAAATTTGGGAAAGCTCCGCGCTCAACCGCAAGGTCTTCGCTTGCTTTCACGGCCACCGCTTGGATCCTACCCATCGTTTCATCAGCGAATCGCAGGGCCTGGTCGCTATCATAAGCAATCCCCATCTCAAGCAAGAGATCGGCCCATCCCATGACGCCAAGACCGATCTTCCGGTTCGCAAGCGTAATGTCTTCGATTGCAAGAAGCGGATACGCATTCGCCTCGATCACATTATCCAAAAAACGAACTGCCAATTTGATGTCGGTCTCAAGCGATTCCCAATCGAGCCCAGACTTTTGGTAATAAGCCATCAAGTTCATGCTGCCCAAGTTGCAACTCTCGTAAGCAAGAAGAGGCTGCTCTCCACAGGGGTTGGTGCTCTCCATCGGGCCGCACTCTGGCGTCGGATTCACTTCGTTGATTCGGTCTAAGAATACCACTCCCGGATCGCCGCTTTTCCACGCTGCTTCAGCGATTGCGCGCCAAAGCTTTCTTGCTTTAATGGTGGATGTGACTTGCCCAGTTTTAGGATGCTTAAGCCGCCAGACTTGTCCTGTCTTCGCCGCGGCCATGAAATCATCAGTGATGCCTACCGAGATATTGAAGTTTTCAATGCCACCATCCATCTTGCTCTGAATGAATTCTTCAATATCAGGATGATCGATCGGCATAATCGCCATATTGGCACCACGCCGTGCCCCCCCCTGCTTTACGGTATTCGTAGCGACATCGAAGATCTTCAAGAAAGCAAGCGGTCCACTCGCTGTTCCACCCGATGAGCTGATGAGATCACCACTAGGGCGTATCTTGCCAAAATTGAACCCGGTTCCTCCTCCTGTTTTGTGCACGACGGCAGAGTCACGCAAGGTCTCAAAAACTTGCTTCAAATCGTCTTCGAGCGGCAGAACAAAACACGCGCTGAGTTGACCACGAGGTTTTCCGGCATTCATAAGTGTCGGAGAATTTGGCAAGAATCGCAGCGATGCCATGAGCTCAAAGAACATGCGAGCGATTTGATCAATGGCTTCGTCTCTGTTTTCAGCTGCTTTTTTTCTCCACCATTTTCTCTCAACGCTAGCCACGGCCTTGGCGACCCGAGTAAAAAGCTGGCGAGGAGTTTCGCTAATCTTTCCAGATTGATCGCGTAATAAATAACGCGACTCTAAAACTCGATGGGCCACCGCATTCAATTGAGCCGCAGGTATGCCGAGATCATCATCCCCGAGAATGCCTCGCAGTCTTCCTTGAGTAGAATCTTTTTCTAATCTCTCACGACCCATAATAGTCGGTTCTCCGTTTATACCTTTCGATATGGTATGATGAAACTACTATGGAAACCATCACTTCGCGCGACCCTGCTACTGGCGAGACCTTGGGCCAAATCCCGCAGACTCCTCTTGATCAAATACCGGTGCTTGTTGCCCAAGCCAGAGCTGCCCAACAAGCATGGTCACAGCTCTCACCCAAAGATCGGATGCCTTACTTCATCAACGCGCGTGAACACATCTTAGACAATATTGATTCAATTGCCGAGCTTATAAGCCGAGAAAACGGCAAACCTAGGTTCGAGGCGATGGTGAACGACATCATCCCCACGCTAGATTTACTCACGCAGTATGCCAAGCGCGCGCCAAAACTCTTGAAGGATCAACCTATCCCGATGCGCATCATGAAACATAGAAAGAGCTATTTGCACTTTTGGCCCAAAGGAGTCGTTGCAATCATCGCGCCGTGGAATTTTCCGTTCTCGATCCCGCTGGGAGAAATCGCTTTGGCCCTAATGGCCGGAAACGCCGTCATCTTCAAACCTAGCGAAGTTACCCCCCTTATTGGCCGAAAAATCGTAGAAATCTTTGAGCACGCTTGTCTTCCAAAGCACCTCTTGCAACTCGTCGTAGGAGATCCTTCACGAGGCGCCGCTTTAGTAAAAGCCAAACTCGACAAGATCTTTTTCACTGGAAGCGTGGCGACCGGGAAGAAAGTCATGGCGGCGGCCTCTGAAACTTTGACCCCAGTCGTATTAGAGCTCGGTGGAAAAGATCCGATGGTCGTCATGCCCGATGCCGACATTGATTTTGCGACAAGTGCCGCACTCTGGGGCGGGTTCGCCAACTCCGGGCAAGTTTGCGCCTCAACGGAAAGAGTGATCGTACACGAGTCGATTCACGACCAATTTGTGAACACGCTTAAGAGCAAAGTCGGAAAACTAAGGCACGGAGGCCACTTGGGCGAAGGTGATCTCGGTGTTGCCACATACGAAAAACAAAAGGAAATCTACGCTCACCAACTCGCAGAGCTTTCCAAAGACAACTCGTCTATCTTGCACGGAGGAAAATTCTCAAAGGATCACACGTTTCTTGAGCCTACCATAGTCACCAATCCGCCGGGGCAATCAGGCAACCCGATTGAAAAAACAAAAATCTATCAAGAAGAGACTTTTGGCCCCGTCGTTGCCGTAACAAAATTCAAGACCACTCAAGAAGCCATTGAAAAAGCCAATGACACGAAATACGGCTTACTTGCCAGCGTCATCTCAAAAGATGTGGCCATGGCAGAACAACTCGCAAAGAAGATCGAAGCGGGAAGCGTGTTGATCAATGAAGTGCTCTACACTCATGGCCTTGCCGAAACGCCATGGGGAGGCGTAAAGGACAGCGGATTTGGACGGGTTCATTCGGATCTTGGATTCCTAGAGTTCGTGAATGTCCGTCATATTCACAAACCTAAGTGGTGGGCCCCGCTTTTCAAATCACTGTGGTGGTTCCCCTACACTCCACATCAAACACAGATGTTCAGAAAATTCGCTGAGGTAATGTTTCGAAGGTCTCTTACCAGAAGACTTAAGGCCCTACCCGATCTGATCGTCGCATTCACGCAAATGATAAAAACAGAAAAGCGACTATAAGAAGGCTAAACTTAAGTTACCGGCCGCTCTTTTACATGGGTCTTGATGTAATCGATCACACCATCAATGCTCGCACCCGGCGTAAACACCATCTGCACGCCGCATTTCTTGAGCGCTTCCATGTCTTCATCGGGAATGATGCCGCCTACTAAAAACAAGACATCATCAGCGCCCGCCTTTTTTACACCTTCAATGACTTCAGGAACCAAGGCATTGTGCGCGCCCGAAAGGATGCTCAAGCCCACGACATGCACATCTTCTTCAATCGCCGCGTTGATGATCATCTCGGGCGTCTGGTGCAAGCCCGTATAGATCACCTCAAACCCCGCATCACGCAGGGCCCTTGCAATCACTTTTGCACCGCGGTCATGGCCGTCTAATCCAGGTTTTGCGATTAAAACGCGGATCTTTGAAGTTTTTTTCATGGCAGGTTGAGTACCCATACGTTCTCGCTCCAATATCGTTTGTTATCAGAACATTCCTGGGTCACGGTATGACCCAAAAACCTTCTTCATCACATCGCAGATTTCCTGAACCGTCGCATAAGCCTTCACACAGTTCAAGATATGCGGCATCGTATTCTCTGATCCTTCGCAAGCTCTTTTAAGCTCTTGAAGAGTCGCTTCAACTTTCTTTTTATCGCGCTTCTTTCTGATCTCCTCGACTTTTCTGACTTGCCTCTCTTCGACAGCGCGATCAATGTAAAGCACGTCAATTGATCTGGCTGATTCATCGACCTGATGCTTATTGACACCCACCATTACCTTTTCTTTGGTCTCAAGTTGCCTTTGGAAATGATAGGCGGCATTGGCGATCTCAGACTGAGGATAGCCTTTATCGATCGCTTCCATCATCCCGCCAAGCTCATCGATCTTCTTGATGTAGGCATAAGCCTCGGCTTCAACTTTATTGGTGAGCCACTCGACAAAATAACTCCCGCCCAGTGGATCAACCACGTTGGAAACACCTGATTCCTCAGCGATGATCTGTTGCGTACGCAAAGCCACCATCACAGCTTGCTCGGTGGGAAGAGCCAGTGTTTCATCCATTGAATTGGTGTGAAGCGAATTGGTCCCACCCAATACCGCAGCCAACCCTTGAATCGTGACTCTTGCGATATTGTTCAGGGGTTGCTGAGCCGTAAGTGAGACTCCTGCCGTCTGGGCATGGGTCCTGAGCATCCAAGAGCGCGGGTTCTTTGCTTTGAACCGGTCACGCATGATGTGCGCCCACATCCTTCGACCGGCCCTGAATTTCGCTATCTCTTCGAAGAAATCATTGTGGACATCCCAGAAATAAGAAAGCCTTGGCGCGAATTCATCAACATCCAAACCACGATCAACCCCTGCTTGCACGTAAGCGATACCGTCAGCCAAGGTGAAGGCCAATTCTTGCACAGCCGTCGCGCCCGCTTCGCGAATGTGATAACCGCTGATCGAAATCGTATTCCAATTGGGAAGCTCTTTCGTGCAGTACTCAAGAGTATCCGCAACCAATCGCATGCTGGGTTTGGGCGGAAAAATCCATTCCTTCTGGGCGATGTATTCCTTCAAAATATCATTCTGAAGCGTGCCCCGGATCTTATCCTTCGAAACACCTCGCTCTTCGGCAACCGCCACATACATGGCAAGGAGCACTGGCGCAGGCGAATTGATCGTCATGCTGGTGGTGATATCGCCAAGGGGAATGCCATCGAATAGCACTTCCATGTCCGCAAGAGTGTCGACGGCAACGCCGCATTTGCCCACTTCGCCCTTTGAAAGCGGACTATCGCTATCAAGTCCCATCAACGTAGGCATGTCAAAAGCAACGCTCAATCCCTGTTGGCCTCTTTCTAAAAGAATCTTGTAGCGTTGATTCGTATCTTCGGCGGTTCCAAAGCCCGAGAACTGACGCATCGTCCACATCTTGCCGCGGTACATATTAGTGTGCACGCCGCGAGTATACGGAAATTCGCCCGGGAAACCCAAGTCCCTGGTGTAATCAAAATCTTTCATCTCTTCTGGAGTGCACATGAGCGGCACTTCCATGTCACTTAAAGTCGAAAACCTCTTCTTCAGCGGCGGATTCTTTCTCTCGTGATCAGCGAGCTTCTTTTTCCATTTCTCGAGTTCTGATTTGAATTTTTGATCTTCCATAAATCCTCTACTCTGAAAGCTCGGAGGTACCAATAACAAGTCTCTGGATCTCAGATGTACCTTCATAGATTTCGGTGATCTTCGCATCTCTAAAATGGCGCTCGACCGGATACTCTTTGATATACCCGTAACCGCCATGCACTTGAATCGCCTTGGTCGTGAGCCACATTGCCATCTCAGAAGCATAGAGCTTGGCCATCGCAGCCTCTCGTGTGTATCTTTCACCAGAGTCTTTTTTTGCGGCAGCTCTCCAGGTCAAAAGCCTTGCTGCATCAAGACGTGTCGCCATGTCAGCAATGTGCCACTGAATTCCCTGAAGGTTGGCGATGGGTTTGCCGAAAGCTTCACGCTCTTTCGCGAACTTCTTGCTAGCTTCAAAGGCTGCCGAAGCAATTCCCAAGGCTTGAGCAGCAATGCCGATTCGCCCGCCATCCAAGGTCGCAAGGGCAATTCGAAAACCTTTGCCCTCTTCACCAAGCCTGTTTGCTGCAGGCACCTTCACATTCTCCAGATGAAGTTGCGCTGTACTTGAAGCGGTAATCCCAAGCTTGTCCTCAAGTTTTCCGATGGTGAATCCTGGCATGCCTTTTTCTAGGATAAAAGCGGTGACTCCCTTGTGCCCTTTCGAAGCATCAAGAGTCGCGAACAATACGCAGATTTCGGCTTCTTTCCCGTTAGTAATGAAGTTCTTCGTGCCATTCAAGACGTAAGTGTCGCCTTCTTTCTTTGCGATAGTCTTCAAACCCGCGGCGTCACTTCCACTCGCAGGTTCTGAGAGCGCAAAACAACCAAGCTTCTCGCCTTTGGCTAGCGGGGTGAGGTACTTTTTCTTCTGCTCTTCCGTGCCAAATTCCAAGAGCGGTGCGCACACCAACGAGTTGTTCACTGACATGATCACACCGGTCGAAGCGCATCCCGCTGAGATCTCTTCCATCGCGATCGAATACGCCAAGGCATCAAGGCCTGCGCCACCATACTGCTCAGGCACCATCATTCCCATGAACCCCATGCCGGCGAGCTGTTCTACGATTTCTTTGGGATAGCGACCGGTTTCATCGATCTCTTTGGCTTTAGGAGCGATTTCGCGACGAGAAAACTCCCTAGCCGTATCGCGAATCATTCGATGCTGCTCGTCCAACAGAAAAATATCCACTCTCATTCCCCTTTAAACTGAGGTTTGCGCTTCTCTGCAAAAGCTTTCGTGCCCTCACGTTGATCAAATGTGTTGAACGTTTCCGAGAAGGCCTTCGCCTCAATTTCAAGTTTTGACGCAACCTGCGACTCACTGCGAATTCGGTTCATCGCCCATTTCACTTTTCGAACGGCCGCCGGCGAATTCGCGGAAATTTCCTTGGCAATCACGAGCGCTTCTTCAAGAAGTTTTTCCTGTTCAACAACCCGGTTCACCAACCCGACTCTTAAAGCCTCTTCAGCCGGGATACGCCGCCCAGAATAAATCAGTTCGCGAGCCATGGGCCAACCCACATACTCGGCTAACCTCACCGCCCCGCCAAAACCCGTGATCAATCCCAAGGCGACCTCTGGTTGCCCGAAGACCGCGTTTCGAGAAGCTATGATGAAGTCACAGGCCAAGGCCATCTCGCACCCTCCGCCCAGAGCAAAACCGTTCACGGCTGCGATCACTGGCGCGGGAAAACTCTCTAACTGCATCGTCACCTGCTGGCCTTTACGGGCAAATCCCAGCGCCTGATCAGCTGACATCGTCGACATTTCAGAAATATCTGCGCCTGCAATAAATGCTTTTTCCCCCGCTCCCGTAACGACCAAGGCAGTGATGCCTCCCTGGGAAGACAACTGAGTAAGCAATTTAGAGAACTCTACAAGCGTCTGGGAATTCAAGGCATTCAACGCCTTGGGGCGGTTGAGCTTCGCAATGACAATGGAGCCTTGTTCCTCAACCAGGAAATTTTCAAACATCATACTTGTAAAACCCCCGACCCGTTTTTTTTCCAAGCAGCCCCGCTGCTACGTATTGCTTTAAAAGCGGACACGGACGATACTTGGGATCGCCAAGACCTTCGTGCAAAACGTTCAGGATAGACAAGCAAGTATCAAGCCCGATGAAATCTGCGAGGGTGAGCGGCCCCATGGGTTGGTTGGTTCCAAGCTTCATCGCATTATCGATGTCTTGCGCTGAAGCGAGACCTTCAAAAAGAGCGTAACAAGCCTCATTGATCATCGGCATTAAGATGCGATTCACCACAAACCCTGGATAATCTTTCGATTCAATGCAGACTTTATCCATTTTCTCACCCATCAGTTTTACCTGACGAAAAGTCTCATCAGAAGTCTGAAGCCCACGAATCAACTCGACAAGCTTCATCAAGGGGACGGGGTTCATGAAATGCATACCGATGACCCTGTCGGGTCTTCGCGTTTGAGCCGCGATTTGGGTGATGGAAATCGAAGAGGTATTTGAAGCCAAGAAAACCCTGTCTCTGCAAATCGTATCGAGCTTCCGGAAAATCTCAAATTTCAGATTTGGATTCTCAGTGACCGCCTCGATCACGATATCCGCCCTCGAGAGATCCTCAATGTGTTGAGAGGTTTCGATACGGCGCTTCGCCTCGTTTGCCTGAGTCTCGGTGAGTTTTCCCTTTTCAGCGAGTTTGGCCAAACTTTTTTCGATCGTTCCTTTGCCTCTCGACAGGCTTTCATTTGAAATGTCGTGCATCAAAACCGACAAACCACTCATCGCCGCAACTTGTGCGATGCCTGCGCCCATTTGTCCCGCGCCAATCACTCCCACCACAGAAATATCCATCGACATGCCTCTCTCTCAAAAAGTATAGAGCTGTTTGATCTTCTTGTTCTTGGGCCATTGGACTCTAGCGCCGCACCTCAGCAGGGTCAAGGCCGACCTCACGCGCGTTTTTTGACATTCGGGGTCATTTTCCAATGCAAAATTCGCTAAATATCTTCGCAAGAACAGTGTCAGGGGTGGTTTCCCCAACGAGATCCGAAAGAGCTCGGACTGATGAATTCAAGGAAGCTGAGATGAGTTCGGGATGTGACAGGCCTGAGGCCCTCAAAAGATCGAGCACTTGAGCTAGCCCCGCCCTGCATTCCAAGACCATTTGCAGTTGAAACTCCGTTGGCAAAAAGCCATTGAGCCCCAAACCAAAACGCGAATCAAGGTTTGCCCGGATCGTTTCAAACAGCTCGGGGATGCCATCTGCCTCTAAAGCGCTTACGACTGTTATTGCACCCTTCTCACCTACGGCTTGCCTTAAGACTTGAATACGCTTTTCTCTTTCGGCGAAATCTAGAAGCTCGGCTTTATTGAGCACTATGACCGTCGGCGTCTCCCAGGTCTTGCAAAGGCTCGCCGCTGAAGCCACCTCTTTAAGAGCCACTCCCCCGTCTATTACCAACAAAGCCAAATCGGCTTGCCTCGCAAGTTCTTGCGCCCTGGTGATACCCTCTTTTTCCACCGATCCGCTAGCCTCTCGCAGTCCTGCAGTATCAGCTAGCCGCAGGAAGTATGGTCCCAGGCTGAATTCCTCAGTGATGATGTCCCGAGTCGTACCAGCCTCCGCTGAGACGATCGCGCGCTCTTCAGCCAAGATCGCATTAAACAATGTTGATTTGCCGGCGTTCGGCAGCCCGACGAGCGCTACCAAAAGACCTTTGGCAAGACGTTGCGCCGTTTTCATCTGCACCAAGAGGTCATCTAGCTTCAAGAGCAGCTGATCGACTTGATCTTTCATTTCTTCTTTTGAGATGACTTCAACATCCTGATCAACAAAATCGATCGAAAGCTCTGACTGCGCCAAAAGGTTCTTAATTTTCGAGGCAATTTCATCAAACCGCCGCGTGCGAGTGGCGCCCAAGTTCCTTCGCGCCGCCTGCGCCTCAAAGAGGCTTTTCGCGCTGATAAGCTGCCCGAGAGCACTGGCTCCTGACAAGCTCATCCGGTCATTCTTAACCGCCCGAAACGAAAACTCCCCGGGCAAAGCCATGCGGCAACCACCCATTGAAAGAAGCGACTGAAGAATGCCTTGCAGCAGGAATCGTCCTCCGTGCAATTGCAACTCGACAACCTCTTCTCCGGTAAACGACTGGCCTTCCGGGAAAAAGACCGCTAGGCCGTCATCCAAAACCTCTTGCGTAACCGGGTTCTTAACTTGAATTCGATGCAGATAGCGCGGTTGAGGCGCCTCGAAGCCTGTGCATGCTTTTTGGGCGATAGACAAAGCTTGGCTTCCCGACAGACGAATAATGCCAACCCCGCCGTCCCCAGCTAGGCTTGTCGCAATTGCGACGATCGTGTCGTTCGAAAAATAATTGCCAGCCACGTCTTCTTACACGGCAGCAGAAGCGCCGGTGCTTGTTCGCGCTCCGCCAATTCCCAGCGATTTATTCATGAAAAACTGCTGAATGATGCTCACAATACTGTTTACCAGCATATAAAGAGTGAGCCCCGAAGGCAGCCAGAGCATCATCAATCCAAAGATGAGAGGCATCATCATCATCATGCGTTGTTGCGCCGGATCAGCCGCAGTCGTCGGCGTGAGTTTTTGTTGGATGAACATCATCAACGAAAGAAGGACAGGCGTGACATAATATGGATCTTTCGCTGAAAGGTCATGAATCCAACCAAAAAAGGGTTGCCCGTAAAGATCAATCGCCCCGTACAAGACATTGTACAGAGCAATGAAGATCGGCATTTGGATGAAGATCGGTAGGCATCCGCTCATGGGATTGTACCCGTTGGCTCTCATGAGCTGCAACATCTCGCGGTTCAAACGCTCTTTGTCGTCTTTATGCTTTTCGCGCAGTTTCGTGAGTTGCGGTTGAATGCGCTGCATTTCCTTCATGCTCTTCATCGACTTCAACGTCAGCGGATACGTGAGTATCTTCACGAGAAGAGTGAGCAGGATGATCGCAATCCCATAGTTATGGACGTATTTATAAAACCATTTCAAGGCCGTCAGCAGAGGATATGCAAAGATCGTGAACCAGCCGAAATCAACCGCGGCCTTCAAATGAGGGCCTGCTTTGTTCAAAATATCGAGATCTTTGGGGCCAAAATACATGCGCAAAGGAATATCAACCTTCGGAGCGGTAATTTTGTAAATGAGGTTCGCTGAAACCTGGCTGCCATCAAGAGGCCTCGTCTGAAATTGCGGATTCAAAGTCTCGCTCTGATCGATGAGTGCATTCAAGAAATAACGCGAAGAAAAGCCCATCCATCGGCCTTCGCCGAGCTCATCCTTTACAGAATCTATGTCTTCTACAGTCCAGGTTTCTTGGCCACCTGACTTGTTGAAATAAATCTGCCGTCTTTCGTTTTCTTGTTGCTCCTTGGGAATCTGCCTCAAGCCCTTGAGCCCTACGAAGATATAAGCTGGCGGCTGTTTCCTGAATTCAAAAGAAATCTGGTGGTCGAGTGAGAACAACGAGGGATTTATCGTGTATGTTCGCTTGATCGAGACGTTTTCATCCGAATACGTTAGCGTCGCTTTTGAATGGAATCCATCTGCCGCCTTTTCAATGCCTTCTATTTTATAGTTCACCGAGCTTAGATAAAGCCACTCAGGTGAAGGCGTAGTGATATCGAGCTGTTCGCCTCCTCCGACCAAAGACCAAATATTAGAACCTTTCTGACCACGAAACTCCGAAAACTCCACCCGGCCGACAGCTCCAGATTTCGTTGAGACCACGAAATGGTAAGAAGCACTTCCCAGTTTGATGGTTTCCACGGCCGCATTAGCGCCAGATGGGGTGGCGCCCTTACTGCCGGCTCCTGAGGCGCTGTTTTGAGCAGGCGCTGCATTCAATTGCGGGCTTTGAACCTGCAGTTGCTGTGGCGCTGTCTGCTGTCCTTGCTGATATGGCTTCATATAGAAGTGCTGCCAAAGCAGAAGAATCGCTGCACAAAGACTGACGGCAAGAAATACTTTTTTATCCATGACGACTCCAGGGATTGCAAGAAAGCAACCGCTTAAAACCTCTCAAACTACCGTAAAAAAAACCTTTTTCTCTTATTGATCTTTCAAAATAACAACTGCAGCTCTCTTCATATCGGCAGTGAATGCCAAAAGCTACTACGAAGGCGGGGGAAACTAAGGTCTGGTAGAACCAAAAGAAAATCCTCAACACCTTCACTTTAGTTCTTCAAGCTCCATGACGAAAGCTGGCGTTTCAGGCGATCAAGAAATTCGATGTCGAGTTTTTGCGGGCTACGAACGACAATATTGATGTCGTTTTTTCCCAAAGTGTCTTTGTTCTTTCGAAACCATTCTCGAATGGCGCGTTTAAGCTTTGCTCTCCAGACCGAGCTGATCTTCCCTTTTAAAGTGATTCCCAATCGCGGATGCTCTTGCCCATTTGGTTTCCAAAAGGCATGAAACGCTTGAGCGCGATAAACTTTAGGATCATCAAAAAGCCGCACGAACTGCGGCCTTTCCGTCATACGACAGATTCTAGGAAAGCCTTCTTTCCGAGACATGAGTTCTAATTCTAAGCCGATGTTACTTGCCTGCGACTTTAGCAATCAGTCGTTTACGACCCTTACGCCGCCGACGATTGAGGACTTTTCGGCCGTTCGCTGTGGACATTCGCTCTAGGAAGCCGTGCGTTCGGCGTCGCTTGGTTCTACTCGGTTGATATGTTCTTTTCATAGGGGTTTCGTATTTATGTCAGACGACGCCTCGCTGTCAAGACAAGTCACTGCAACAATCGTCGAACAAGACGTTCAGTCACTTGCGGGTCACCATAGGTTTTGTTATGCCTTCTGTCTTTGCATTCAAGGGGCCTATGGCAAAGACGTTTCAATGGGAAGAATTGCTTTCCGAAGTAGCAAAGCGCATTCCTCCACAACAATACCGCGCTTGGATTGAACCCATACGCTATTTAGAACTCACGGACAGGCATTTGCTCGTGAGTGCCCCTACGTCTTTTAGCCAAGTCTGGATTACCGACCATTACCGAGAAGTGTTTCGAGAGGCCTTAAACGAGCTCTATGGTTTACGCCTCGATCTGGTCGTCGAAATCGAGAGAGAACGGTATAGCGATGACACCTCGGATTCGAGTGCGATGCTCACCCTTCCCCACTCGGTCTCTTCTGAAAATGACCCTTCTCATTCGCGAGACTTGGCCGAACATGAGAGCAATGGTTCGACGGGTTTCCAGGTAGAAGTTACCGGCAATGAAAAGGAGCCTTCTCTTTTTGATTTCGCGGCTCATCGCAACATGAAATTGAGCTCGTCTGACGAAAGCACGATCGAGGCGCCGCAACAGGTCCTCGAACCTGTAGCAGCGATTTCAGTCAGAGACATGTCTGTTCCGATCGTCAAAACCCTTGGTCAACCCCTTGACCCTAAACATACTTTTGAAACATTTGTCGTGGGAGCAAGCAATCAATTCGCTCATGCGGCCGCAAGGGCCGTGGCCGAACAACTTGCGACCCAATACAATCCATTGTTCATCTATAGCGATGCGGGTTTAGGAAAAACCCATCTTCTCCACGCGATTGGGAATTACGCTTTGAGACTCAATCCAAAAGCCAAGATTTGCTATATCTCGGCCGAAAAATTCGTGAATGATCTGATCGACTCCATCCAAAACGGACGAATGTCGCAGTTTCGAGAAAGATATCGAGATAGCTACGATATCCTTTTGATGGATGACATCCAGTTCATCGCAGGTAAAGATCGTACTCAAGAAGAATTCTTCCACACCTTCAATGCACTTCATTCATCGCGACGCCAGATCGTCGTCACGAGCGATAAATTTCCAAAAGACATTCCGGGCTTGGAAGAACGCATTCGCACCCGATTTGAATGGGGACTGATCGCGGATATCCAGCCTCCTGAAATTGAGACTAGAATCGCGATCTTAAGGGCTAAAGCCGAAATGGATGACATTTTCTTGCCCAATGACGTTGCATTGTTCTTGGCCTCGAACATCAAATCGAACATTCGTGAACTAGAGGGAAGTCTATTGCGCCTCGGAGCTCAAGCGTCACTCTCAGGATCGGAAATCAGCCTTGATCTTGCCAAACAGCTTTTAAGGAACATGATCAAAGAACCTTCAAATACAATTACACCAGACGCCATTCAAGATGCTGTCGCCCGCCACTTTGCAATTAAAGTTTCAGATCTTAAAAGCAGGGAAAGGAGCCGGCGGGTTTCATTACCGCGTCAAATCGCGATGTATTTAATTAGGAAATATTGCGACAAATCTTATCCCGATATTGGAATCTTGCTTGGCGGCAAGGACCACTCCACAGTTTTGCATGGTGTTAAGGCTATCGCCTCAGATATTGAAAAAGATCCTGAAATTCGGCGCCATGTCGAAGAAATCCAGAATTCTCTCTAAGTTTTCAACAACAGACCGCTGACTTATCCACACTCTCAGGTTAGTACGACCGTACTTTTAGGATGTCTGTGGACAACCCTGTGAATTGCCTGTGAGTAAGATGTGGAAGAAAAAAGTTGTCCACAGCTTATCCACAGGACCATCCACAAACTTATCCACATCGAAAATAAAATACTTTTAGTTGGTTAGAGAGATATCCACATTATCCACAGCTCCCTAAGTTGGAGAGGATAGAAAAATGGGTGCAAAATTATCCACAGTTCTGGATAACTTTCATTTGATGCGACGCTTCTTTGACGAATTTTTGAAGTTATACACATGACAGGGCGCAGCTGTTGATAGATCAAAAACATTATCCACAGATTGCTGTTGAAAACCTGTGTATAAAATGGTTAATAACTTCGAATAAGGGGTTTTCCACAGTTTTCAGCTTATTATCCACAATGTTTTCCACAGAAAAACCCATAGGAAAATCCTTTT
>JBFMCE010000078.1:0-18715 GCA_040754655.1 Bdellovibrionota bacterium | reverse complement strand
CCCGTGTTTTTTTTGCAGCTCTTTGGCCAAAAGCTCAAGCCGCTCTTCCAAGACGTCATGATAGTCTTTGCCTCGCGTATAGATGGAAACCTGGGCCTTGTTCTGATCGTGGTTTGAAGAAGACGTTCCGTAATACAAGCCCACGCAAAGGACAGACTTCAAGCTGGGCAGCAACGCGCCTGGGTTGGCCTTAAGTGGCAGGTGGCGTTCAAGGTAAGTCATCGAAGCCCCATAACCGTTATCCAACCAGTCGCTGTATTTTTCAGTGGTTTCAAAAAGCAAAGGATCAGATGCCGACGCAATACCCACGAGATCAAATCCAAGATTCAACGCATCGGCTTTAATAGACTCTTCTAACTTCATCGCGTCAAAGAAATGCTCCACGGAAACTTCGAAGCATCGATCACCTCGAACTGAGGTTTAGCATCTTCCGGGTTTAAGGCAACCTCGATGACATGCAAGGAAACCCTGAGAGCAACATGATCGACCAGAGGAAGAAACAAACCCTCCGCCTGCCGAGCTTCGAGATCTTGTTTCAAGAAATCCTGACGAACCTTGGCCTTATGAGGCAAGGCAAAACACCATGCCTTATCGCCCGCGACTTGCGCTGCTAAAACAGAGACCGGATACCGCTCGAGAAGATCGACGGAGCGAGCGGCGCTCTCAATTCCATTCACATCAATGATGAACAAGAACCCCCTCACGATATCATCGATTTGCCGGTCTAAAGAGGTCATCCCGAACGATTCATACTCGGCCCAAGTCACCGATTCCTTCGCCCATTTCGAAAAAATCTCTAGCGCGCCTACTTCAGTTTGGGGCTTGTTTGAGGTCAACCCATGCGCGCCCGTCAAAGGTTTCTCGCCAAAGACTCCGACGCGGCCTATCCCAAACTCGAGCAGCTTCTTGGCGATCCTCAGCCCAAGAGGCGTCGCGCCAAGCACTAGCGCCGACGTCGCTAAAAGTTTGTGTTGCGCCTCTTCTCCAACGCATTCGATCTGTGATTCAAACCGCCAAAGAGTCGATTGAGAGAGAGGAGCTTTTCCTTCGTTCGGATCCGCCTTCATTCCAGGATAATGCATGTTGGCAAATTTTTTATCGGACATGACAAAATCATGCCATGTCTGATACGGTTCACAACATATGTTTCATTTCGTGCGGTTTATTCCAAAACACGGCACACCAACCGATAAGCCTCAGTACGGCGTCATAAAGAAATTTCATTTTTCAGCGAAGAGCCCGGAACAAGTTGTCGTTCTCGAGGAATCACCTTTTGTGACGGGGTTTGATAATCTCGCGATCTCGAGCCAAACGATTCCGTTAGATGAGCTCAAGCTTCTCGCTCCGAGCAACCCATCGAAGATCATCGGCATCGGATTGAACTACAAAGAGCACGCGAAAGAACAAGGCAAGCCGCTGCCCGAACTTCCCTACGTCTTTTTGAAAGCACCCAGCGCCATTGCCGCTCCGGGCGATACGATTCGATTGACAGCGTATTGCACCGAGGTTCATTTTGAAGGAGAACTAGTTGTTGTTCTGGGAAAGCAGTGCAAGAATGTTCCTGAAACGGATGCGCTTGACTACATTGCGGGGTACACCATTGGAAACGACGTCACTGATCGAACCATCCAAAAACAAGAGCCTACTTTTGCCAGGGCAAAGAGCATGGATACTTTCGCGCCGACCGGCCCATTTCTTGTTCGCGGTGTAGATGCGATGAATCTCGGTATTCGCACTTGGGTCAATGGACAACTCAAGCAAGACGGAAACACCAGCGACATGATCCATCCGATCCCCCGGCTTATTCACTTTATCTCGCAATTCATGACGTTGATGCCTGGCGATCTCGTTTTTACTGGAACTCCCTCTGGGGTGGGCCCGCTTCGCGCTGGCGATAGGGTTAAGGTTGAAATCGAAAAATTAGGGGCGCTTGAAAATGCAGTGGAACACTCAATCTGATCCGGTTCGATCGATCGAGTTTTATCGAATGTTCGTGCAATCTAATCTAGGAAAAATGCAGGTCTATCAAGGAGCCATTGTCTTTGGTCAGCCTCGAGACCATGGCTGTGAAGTTTTGAAGATCTTGACTCCCACTCCCAATCCTCAAGAACTGTATGACTCGCTCTCAAAGCTGCATTCCAGTCGTTTAAGAGAGCGGCTCGTCTTTCTTGAATGGGACAGATCCGAAGTCATCTCGGCCGTGCAGGGCTTCTGCCAGCAGGGTTTGCCTCTTCCCGAGGTCTTCGACGAAACCGTCGCAAGGCTTGAAGGATTGACGGTTTTTCAACTGGCCTGTTATCAACAAACCTGCCGCATCCCTCATGGCGAGACGCGCTCGTACGCTTGGCTTGCCGAGCGATTGAAAAAATTTGGCGCTGAACGCGCCGTAGGCGGCGCGATGAAATCGAACCCTTTTCCGCTTCTCATCCCGTGCCACCGAGTCGTAAAAAAAGATGGGAATCTCGGCGGATTTATGGGAGCAACTTGCCCCGAGAGTTGGCAACTTGGCTTAAAGAAGACGCTTCTTGAAATTGAAGGATTGCACCAACAACCTAGCCTCTTCTCGATGCCGATCGAAGCTCTTCAGCTTCGGCTTCAGTAATACGCGATATGCAGTTTGAATGGAGTCTTCCGACTCAAATCATTTTTGGCATGGGCCGATTCAAATCCACCCACAAGTACATTCGTGGGTTGGGAAAACGCGCCTTTGTCGTCACCAGCAGGTCTTACGCCAACGGCGGAGCGCGCTCAGCAGTTCTTGATGAACTCTTGGCGCAACTCACTCGATTGGGGGTCGAACATCAAGTCTACTCTGAGATCGAGCCCAATCCCAGAACCGCGACCATCGATAGAGGCGCCATCCTGCTAAGAGAGTTCAATCCCAGGTTTGTGATTGCGCTTGGCGGCGGAAGCGTGATGGATGCCGGCAAATGCCTGAGCCTCTTGGCCGTAAATCCTGGCGGAATTTACGAGTACGCGCACCGCGGCCCAGGCAGACCAAGAACTCCTTTCAATCATGCGCTGCCTCTGATCTGCATTCCAACGATCGCCGCGACGAGCTCAGAGACCGATTCCTATGCCGTCGTGACGCAGTGGGAAGAGCATCGAAAGGTCACTGTCTTTGGGGATGCCCTTTTTCCGAAACTCTCAATCATCGATCCAGAGCTCACTTTCACGGTTCCTGAACGTCAAACCGTCGATGGCGCCTTTGATATCATCACTCACGTCATGGAAAGCTATCTCTCAAGCCCCGTCGAAACGCCCCTGCAAGACCGCATGAGTGAAGCGATCGTTGAAACCGTCACGACGGCGCTGCCTCGGGTTCTTGAGAATCCGCATGATGAATCAGGACGCTCGCAGCTCAGCTGGTGCGCCTCTCTCGCGCTTTGCGGCGTGCTTTCGGGTCGTACGGGCGGATGGCCGATTCACGCCATTGAACATGGGTTGAGTGCCTACACTGATGTGGCTCATGGGCGAGGCCTTGCGCTGCTGCTTCCTCGTGTCATGGCTTTTGATGCGCAAGCGATTGGCGCGAAGATCTCTGCGTTCAATCGAACGGTATTTAAGCTCTCAGCAAGTGCATCTGAAGATCCTGTTGAGAGCATAAGACAAGGGCTCGTCGCTTACATGCGAAAGGTCGGTGCTTGGACGAAATTGCAAGATTTCACCGGTCAAGCCGATTTGAACACTGTGATTGAACAAACGATGGATCACGCATTTGAAACCGGTGGCATCTGGAAGCGCGGAGAAGAGCCTTACCTTGAAAATTGCAAGAATCTTTATCGCGAAGGCCTCGGCTCGATCTTAAAACATTGCGCCACCGACGAGTTTTAAACAGTTGGGCTAAAGCCAAAACTCATTTCAATTTCTGCTTAATTGCACGCGGCATTGCGTAGAGCAGAATCCCAGCATCCAATGAAGCCTGGCTCTTCGTACTTTCCGCCCGAGGTTTCCCACTCACCTTTCACTTCAGTGCCGCCACTGATGCGGCCAGAGAGCTTGACGCTAGGCTTTGCGCTGCCTTGGGCAAAACTCTGAGCGAAGGTTAAACTACCCGTAGCGCCTTGCCGCACGACCACGTTTTTCGTGAGCTTGCCGCCAGCGCTTTCTGAGCTCCAATGCACGCTAAGCGGCTGCGAAAGCCCGGTCGCCGATACAGGAAAGGTCAGGTCTCCGGTGACGCCAGACTTGGCTGACGACCCTGAAAAAACGAGCGCTCCGTTCTTATAGAATTCCCAATTGACCTTGCCTTGCGCGGAATCTTCGGTTCCTTTCAGCTCGGCGTTCAAACCAGAATGCACGATGTGCAAGAAGCCGTTTCGTTTCTCGCCATCTGAAACCACCTGGGCGAAACGAAGTTTTGATTCTTTCAAAGGATCGGCCACAGAATCTACCGCTTCAACCAAAACGCGTGCATTGTACTCTGCGCTCACGGCTGACTGAGCTTCGCGAACCGAGTAAGAGTTGTCGGGCAACGGCAAGACCAACGCTAGCGCCACCGCTTGAGCAGGATCTGTCGCTCCAGCCGTAGATTGATCACCGCTCTTTGCGCAGCCAAGAGCTGAAATCACGGCGGAAAGAAGACCTAGGGCTAAGAATTTCCGTCGGACCCCATCTGAAATGCTCATCACAGTTCTTCTTTCTTAGATTCCCACTCCACGTGAGCTTCCAGGTATTTTCTTAGGGGTGTATGGCATTCCGCGCCAGTTTGGCGCGCCTTCCACTTCCTCGCTTGGGTTGCCTTGCTCAAAGTTGTCATAAACTTCTTCCGACCATTGAGCCAGTCTTTGGTCAAGATCGCGTTGAACATCATGCAAGCCGCAACCTTTTACCAAGAACCTTAAGCGACAAGAGCCAGGTTCCATTCGGCTTTCGCGGTCAGTGGTTTCAAGATGTTCATTGCAGATACCGTCCGGGAACGCGATCACGCGTTGGTACTTACCGCTCGAAGTTTCGAAAAGACGTCCGTAACCAATCGGATCAGGCGCTCGAGTGCCCTTTTCTTCATCGATGATTTCTCGCTGATTATTGGGGCTAGCAACGTATGCCGTAAGAACGCCACACAGCGCCGGATACTTTGGGCCTGCCTTGGGGCCAACTTGATCGATGGCGCATTCTACCGACTGCGTTGCTGAGTGTTTAGTCTTGCGAACCAAGATATTCATCAGCTGACGGGCCCTTGCCGCCTTATAGCCGTCGTTGGTGAGTTTTTGATAGGCATCGATCTCTTCAAGGCGAATATCGGTGCGCAGCCCCCCTTTTCCATCGGGGATGCGTTCAGTGATTTTCACGCTGTCAGGAATGGTTTCGTACTCGACTAGATTTTCAATCATGTCTTGAAAGACATTGCGGCAATCAACTGGCTCCCTGAAAATCGCAGGATCAGAAAGGTTATTGACGCGTTTGAGCGCCTCTGCCTTTTCCTCAGGATCTTTGATGACTTTCTCGATCTGATTTTTTCGTCTCTCAACATCCGAGCCCAAGTAGTATCGGATCGTGAAATAAGGATCAGGCTTGTACTCGCCTACGATGACTGACGGCTCCGCACCCTCAAAGTAGAACAAAGGCCTTCGATTTACGCTGATCGTGTTGCCGCTGTGTTCGAAAGTATAGCTGAACTTCCAGTCTTTCTTCGACGGGCGAGGTTCTCCGAAAAGACTTGCCCCGACGGCAACGGCCGTGAACAAGAGCCATAAGACGATTACTTTCCACATGCGCATAGAACTACTCCTCAAACTTCTTCTCTAGTGGCTAAGCATTGCAAGCCGTTTGCCAAGGGTGTCGGGCTCTAGAAGAGCTTTGCACGTGCATCAAGGTTCAATTCTTGGTGTAAAAACTTTAGACAGGTGTGCATTCAATAGCGCTTCTTTAGAAAAACGCCGCAAAAGTCATGAAGGAGTTCGTGACATGAAAAGCAGGCAAACTTGCAAATTCAATGGTGACTCATTTAAGTGCCAAGTGACGCGCTAAAACCCCAAGCCAACGCCAAAAGTGAAAATATTCTCGGTATCGATACCAAGCAGATAACCAAAACTCACCTTCACCGCATACGCCAGATCCAGTTCAGCACCCACATAAGTATGATTAGGCTCTAAGTTTCGAAATATCCCGTCAGGAGCGTGAAAATCAATTTCCACCGGTTTTCCCCAAGTGCGCAAAACCGACGCTTTGACGCCAATCCCTCCAAACCGCAGAGGATCAAAAATGCTTTCCGGTCCATGATAGGTTGAGAGCGCCAGGTCTCCGGCCCAAGCAACACCAACGCTTGCCTTTCCTCCCGCGACTCCTGGCTCAATTTGGACAAGCACGCCATAAGCTTGTTCATTTCCAGACTCGATGCTCTCGGTGATAGGCCCAACGATGAATCCCAAACTAAGCGAAAGGATCTGAGGAACTGAGGCTCTAACCCCCCAAACCGGCAGAAACCCTTCCCTTTTGCGTAGAAAACGCCCTTCTTCTGAACCGCCCCTGGCAAAGAGTTCTCCGGCATCAGCAAGCCAATCTTCGAGGTCGACCGCTTGCACCTGTGTTTGATTGTTAGAAGTTGAATAAATACGCACAGGAACAACGGCCCAAGCTTCTCCACGACTGCCGGAAATCTGAGTTCCATAGCGCTCGATGAGGTTAAGCTGCAAGGGTTCGTCTAACAAATGCATCGCAGAGGCCGGTCTAGAGCGACCATGCGGGCTTTCAGACTGCGCGTCTTGGGTCCATCCACACGGCATTGAACAAAGAAAAAAAAGACCTAAAAACAAAGGCAGTGCTCTTCTTTTCATAAACTTAAAAAGCCGGTATCAACAAACCAGCGACCGGGCAAGGCCATTGCGAGCTACTTTACACTTTCTTTCTGCTTTTTTTGCACATAGTCTAGTACCTTCGCAAACTCTGATATATATAGAGCGGGCATTTGGAAAACCCTGCTACCGGTCCTCCGGTCCTGCGCAAGCAAGCCTTGCGAACCCCGCCAGGTCCGGAAGGAAGCAACGGTAGTAAGAGCGAACTGTGACGCAGTTTCGCCGGGGGATCGGCAGCAGGCTTTTCCGGATGCCTTCTAATTACTTATCGTTTGAGCTTTTAAGAAGAGAAGAACATCGCGATGGCTTATTTGGGATTGGCAAGAAAGTGGCGCCCACAAACCTTTGATGATCTCGTAGGCCAAGGCCATATTGCACAGACGCTTTCCAACGCGATCAAAGCAGGCAGGGTCAGCCAAGGATATCTTTTCACCGGCACCAGGGGCATTGGAAAGACTTCCGCCGCCCGTATCTTTGCCAAAGCCTTGCGCTGCTCTCAAACCAAACAGCCTGGCGTACCGTGCAATACGTGCAATGATTGCCTGGAAGTCACTGAAGGCCGCTCGGTAGACGTACTTGAGATTGACGGCGCCTCTAACAATGGTGTCGACGCGGTACGCGAGATCAGAGAAAACGCCAAATATCTCCCCTCCAACGGGAAACATAAGATTTACATCATTGATGAAGTACACATGCTGACGACAGCGGCCTTCAATGCGCTCTTGAAGACGCTTGAGGAACCTCCGGCGCACGTGCTGTTCATCTTCGCGACGACTGATCCTCAGAAAATTCCGGCAACCGTGCTCTCTCGCTGCCAGCGTTTTGATTTCAAGCGCGTTTCGCAAAAAGACTTGCATGAGCGTCTTAAGAAAATCTGCGAAGTTGAAAGCGTTTCCATCACTGAAGAAGCTTTGAACCTTCTAGCGAGGGAAGCTGAAGGCAGCATGCGCGATGCGATCTCGTTGCTTGACCAAATCCTCGCCATCGGGGCTGGGAGAATCGAAGCGACCACGGTCGCCCAAGCCTTGGGTCTGATTGATAAACAAACAATTCTTGATTGCGTGACTGGGATCTTGCGACGGCAACCCCTTTCGGCATTGGAAGCCGTGGGAAAAGTCTATTTGCACGGATTTGACCTGAAACAATTCGGCCGCGAGCTATTGCGTTATTTGCGACAGCTCATGGTGGCGCGACTGCTTGAAGAGAAAACGCAATTGATTGATCTTAGAACTTATCTTGATATTTCTGATGTAGATTCGGCTGATCTCAAGACGCTGACGCAGCTTCGTTCTCTTGAAGAGCTTGATCTTCTCTTCCGGCTTCTCAACCATGGCCTGGAAGATGTGGCGCGCAGTTCGATTCCAAAAATGGTCATGGATGTGCTGGTCATCAAGATGGCTACTGGGGAAGACCTCATCAGCCTGGAAGACTTGAAGAGCCCAGACGATCTGGTTAGAACTGAAAAACAAGGATTTCAGCCGCAATCAACGCCAAATGTGGCTGCTGCAAAGACACCCTTAGCCACTCCAAGCCCCTCTCCTCTGAGATCGCAGGCTCATCAGCCGCGGCCACAGGGTGAATCCATCGCTTCGCAGGCGCAAAAACCTCAAGAGCCTCAACAACAGCAGCACACGCGCAATTTACCGGCAGACCCTGGCAACCTTTGGAAAGATGCGGTTGCTTTCGTGAAAGCTCAGAAACCCTTGGTGGGCTCGGTGCTTGAGCATATGGGATTAGAAGCGATTACGCGCGACGGCAATGTCACGCTCATCCAGTTGTCTTACACAAAAGACCACTCTTTCTATAAAGACCAGCTTCTTTCTCGCGCTTATAGCGATCTTCTGAATCAACTTCTTAAAAACTACTTGGGAAGCGCAGTGCGTCTCGAGTATAAAGAGGTGCTCGCAACGAAATCGCTCCAATCGCAAGAAGAAGAGCGAAAGAAAAACTTGATTGAAGAAGGCAAAAAAGCGGTTCTTCAAAGCGAGGCGATGCGAGCGACCCAGCAGTTGCTTGGGGCGAAGCTTGAAAAGTTGGAATTAAGAGGAGAATCAAATCCATGACCCGTGGTGGTGGTTTCGGTGGCGGTAGCGGCGGTTTCGGAAACTTGGTGAAACAGGCCCAACAAATGCAACAGCGGATCCAAAAGATCCAGGCTGAGATGGCAGACAAGACTGCTGAAGGCACTGCTGGCGGCGGGATGGTCACTGTCGTGGCCAATGGAAAGCAAGAAATCGTTTCAATCACGATCAACCGCGAAGTCGTAAACCCAGATGACATCGACCTGCTTCAAGACATGGTGCTTGAAGCGACAAACCAAGCGCTCAAGAACGCTTCTCAAATGGTAAGCGATGCCATGTCGAAGGTAACCGGCGGTTTGAGTATCCCAGGAATATTTTAAATGTCCGATCCTGTTTCGAAACTCATCTTAGAGTTGTCCAAGCTTCCAGGAATAGGAGAAAAAACGGCAATTCGCCTGGCTTATCATATTCTGCGCGCTGAAGAAGCTGAGGTGCGCTCACTGGCCGAGACTCTGCTCGAAACCAAACAAAAGATCCGCCTTTGCGAGGAATGTTTTACTTTTACTGAAACAGCCCTTTGTCAGATCTGCTCTGATTCGCGAAGAAAGATTGAAATCATTTGCGTCGTGGAAAAACCGGCCGACGTTCTTGCCATTGAAAACAGCCAGCGTTTTCACGGCCGCTATCATGTTCTGCACGGGGTGCTGTCTCCGCTTGACGGAATAGGCCCCGAACAAATTCGAATCAAAGAACTCATTGCGAGGTTGCAACGCTCGCAAGTGAACGAAATTATTTTAGCGATCAATCCAACGGTTGAGGGCGAAGCAACGGGCGTGTACCTCACGAAGTTGCTCAAGCCCTTGGGAGTGAGTGTGACAAAAATCGCTCATGGTATTCCGGTGGGTGGGGTTTTGGAATACATTGATCGACAGACCATTGGCCGCGCGATTGAAAACAGGGTGGCCAGTGCGTAGTTTGGTTTCATGGCCATGGTGCAAAAAGTCACCGGGTCGCAAATTGTGGGAATGCCCAGTCGGTGGCGAAAGGTTACTGGTGTGGTGGCATTTAGGGTAGGTTGTACTGTAGTTAAACAGGAAGTTTTGGGTTCGGGGAGAGCGTAGGGATTTTTGTTTTGAACAAGGCCTGAAGTTGCCGTGAAGCGGCTGGCGTAGTTTAAAACCAAAAGACCAAGCTATGACGTTCATCAATTACAATACGAAAGAAATCAACTGCAAGATCGTCTATTACGGCTGCGGACTCAGCGGTAAGACCACGAATCTCCAGTACATTTACGACCGCACCACAGACAATGCCCGAGGAAAACTCATCAGCCTTTCCAGCGAAAATGAACGCACGCTCTTCTTTGATTTTCTTCCTTTGGATGCTGGGGAAGTGCGCGGGTTCAAGACGCGCTTTCATCTTTATACGATTCCCGGGCAGAGTTTTTACGAGGTTTCACGCCAATTCATCCTCAAGGGAGTCGATGGCATAGTCTTTGTAGTAGACAGCCAGCGTGAGAGGTTGGAGGCAAACCTCGAGAGTTATGAAAGTCTTGGCGCAAATCTCGAAACTCAAGGTTACGACATTCAAAAAATTCCTCTTGTTCTTCAATTCAATAAGCGCGATCTCCCTTCCGCGGTTCCCGTGGTTGAGCTTGCGCAAACTTTCAACCGTCACCGTGGCGAAAGATCGGTACCCGAATTCGAAGCGGTGGCGTCAAAAGGCATAGGCGTTTTCGAGACGCTCACTGAAATCACTAAACAAGTCTTATTGGATTTAAAGGGGGGATAAGGATGCTCCCGTCTATTGTCCAAAAGGGATGGACATAAGCTCGATGGCCTCAAGAAAAGCGATGGGGGATTGCTGCTCTTGAGGCCAAAGAACAAAACCAAGACGTACGTACAACGATAAACATCAAAGCCCATGGCAGTAACGGGCGACCCAAAGGGGGGGTTATGAAAAAGGAAGTTCTCAAGCGGTTTAAGAAGTTGTTCGAGCAGCAAAAGGCCAACGTTCTCTACAACGACAAGATCATTCGTGATGACTTTCAAGTGAGTCACGACGATCGCATGGACGATGTGGATCAGGCATCAGCCGATGTGGAGCAAGCCCTTCGCATGCGGTTGAGGAATCGAGAGATGCTTTTGATCAAGAAGATCGACGAAGCCCTCAAGCGCATTGAAGAAGGCACATTCGGCAGGTGCAATAGTTGTGAGCACGATATCGAAATCAAGCGCCTCGAGGCGCGTCCAACGGCGACTCTCTGCATCTCATGCAAAGAAGATGAAGAGCGTCGTGAAGTGCACACTGCCGATGGGCGGCGTCATAAGAGTTTGGGCGTCGCTATGCCAAGATTTGGATTTCGGTAACAAGGTCCTAGGATTCTAACTGAAACCGAAGGCTCAAAGTCTCGGCGCGTTTTCAGTTAAGATTCCGTCAGGAGCTCCTTGGAAAGTTGATTTTGTCGGTGTGCTCATGCATTGTTTTAAGGACCTCTAAAAGAATGAAAAGCGTCGCGAGGCAAATGAGGCATGAGCCGAGACAAGAAAAACCGGGAACAAAAAACCGGAGCATCCCCCCTGTGGGCTGTGAGGATTTTTTGTTCCCGGTTTTTCTTGGCACAGGCAATGAATCGTTTGCCGCAGTAGCTTTTCATTCTTTTAGAGGTCCAAAACATGTTGCGCACACCGAAAATCTTCTTTTTGTGGATAATTCTGTGGATAAGTGGATCAGCTGAGGCAAAAGCAGAGCTGCTTTCCAACCCACCCGCCCGCCTTGTCGTAACGATCGTAGTCGATCAGTTGCGAAGCGACTACCTTACTAAATACGGTTCTTTGCTTTTACCCGCAAAACAAGGCTCTAAGCCCGGCGGCTTTCGCTATCTTACCGACAACGGCGCCTACTTCAAAAACGCGCAAACCGGTCACGCCATCAATATCACTGGTCTAGGACATGCTGCCGTCGCAACCGGAGCACCTCCTTCCCTGCATGGAATCATCGCCCACCGTTGGTTTGAGGAGTCACTTGGTGATGCGGTTTACTGCATGGAAGATCAGAGTTCACCACTGGTGCACACCTCTGAACTGCCCGCCAAACTCAGTGAACTTGGAAGAGGACGATCCCCGAAAAACCTTCAAGTCTCAACATTTGCAGATGAACTTAAGAATGCCACGGCCGGACGAGCAAAAGTCGCCGGAGTTTCCTTGAAAGACCGTTCAGCGATTTTATTGGGCGGGCACCGCGCCGACCTCGCCCTTTGGTATGAAGAACTCGCTCAAGCTTGGATCACCAGCAAATACTATGTCGAAAAAACACCTCTGTGGCTTCAAGAGTGGAACAAGTACGATTATCTCGAAAAACGAGTTCCACAAACGTGGACCAAACTCTTGCCAGAAAAAGCATATTCGCTCTCGTACACCCTTGAACCGCAAATGATCGGAAAGACCTTGGGCCTCGGAGAGCAGTTCCCTCATCCCATTCAGAAAAAACTTGTTCCGTTTCTGATCTCGCCCTGGGGCAACGCTTATATTTTAGACACCGCGCTCGAAGTAACGAAGAATCTTGGTTTAGGAAAAGATGCGGCACCTGACTTTCTGGGCGTAAGCCTCTCGTCATTCGATGCATTGGGACATCGTTTTGATCCAAACTCTCCTCAAATGCTAGACGCCTTCGTGAGACTTGATCGTATGCTGGCAGATTTCTTTGCAAAGCTTGATGCTTTGGTTCCGGGCGGGATTGAAAACGTGGTTTTCGTGCTCACGGCGGATCACGGAGTTTCGCCGGCTCCGATCTTTTCCAAAGCTCAACGGCTTCCGGGTGATTGGTACTCTGATGTCGAAGGGCTGAGCCTCGCCAACAAAGCGATGAGAGCAAAGCTTGACCTCGGTGAAAACGAAAACCCTGTGGTGTTTTGGGGCGAAACCCATCTCTTTCTGAATCGCCCGCTTTTAGCGAAGAAAAAAGTCGATCTCGATCATGCCTCACGATTGCTTGCAAAATGGCTTCGTAGCCAACCATTCGTCGTCGAAGCCTATGCGAAAACCGATGTTCTCGAAGGTCGCACTCAAGGCACCGAAATTTCGCAAAAGCTTGCGCGCACTACCCACACCCAGCGCTCAGGCGATGGCGTGTTTGCCGCGCGTCCAGGTTTTCTTCAAGTGCCCCAAGCCTCTACTGGGGGCACGGAACATGAAAACCCCACGGTGCAAGATTCGAGCATTCCCATTGTTTTTAAGGGAAAACCTTTTCGAAAACTGCAATCGTGGGATCGCATCACTTTGTCTGAGATTGCTCCCACGCTGAGCGCGGCTTTTGGAATCATCGCGCCATCGGGTGCTGAGGGGAAAGTTCTGGGTCAGGCTTTAAAATGACCAAACTCACGAACTGGTCAAACTATTACTTTTCGTAGACGTCGTTACGGTGACCAATGCGCTTTTTTGCAGTAGGCATAATAGCTAGACTCTCCAAAAGTTAGACCCAAGCCTAATCTGCAAGCCATGGGACCAAGTGCAACACAATGACTTAGGACATTGATATTAACAGATTGAATCATAGCCGGCGATATCCGTCCGTGTAGGGTGTGTTGCGGGAGGCAGCTGGCTAATTTCTCACTTCCGGCGCCGGAAGTGCATTTTGAACCTTAGGCGAAGGTTTGCTGTAGCGACTTCCGTGGGACATACGGCCTAAACTCTTTGGCTTAATACTTGAAATGTATACAAGTAGAGAGAGGCCTCAGTTATGAGAATTTTTAATGATTTTCACTACGATTTCAACGCGTTGCCATCACCCGTGAGATGGGTATTTGGAATATTGATATTGTTTACTCTTTTTACACCCGTCTACGCTAAAGAAAAATCTGGTAAGCAAGATTCCGGCATTACTGCTCCGCTTTCGCTCGAGGTTATTCAGGAGTTCGCCGCTCAGCAAGGTATTCATAAACGAAACGATCTGATCAAAGCTTTTCCGAAGGGCCTAAGAGGGAGCTTTCTCTTAATGGAGAGAAGTGAGGGAAGAAACTCAGAATGTATCAATTCTACATACCTCAGAGCTATCACCTTTATGGAGTATGCCAATGGGGACAAAGTAATCATTAGTTTTAATGATAATCCAATGCCGGGATGTCAAGACATAGAGATAACTACCCATTCCAAGCTCAAATATGACGGTCGAGGAAATCCCTCCGGTGGAGTAACGAAGCCGGGGCTAATTCAAGTCTCTCCTAAGGGGAAAATACTAGCTTATGTCAACGAGCCAAATAAAGACGGGCGAGTAACCGAAGGCAAATGCCAAAACTGTCATACCTCCGATTGGCTAGGAAGGTGGGGTGACTACCCTGGTTGGCCCGGGTCCCTTGTATTCGATGACGAAGCGCTTTCTCATGAAGACTCACAAAAACTCGAGGAAAAACTTATTAAAGTAAAATCCTCAGACGGAGCTTATGCGCTTTTGGATTGGACTCGCACATCAGAGAATCCCTTGTTTCCATATAGCGGTAAAGGTCGAGGTAGCGATATTAAAGATAGACCTAATCTTCGGCTTCTTAGGTTTTTAGCCAAGATGGCTTTCGATCGAGCAGAGAGAAGGCTATTGCAACTGCCTGAAGATGAACAGATTAGACTCTTTGCTTCCATGGCATGCGGGCCCTTGAGATACGAAGATAGTTTTCCGCCCGATCCTCATCTGAAACAATTACATGAGGATCTTCAATTGAATCCTAAGGATAAAATGACCGATTGGACCGGCGCGGGTTGGATGACTACGTTATTTGCGGGGAAACTTCTTGCCCAAAATCCCAAATTCCAGAAGCAATTTGCAAGCGTAAGAGCAATGGTAGGAAATGCAGGTTTAAATGAAGATGAGCTAGATGAGTTTAGGAGATATAGATTCCAAGATGATCCCAGACTATGTACGGAAATAAATAGATTGATTTCGCCTGTTCCTGTTACATCTAATTCGGTTGCCGAACAAAACCTCGATGCCAATCTGTTAATGGAATCTCTTTGTACTGGTACGTGCCACGAAGGGGAACGGGCGAAAATTCTCGGAAGTCCTAAATTGAGTGAACTTTTAGTCAATCGTGAAATGCCGCAAGATGGTCCACTGCTTTCTCCAGAGGAAGTTAAGTCGATCTTGAATCTCGTACCGACAAAATTTCAAGGTGTTGAAGTAAGATGATCACTCGTCGAATAGACAATTGATTGACACGACTTACGAAAGTAAAGCATTCGAGAAGTGGGCCATCATCCCGAGTTCGCACACTATCGTATCACTCGTCGGTTGCAACAATCTACGCGAACCTTTTCACTGCGGTCAAAGAAGTTAGAGAAAACGTCTCAATTGCTTTCTATAGCTCTGCGGCCCTGTACTTGACCAAATTTCATCGGCATTGTAGAGATAGCGTCGCAATGCGGTTTTTAACTTTAGCTATTATCGCTTTTCTTGGCGCCCATCTCACTGCTCAAGCAAACGAGAGCTCGTGCTCTGAAATTTTGGTGAGAGATTACTATCTCGCCAACCCGCCCAGACAACCTAAGAGGGAAATCGGCCTTTATGTGGGGTCTTACGTACCTACCCCGCGCATTTTTGATAGTTTTGCTGAAGCCTTGGCTTCCGGACTTCCCTTTCGAATATTCAGAACCGAACACCGAGACGAGTACAATGGCCCTTCTGGAGTTTTGGATAGTTTGGTCTACCCACCCACAGGTCATTTAAAAGAGCCTTTGACGAAGGCGTTCGATGCTTTCAAAAAGGGGGAAATAGACGAAGCTGGTTTGCAAGATAGGCTAAGAGAACTATCAGCCAAAAACCTCAGAAAATACACCGATGCCGCAAGCCTCGATTTCGAAGCTTATAAGAAAGAGATTTCATTTAGCGCTTGGGAAAAACTTGGGGGCATTAATATCGCCGTAGTCGCCGACAGCGCCGTCGGCGATAAATTTCATGTGTTTTCAGACCTAAAAGAGTTCACAGGCTTGTTGACAAGCGGCAATTACGCGATCGTGGAACAATCAAAGATTACAGCGGGTCGATTTGAAATCGATCCGTCTATGAAAGCTGATCCAGACTTTGCGTCTTTTACCGAGAATCCCCAAATTCAGTGGTTTGAGCAAAACCAATTAAATGTCGTTCAATCGGCGATCAAGCTCTATAAGAAAGTGCGAAAGCTTCCCCGGTTTGACCCCCGACACGTGCCGATCATAGAAATGCAGTACGTTGACGGCAAAGTTTACTTCTTGCAATACCATCGTACACGCGACCTTGAGCGCGCAGATTTCGCATTGCCAGAGAAACTTGAAGAGGGCTGGGTCGAAGCAGGTTACGTCAGAGGAGTGACTCCGAAAGACGGAGTAGTGGTCGATGTAAGCTTAAGAGAGCTCATCTTACCCTCGTTAGCGCAGGAATTTAAAAGCAGAGACCGTGCTGCCTATGTTTTTGACGGCACCCGAGACAAGCTCATTTCGAAAAGTACGACCCATCATTTGCGACGCACGCTTTTAATGAAGCCACGGGTTTCAGTTTCTGTTGATCTAGAAAAAGTGGTGGGGCAAGAGGCCTATAATGAAGCTGTAGAGTCTGTCTTTGGTTTTGAAGACGAAGGTCCAAAACTACTGAAAGTCAGAGTCGTCTCAGACGGAAAAAGGGCTTTTGTGAGAGCAGAGCCTCAATAAGATGGGATTGATTCCGTTTCTCACTCGTTGAACTCATTATAAAGAAACTTCACATAAGCCATGTTCATTCGCACCGCCCTGACCACGGCGTGATGCACCTTCAAAATCTCTTCAGTGGGGTTACGCACCGGGGGCTTCAGGTGAATGCCCTCAAAACGCTGCCCTAAGCCATAACGACGAAATTGATCTGAATACGTTTTCGCTCGAAACATGGGGGCATCTTTAAAGCTCATCTTCTGCAGATAAACATCTCTGATCTTGCCCTTTTTCTCGTACGCCACGAAAACTTGCATTGGGCCCCGATCAAGCCTCACGTTCACGCCGTGGACTAGCCCAATGTAGCGATCGCCTTGATAAACGGCATAGAAGGTTCTCGGCGTTTCAAGCGTGTCATACTCTTGATCGATATCGGCGATTGTTTCACCGATGTCTTCGATGACTCTTTTCAAAAGATCTTTCTTCGCATGCCGTATGGGAATCAAATCGCGCACGACGTAACGAGACGACTCAGGAAACATCCGTCGAATATCTTGAGCCGGGTGTCCGAGCACACTGGCCATGGCAGCCCAAACAGTTGCCGGAGCAGAAACCGCAAAGGCGATAGTCAAAGCTTTTAGGATCATTTCGTTAAATTCTAGCATACCTCTTGATTGCTTGAAACATGGCTCAAGCCTGGCTAGTATGGCGGCCTTCACCGCGAAAGAAAACGGAGGGTCAAAACTCATGTCTCACCACCACGACGGTCTCAAAGATCGTGTCGCTCTTATCACAGGTTCTGGCCGAGGTTTGGGGCAAGCCACCGCGCTTCGCCTGGCTCAAGACGGCGCAGACATCGTTGTAAATGATTTGAATCGAGAAAACGCAGAGGCCGTCTCGAGAGAAATCGAGAAAATGGGCAGAAAAAGTTTCGCGAGCACGCACGACGTTTCGAGCCACTCTTCGGCGAAGGCCTTGATCGACGAGATCAAAGCGAGGTTCGGGCGCCTTGATATTCTTGTGAACAATGCAGGCATCACGCGCGATTCGATGCTGCACAAGACGAGCGAAGAGAAATTTGATGAAGTGATTCGAGTGAACCTCAAAGGCGTATTTAACTGCTCGCAAGCCGCGGCCCCTTTGATGGTTGAGCAGAAATGGGGCAGGATCATCAGCCTTTCGTCGATCGCGGCCCTGGGAAATATCGGACAAACGAACTACTCTGCGTCAAAAGCGGCCGTCATCGGCATGACACGCACGATGGCTCTTGAGCTTGCAAAATACAATGTCACGGTGAATGCGATTGCTCCGGGACTTTTTGAATCTGCGCTCACGCAAGCTATTCCTGCAGAAGTAAAAGAGAAATTCATCAACCGCATTCCGTTGAAACGCATTGGCGATCCGCGGGAGATCGCCTCACTAGCCGCTTTCCTAGCCTCGAATGAGGCGTCATATATGACAGGTCAAACTCTTTTTCTCGACGGCGGTCTGAGCATCGGGGTTTCAGGTATTTAATTTTTTTGCTGTCAGCCCCTGATTTTTAATATTTGCTTAAACTGTGTTTAGTACAAGGGTTCGCTCTAACATCAGTGAATTGGGGGTTAATATGGAAAAAATTCTAGTCGTATCAAGTGCGGATGAAAGAGCTCATCTTCAAGGGGTCTTAGAGGGATTGGGATATCAACTCTCACTGCCCGGAGAGCAACCAGCCGCCATCATCGCCACGACAACGGCTACGGACGGCGCAAGGCTTTCGAATGTGATCCGCATCAACGAGACACGTGGAAAAGTTCCGCTATTGTTAGCCGTCGATAGCAATAAGGTTGGCCCCGAGAACAGCATCCTCGAAATGGCCGATGACTTCATCTTCACTCCGCTCAACATCGCTGAACTCGCGTTCAGGGTGAACACTCTGCTCAAACGTTCGAAGCTTGTTGACGAGGGTCCGGTTGAGGTCTCATGCGGTGACCTCATCGCAAATCGTTCCTCTCTCTCGGTGACGGTCGCCGGCAGTTTGCGCACCCTCTCTGTGCTTGAGTTCAAGTTGCTTTGGTATTTGATGCAGAACTCGGGAAAAGTGGTTTCTCGTCCGAACATCTTGAAGAATGTCTGGAAGGGAACCGTCGTGAGCAACCGCACCATCGATGCGCACATCGTGGGTCTGCGTCGAGCGCTTCAAGGCATGCAGTATCGCATTGAAACGATTTATGGCGCGGGTTACTCGCTCAGAGAACCTGAGGAGTTTATAGCTCCAGTG
>JBFMCE010000077.1:0-19039 GCA_040754655.1 Bdellovibrionota bacterium | reverse complement strand
AGATGAGGGCGTCTACAGGCATGGCAAAAATTGCCCGAAATCCATGGAAAGCTCTGATTGCAATGGCATAAATTGATTTTAATTAAAAAGATGTCTTGAAATATTCGAGCACCTTTTGCACGCCTGCGGGCGCCCATCCCAGCTTTGCCTCAAGCTTTTCCGTCTTCAAGCCACCTTTCAACGGGCGTCGAGCTTTCTGGTGAAGTTCATTGGTCCTTACGGGCAGGATCAAACTTTCTTGGCATCCAAACACCTTGGCGATCAGTCTTGCGAACTCGTGCCGCGCCAAATGACTCGCGCCGGCCACGTGAAAAACGCCGCTTGATCCGGCCGCAATAAGCTCAAGTGTTGCCCGAGCAAGATCATCAGCCCAGGTCGGGTTAGCGAATTGGTCCGCGGGAATCCGGGTTGTCTTGCCCTGGCTCCATAAGTCTAACATCTGCATCAAAAAATTTTTTGAGCCAGGCAAGTAATCATAAACTCCGGTGGTGCGAAGAATAAGCGACGCCTCAGGCGCATTGCGTTCTAACCATTCTTCCACCACGGCCTTAGATCGCCCATACTGTGAAAGAGGATTTTTCGAATCTGATTCTGAATAAGGCCCATCTTGGCCGTCAAATACATAATCGGTGCTGTAAAACACAAGTTTCGCGTTGAACAACCGCCTGGCCCATTGAAGAACGGCGATGGTATTCTGCTCGTTGACCAAATTGCACTTCGGTGGATCGGTCTCGCACACCTCGACGTTCGTAAACGCCGCCGAGAAGAGAAGCACCGTCGAGGCTTTAGGGTCAAGTGACAAGCCAAGAGAACGGAGTCGCTCTTTTAAAGTCCGTCCATCGGCCTCAAGGTTCAGCCCATGCCAAGAGACTTTGGTTTTCCATTCATGAAAATGATCTTTCACGAGCTGAGGATGATCTCCCGAAGGAAAACCGTCCTCGCCCACAGTGCGTGAGGTTGCGTAGACCTTCGCATGCGGACGGACATCACACAACCGCATCAGGAGGCGATGCCCGGTTTGACCCGTACCCCCGACAACGATCACTTGCGACACTGGAAATAATTCAACCGACATTGAGATTATCGTTTAAAGTTAAAGCATGCGCCTGGCAACTCTGAAGCAATACGAAAAACCAGCCATCTTTCTTTTACTGCTGGTCGCCGCAATCGGCCTGGACCACTTCCATCAAACGAAACTCGCTTCAAGTTATGAAAAAGGAAAAGTCGCCCTCAAAAAAGGAAAACTCGACTCAGCCCTCTATTTCTTCGCAGACACAACAAGGCAAGACCCTGACAACCCCGCGGCTCACCTGGCGCTAGCACAAACCTATGAGTCGAAAGGCTGGACGGACCAAGCCCTATCACAATATGAAATTGCTGAACTTAAAGCTATGCACTCATTGTTGATGGTCCAATCCCAAAAGGACCAGTACCATCAACAAGCACACAAAAGTCTTGAGAAGAAGAACACGAAAAATCGTGTAAAAAAGGATCGTTAAGCGTTGTAGCTAACGATTTTTCTCATTTGCTTTTTGAGTACTGCACGCTGTCCACTCTTGGACTCACGCAATCTCTCAGCGAGACCTTGGAGCAGCTCAAACTCATCGGACTTCAAGCCACTGGAAACCAAGATTGAGCCACCTTGTACCCCAACAACCTTGGAGTAGCGGTCTTGAACTTCTCGTAAAACGATGGTTACAATTTCGCTCTTTCTGATTCCAAGGATATCCGCCAAGCGCTTGATCTTCGTGCGCGGAAGCGGAGAAACTCCTCTCTCAATGTTGCTAATAGACTGAGCCGTCTTGAGTTTCAGCAGTCTTGCGACATCGCCTTGACTTAGACCGCGTTTTTCACGCATTTCACGAATAAAAATTCCTACCTGTTTTCCCATAGGAGGGTGCATATAACACCAACTTTTAGGTTACTCAAGCAGGACGTCGAGGGGGACGAGTAGAATTACCTCGAATACGAAGAATTTGGGTTGCAGCCTGTAATACTTGAGCGGGGGTGATGTCTTTCATACACCTCATCCAATCTGGCTGATCACACTCGTTTTTGTAACATGGGGCACACGCGGGCTTTGAAACAAGTTTCTGGCCCGTTCCATAGAGATCAACTTCTTGTTCACAAGTAGACCCAAATAAAACAATTGGAGGAGTTCCGACTGCTAAACTCAAGTGCATTGCTAAGGTATCGCCCGTGACCAACAAGTCACATTGCTCAAGAAGACCGGCAAACTGCCTTATTGAAAAGGATCCACCGGGATAATACGCGATTCCCTTAAGTTTGGCTGAAAGCCGCTTATTGCGGGCATCTTCATCTTCGCCTCCCAATAAGATAATTCGGGCTTTGAGCTTCTTTTTGAGCTGCTTGCTAAGCTCGAGAAAATACTCCTCTAACCATTGCTTGGTCCGAAAAACCTTTCCAGAGCCTGTATTCAACCCAATGACCGGAGGACGGCTGACGCCTCTTTTAGTGTCCCAACGCAACCTCGTCATTAAAAACCGTGCAGCCTCTCGATCAGAGTCACGTAAATTAAAATCATAGGGATCCATGGAATCCGGCACCTGAAGCTCGGAACAGTCGTAGGTCAACTCCTGATAGGTCTTCTGGTTTTTATGGAACTTCAGTTCGTCAGAAAGCCCAAGATCAAAACAGTATTCCGAAGCCTCGTTCAAAGGAGCCATTTGCCCCAGCGAATTCATATGAAATCCGTACTTCTTTTTGGCTTTGATCAGGGTGGCAAGAGAGATGGCCGCGTCTTCTTTATCGTAGCAGTGCATTTCATCAAACTCTTCCGCCAGCAAACGCAACATGCCTCCGCCGTCGGGCTGGTCGACATAAACCAAACGGTGAATGCGAGGGCTCGTTTCGAGCATGTCTTTCGCGTTGCGCTTAGTGACCCAAGTGATTTGCGCTCGCGGATACTTGCGCTTCAAGGCATAGAGCACCGGCGTCGTGCGCATCACATCGCCCAGGGCGCCTAGTTTTACGATGACAATCTTTCGATCCCAGGGTTCGTATTGATCACAAGTGTCGCAAGTTTTCTTTGCGACGCAGGGCTTATAGCCGCGAAAGTCCAAACAATCGAATTTGTATTTCCCCATGCGCTCTCTCTGCTGACAAATGAAAACGTGTAGTGGCGAGCTTATAATAGCCTGAAACTGAAAACCAAGTGTAATTTCTATCGAGTACATGTTAACTCGTTAGAGATATGAGCAAAACAACGATTATGATCCCAACCTACAACGAGCGGGGGAACATTAGCCGTCTGATCGAGTCGATTCTGTCATTAAAAGTGGCGGGCCAAGAGATTCATGTTTTGGTCGTAGACGACAACTCACCCGATGGGACCGGCGAGGCTGTAGCGGAATATGCGGCAAAAAACTCGAAAGTAAGATTGATCACGCGCAAGAATGAACGAGGAAGAGGAAGCGCGGGGATCGTCGGATTTAAAGAGGCCCTCGCAAGCGACTCTGATTTCGTCATTGAAATGGATGCCGATTTTTCTCACGACCCCAAGTACATCCCGGAGTTGCTCAACGCGGCAGCAAGCGGCGCCGATGTCGTTCTTGGGAGCAGGTTCGTGGAGGGAGGTTCGGACGATGATCGCGGGCCGTACCGGCAGGTCGTCACCAAGCTGGCGGGTTTCTATGTTCGAACCTTGCTCGGTTTGAAAGTTCGGGATGTCTCGAGCGGATACCGGTGTTTTCGCCGAAATGCGCTTAAGCAAATCGGGTTAGACAATCTTATCTCGACAGGCCCTTCAATAGTGCTCGAAATCCTCTATAAATGCTCGATGAAAGGGTTCAAGATCGTTGAAGTGCCGATCGTTTTTATTGATCGCAGAATAGGCGTCACGAAATTGAACTCAACAACGTTGATCAAAACCTCTTTGATGGTTCTGCGGTTCCGGGAACTTAAACGGCGTGGTCGGCTTTTTCCGGCGGCATGAGGCCAAAGACGACTTTCACGCGGCTATTTTTTGGTTTTTTAATGGCTTTCGCGGCCGCGGGGGCGCTGAGATTCACCCATCCGACTTTTGACCGGCACGTTTCGTCTATCCGACACTTTCATCAGAATATCGCTCAGGGGAACTTGATCCCAAGTTGGAACTTTGAAGCAAACCATGGCTTTGGAAGCCCTGAATTCACTTTTAGGTCCCCTCTCGTTTCTTATCCCTTAGAACTTTTCCATGCGATGACTTCAAGCCCTCAGCTTTCCGCGCGAATCTACGTATTCTTCCTGCTCTTTGCCGCTGCCTACGGCCTGTTTATGTTGCTCAGCGAAGCCCTTAAATACGAGCAAGCTTTCAGACGCATGGGGCTGTCGTTTTTAGGGGGTGCGAGCCTTATTTTTGCGCCCGCAACATTAAGAGCCTTGCAAGATTCTCGATTGGAAACCCTTCTCTTTCTTGCGTGTTTGCCTTGGTTCGTTTTTGGGCTCGTCGGTTTGAATAAAGACAGGTCTAAATTCGTTTTCTTGCGAAGCGTGGCCGCGACATCAGCGCTTTGGTTATGCCCGCCCGCCTATTCGCTTACCGCAGCTCTGCTCACAGTTTTGTTCCTCGTACTTTCCCGTCGATCGCTTTCAGGACCGTTTCTTCTTCTGGGTTCAATGGCAACGGGAATGCTTTTGGCCTCATTCTACTGGATCCCGGCGCTCTTTGAGCATCGCCTTGTTCGATTTTTGCCCAGCTCTTATGCGTTTTTGAGCATTCAAGAGTGGGCACATCCGAGAAATTCGTTTGGTGTCTTGTGGGGCGTTGGTCTCATTAGCGGTTTGTGGAAATGGCTTTGGAATGCAAGGCTTGATCCGTATGCGAGGCTCTTGTTGCCCATTCTTGGATTGTGCATTTATCTCATTCATCCCGCTTCAAAGATTTGGTTTGATCTCTTTCGCCCTCCGCAGGCCTTCAGCGACGCCCTTCTGGCATCGTGCATTCTCACCGGAACCTGGCTTGGCGTTTGGTTCGCGCGAACACTGGCATCAAAGAAAGCGGCGCTGATCTTAGTTCCGATCCTGGCGCTGGGCTACCTTGGAAAGTCAGCCACCTCGGCTTCACTTTCAGCACCCGCGGCAAGCCCGATTCCTGTGAAGGTTTCAATTCCACCCTCTCAACAACGACAAGAGTTGGTCGAGGTTCTTTCTGGAAGAGCCGACAGCCGTTGCACTCAGATAAAGTTAGGCCAAATAGAATGTGTTGTCTTGGCGATTCAAACCACCACGCTTCAACTAAATGTCTTTGATTATCCCGGATGGACGACGGTGGTCGATGGGACGATCTTGAAGTCCAATGAAACCCATCCCAGTTCCGGGGCCCTTCAGGCGTCCCTTCCGCCAGGAAAGCACAAGGTGGCTTGGAAATTCCGCGATACGATTGTAAAAACGGTTGCGAAAATAATCTCAGGCTTCGCGCTGCTGGCGCTCATCCTCTTACTCTTTCAAGATAAGCTCTTGAAAGTTCAGGCGGCCTCTCCAAAGCGTCGTAAGAACCTCGATCTCAGACCGTTTTCGCAATCTCCTTAATCTGATCCGAGCGAGAAACATCTCGGGAGAGCCTCTAAGAGCGTCAAATAAGGCGCGAAGCGTGGCAAACACCAAAAAGCGGGTTTTAGCCTGGAAAGAAAATCCCCTGCCCTGACCTCTCTTTCGGGCAATGCTGTATGCCTGAACCAGATAACGCCAGGCCGTGAACGCGGGCCCAAGGATCAGTAGCGGCGCCGGGTAATTCTTGATGGCGAACCAGAAATGATTCCGCTCGACCAAATAGAGCTTTCTCAAACTGTGGTTGCCATGGCTTGTCGAGCGGGAATGGTACAAGCGCAGCGCTGGTTCGAACCGGCAGTTCCACCCGGCGAGCCAGGCTCGAAACCCCAGGTCGGTGTCTTCGCAATAAGCCTCGAATCGCTCGTCATACAATCCGATCTGCCGCAACATCGAGGCCCTGTAAATGGCCGAGACCCCGTTCGGAGCCAATACTTCTAGTTTATCATCATACTGCCGGAGGTCTTTCTCTCTCTGACCCCTCGCGGAACTCATGCCATCGAGACTGAGAACAAGCCCCGCGGCATCAAGTTCGTCCGGCGAGGACATCGACAACACTTTGGGTGAGAGCATTCCTAGGGAGCATTTGCTCTGGTCTTTGATTGCTTCGGCCACCTTAAGCAACGACTCGAAAAAATCCTCTTCGAGAGCCGTATCGTTGTTGAGCGTCATGATCCATTCGGTTGGATTCGGTTCGGCCAATACCCAGGCCAAACCGCGGTTCATTCCCTTGCTATATCCGAGATTTTCTTTGAACGCGAGAAACCGCAACCGGCTCGAGTACCTTGTCCCGAACAACGAACGCAACTCGTTTTGATCAAAATCGCTGCTGCCATTGTCAATAAATAAGACCTGTTTTGGCAAAACCCTCTGCGCCGCGAACGACCGCACGCAGCGCTTAACGACGTCCGCGCCATTGTAGTTCAATATGATGACGGTCACTGGCGCCGACTTACCCGAGACAAACGGCGATCGATCATCTTGCCTTGTTTTGTTCACGCAAGACCTCTACTTCAAGAAGAGCGACTCTTTGAGCTAGCTTCTGGTTTTGATTCATGAGCTTCGTGAGAACCATGCTGAAATGGATCAGGATGAAAATAACGAAGAAGATCAAGGCCAAAAACAAAGCCGAAGGAGGATAATAAATCCCGAAACTCGACGCCAACGAATGGAGCCACTCTCTTTTGAGAGACAAGATAGAGAGAGACGCGACCGTCAGAAACCAGAGCAGCGAATATTTTTCTTTTATCTTTCCCCTTCTCACGAGCTCGAAAACCGTGGCGGCGAGCACGCCGCAAGCAAGCACTGCGATCAGCTCGATGCGCTGCAGACCCGCCAATGCGATCATGCGCGCACCTTCTCAATGCAGGAAGAGAGGATGACTTTGATGAAGTAATAAATCGACTTCCAGGCCCCGATCGAACTCTTCCCGTGGATTCGCCGGCGCATCTGAACCCCGATCTCGGTAACTTGAAAGCCTCGGCGAACCAGCGCTACGAGCGCTTCCACCTCGGGATAATCGTCAGAGTAGGAATGGGCCACCAATTGGGCCGCTCGTCTGGTGTAGATCCTGAAGCCGCTTGTCGTATCTGAAAACCTCTGTCCGGTTAGCAAGCGCACGACCATTGCAAGAGCACGCCCGGCTAGCCACCTCGCCAGAGTCGTGCTTTCCAAACCACCTCGCCTCTTGCGGGCGAACCGGCTGCCGACGACGACATCGCTCCTTGTCGTTTCCAAAACGGCGAGAAGCTTTGAAATCTCTCCGGGAACATGCTGACCGTCTCCATCGACTTGAACAACAAAGTCCGCGCCTCGCTTTAACGCATAAAGAACGCCGGTCTGCACCGACATGCCTATTCCCATATTAAAAGGCAAACAAACAACTTCGGTTCCCAGGCGCCTTGCTAACTCAGCGGTGCCATCTGTCGAACCGTCGTCAACCACCACGACTTCGACCGTGGTACGCTCAAGACGCACAGCGCTCAACTCAGCGAGCACTCCCGCGATGTTCGTCTTCTCGTTGTAGGCTGGCACGACGACGACCAGCAACCGTGAGGGCGATTCAAAGCCCGGTGATAAATTTTGCCCAGTAGAAGCCGACACAGTGTCTCCCTTACACTTCTCTTTTCGGGAGGTCGGCGCAAGTCTTTAGGGATTGGCTACCAGTCGAGCGATGATTTCGGTCGATGAACCTGGCTTGACCTCGATCTGCCCTATCACTGGCGGGGTGGCCTTCTTTGTCACCGTGATTGAATGAGTGCCGGCGGAAAGCCAAATCTGCGCTCCGTTAGACCTGGCGGGCACTTCACCTGGCCTTCCGTCAAAATAGGCCAAGGTATCGGGGTCAAGCTCGAGGGAAACCAGGCCCTTATCGGGATGCAGGACCGAGAGCCCAGGGATGGAACGAGATTTTTGAATAATTTCTATTGAGCCTGTCGCCTTGGCGTTCGATTCGCCAAATTCAGACTCTGCATTTGGAGATCTCCTGGCAGGCACGGGTTCGATAAGCAAGGGCTTCGAGCGCTCGCCTCTGTAATTTTCCAAAAAAACCGACGCCCCTAGCACGATCAAACCGACGATCGCCGCGACATAGGCCATGCGAGCAAGGAGCAAAGTCCTTCCTTGTTTGAGTTTCGAGAATATTTTTGAGGCCGCAACATTCGTAGGGGTGACCTCTAGCAAGAAATAAAGCTCTGAGAGAGCCTGCTTCCGGTGCCGGTGCCGAATCAGTTTTTCCACTCGCTTTACCTGGCGATCGCCCATCACGATGCCGACCGACCGATTGAACGCAGCGGGCGCCTCGATGAAATGCACGAGGAAGAACCCCTCAAGGCTGAGCTCTTGCAAGAAGTCGAGCAGGTCGGCCCTCAAATCCCAGGCGGTGTTGTACCCCGCCTTTCGTTCTCGGCCACCAGCCCGATAGAGGATTTTCTCTAGCCACGGGTGAATTCTCGCTCGACTGCGGTTGTAGCGCAGGATCAGATCGAAAAAAGTCTTGCCGATCATCACAAGATCCGTGAAGCGGGTGGCCGCTATTTGATCGACCGTGACGCCTTTTGGCGTCGTAAGCGAGATCAAACCATCTTGGTCAATCAATATGTTTTGAGCGTCTAGCACTCCATGAAAGCGTCCTCGCCGGTGAAACCCTTCCAAGACAAGCAAGCTTTCAACAAAGATCAACACCAAGACTTCAGGGGTAATGTACGGTTCGTATGATCCAATGAACTGTTGTAGAGTCCAAGGCGGCTCTAAGCTCTGCTCAGTATAAGAAGGTTTCGTGGAATGACGCCTCTCCATCGGCTCCATTGGAAGAGACTCTAAAGCTTCTTTTCGAGAAATCACGTCGCAAGGCGAAATAAACTCAACTTTTTTAAATTAGGCCCCAGGAACAGAGCTTCGCCAAAATACGCGCGGCTTCCGAGGTCGGCCTATTTGGCCAGCACTCCCTGAAATCTTCTCAAGAATTTAAGCAGCCGCGGCGAGTTGTACGCCTTGAGCTTAAACTCGGACTTCAGGTGATTCCAAAACGTGTAATCGGGCTGGTTCTTGAAAAATTTTACCCCTCGAAATTCTTTGTACTCAATATAGTCTTTTACTTTGAAGAGGTTTCCAAACTTCATGGTCGAAGGGATATAATGCGCCGTAAGCGACTTCCTTGAAAAACTCGGGTCTTGCGTTGGCAACGCCCCATGAATAGTTCGTGAATTCCAGAAAAGCACGTCGCCTTTCTTCAGCGCCGGAGCCACGACTTTTTCCGGATGGCCGCGCAGATATTCCTCGACGCGCCGAATCCAAGTCAGGTGCGGCAAGTTCGGCGTATCGCTATGAAGGTCGACCTGGGTGGTGTCTCTTAAAACATAGAATCTGCCAGCCCGCTCATCAATGTCTTCCATAGCGATCCATGCGGCGATCAGATGTCCATTGGGAACGGTATCAAGGTACCACCAGTCTTGGTGAGGCTGAGTAGCGGTGTTTGCATCAAAAAGCATGGTCTGCATCAAGTTGAAAGACTGCGCTCCCGTGATTTCGCTGAGCTTCGATAAAAGCCTCGGGCAGGTGAACAGATCCAGCGACCTCTCCGAGAAAGCCTTAAACTTTTCGTAGTCGTGGATATCGAGAAAAGACTGAACGACGTAACCGTGTTCATTTCTTTTATTGACTTCATACTTGCCCGAACTCTGCCGGTAAAACGGATGATTAGAAGGACGGATCTCTTTCTCATAACTTTCAAGGAGTCGATCGATGAAACCATGAGGGATAAGGTTCGAACACACGACGTACCCGTTCTCGGAATAATATCGGGCATCGGCACCCCGGTTTTGCTGCGACACGGCCTGCGGCTCTAGAGAAGTCATCTAACGTCCTTTCAAATTCTCAGAAAGAGTAATCGTTCTGTTCACAAATCGCAAGGCAAGGTAGGCTTGAAGGCATGCAAATCCCGTCGACTCTCATTCTGATGGCGACTTTTTTAGCGGGATCAGGCGCTTCGACCGCCAAGACCCAGCCCAGCGCCGGACAAATCGACCCTCTTTTGGGGAGGGTCGTCGCACAATGCAGAAAAGGCAACGGAGAGAAGGCTGTCTGGATCTTTAAACAATGGCATCTTGCTCCTTCGACGATGACCCAAGATCAAAACGCCTCGGGCAAGCTACCCCAGGCCAAGAATCAGGCCGCACTTTATCAGCAGCTTGACCGATGGGTAAGCAGCGGCTTCTTAAAAGAAATCATCGTAGAAGGCTGCTCTGGCGAACTCTCGCAAAACTCTACGACAAAGTTCAATGGTTGGGATATTTCATCTTTAAAGAAGGAAACCGAAAAGAAGTCTTATGCTTCAATCCTGAGCCATATCGGGCTCAAGCTTGAAGCGAAGCATGCAGATAAGATCACTACTCTTTGCGGCGATGAAGACGCCTTGGTCAAAGAAGCCAATCTCGCCTTTTCGGACGCCAGAGGAACGCTAGGCTTCTTATCGCGCCTTGATCAGCACAAGAATAATCCGGCACGGGCGCAAGTTTATCTTGAGGGGGCAAGAGAAGCTTTCGGCCTCCCGAAATCGGCTTCTTATTCCGAGGTAGAGAGACGACTGAAACAAGAACTCAAGGAAGCCGTAACAAGGATCGAAGCCTCATCCGAGAAGAGAAATCGCTTGGCCATCTCAAAACTGAAACACGCCACGTCAAGAAACGTGGCGCTTCTTTACGGCGGCTCGCATGGCGCCGGAATCAAAAAGCTTCTCGAAGAAGAAAAGTTGGATTGCAATATAGTTGAGCCGATTGGCTACGTTGACGATGAGGAAGAGCTTTTCAAAAAACTTAACGCTTTCACCAAATGAATCGAACAAGTGATTGCGCAAACCTTTCACTTGAGATGTTGGGTTCGCGCAATCACTGTTCTTTATCAAGCCAGTAGGATTACTCAGCTCGAGGACGATCGTTGTTGCGACCACCGATGTGGCAGCGACCGTGATACTCGTAAGAAGATCCGCCATCAACCGCCGTTGTCAGGTGAGCGCGAAAGGTATCGTTGCTAGAACCATTTGCGCGAAGTTCGAGGTCGGCAGATTTATCATCTTCTTCCCCGCGGAGAAGAGCGCGATCTGTCGAACTGAATACTTCTACGCGACGATCTTCGAGTTCAAATCCGTTGGTGCAATCAACTTCCATTGAGATCCTGGGTCCGCCTCGTTGATCAACGGCTGCCTCCGAACCTCTCAATGAGCAGATCTCGCCCTTTACGGTGCAACGAGCGCCTTTTTCTTCCGCACGCACGTTACATCGATAAGGGATGCAACCATCCCTGTTGTCGGTATTGAACATCGACGTGTCGGCCAAAGCAAATGATGAACTAAGTCCCATTAAAGCTACCACTGAAAAAAGAATACGCATGATTTTTTCCTCCATGTTTGGCATGAGAGGAAAAAATTCTGGGACTGTCGAGAAATAAACAACGACAGTTTGCATCAAAAACTAAATTTATTTACCGCATCATGAATCAAAATAAGTCACTTACGATTGAGTAGACTTACTATTAGTAAACCGCCAAAGTTTATGTGCGGCGCAAAAAAAATCGAGGCAACGCGCCCAAAAATCATCGCGATAACCTGCGGAATTCGCCCTTTTGCCTCTCGACTTCGATCTCGTTTCCCCACTTGTTCATTCGCTTATTCACCACTTCGAAGAGAGAAGTCTTTCCGACACGGGCGAAATAGGAATCGAGGTCGACTCCGCCCAAAAACACTGAGCCAGGGCCAGACGCGCCGCCGAGTTTAACGTCGGTGGCGCCACCTCCGTTGATTGAAGGGTCTGGCTGCGATCCAAATGAAAATGATTTAGACTGCGCCCCTCCGCCCCCACCGGCGGCTGACTCTCCGAACGCCGTTCCGGCGGTGAGAGTTCCCGCTTGATGCTCACCTAAAGCGGGCGATCCTTCCAGACCCGCCTGCTTGCCGCCTCCCTCCAGGCCCTTGAATTGTGGCATACCTTGCGCCCCTCCCTGACTTGCCGAAGAGCCTGTGAGCGCCACCGTGGGCAACCCTGACTGCGAGCCTGGGGCGCGAGACACCGAACTCAATGAAGGTTTATTAGGGCTTCCTCCGCGATCAGCGGCGGTCGAGCTACCGCCTCCTTTTCCGCCAGCGAGCGAAGGTTTATGTTCATCGATTTCAAGGTTCTCTCCTCCCAGCACACGATTGAGGCCCGCTAAATCTCCTGCAAGCTCATCGAGGGTAACACCCCCCCTGCCATCGATATTGGTTGTTCCGGGAGTTTGAGGGCAGTTCGCCCCAGCACCGAACCCGCCCGCGTCAACCCCAAGCTGTCCGACCACCTTTTGAAGGGCCGCGATGTCATGAGAATTCAAACGGCTGACGTTATTGCTCGCGCTACCGCTTGTTTCAGCGTATTTTTCGAGATCGTCCTCGGTTCGGCTCAATCCCCCGATTTCTCGGCAGTCACCCGCGGCCTTGAAAATGGATTCTGCTTTTAGCTTATGGGTCTCTAAAAAGGCTTCCCAAGTTTTTCTAGCCTGAGCCTGCGCATTGTTCGGATCAAGGCTTGAGAGACAATCGTCTCCGCAATCGTAGGTGCGGGTAGTCGCATTGAACGAAGTCCGGTACGCTTCTTGTATCTCGGCCTGGAACTTTTCCTCCCTGAGTTTGCCCATCGTCAAGACGTCAGACTTTTGATCTTTGGCCGTGATGCAAATCGTATTGGTCGCGTTCTCGCCGAACTCGCGGTCAAGAACCACGTTCGGATCAACGACGTTCGTCTTCGACTCTTTCCTGGTGATGCGGTCAAACTGCAGGCAGAAGTACATCGTTTGCATGCACGCCTGATAAATACAACCTGTTTGCTGACTTCCCAGCGACGGATTGCAGGGCTGACAGGCGATCTCAGGGTCATCGCCGCTGCACCCTGAAAACGCGAGCGCCATCGCGACCAATGCAACCAATGCTCTGCCGAGCTTTCGATTTCGCCGCCTGCGACTCATCGCAGATAAAAGCGCTTTGACATTCAACGCCGCAAATGAAATCCCAAAATCACCCGTGGGCTCGTCATTTTTCGAGAAATCTTGCGGAAACTCCGCTGGCGTCGAGGTATTATATCTCTGCAGTTTATTTTTGAGATAGAGCGGGACTTCTTTTTGATAGCATTGCATAAAAAGACGAGTACGCATCTTGTCATCGCAACTTTGGTTGCCGGCAAGGGCCGAATCCCCATTTCCCTTCTCGCAACTGCTCGCGAAACTCTTGCAGCGATCTGAAATCGCGACTTTCGTCTCATTGACCCATTGTTGAATTGATCCGAACTCTTGCTCGAAGTCCCTCGAAGCCCGCCAACGGATTTCGCATCCCAGAAATCCAGACCACAATGAGGCCAATCGCAGCTGCGCCATCCCCATGAAGCACGCCCCATGTGAGTTCAGTTCATTTTCAAATGGGGTCTTCTTGCCAAGGCTAGCGAGACCTCGGCTCTTCTCAAGATGCGGGCAACTTGCCGCCGCGGCCCGCTCAATTCCTTGCACCGCAACCACTCTTTCAAGCGCGTTATCGGTGGCAGCTTGGGCCCTGATCACATCAGCTGCGATGCCAGCGCAAGGCTTCACTCCTTCAATATCGACCAATTGAACCTTCTTGTTCCTGAACTCAGCGAAGACTTTCTCTTTGTAGTAGTTCATGACCTGAACGAAGGCGCCGCGAAACCAACCGTATTCCCGGCTGCAGCCGCCATTCTTATCGTCGACAAAGAGGTCTCCGCCAACGGTCACCAAACCCAATATCGACGAGGTCTCAACGCGAACATTGCACCACTTGCCGCAGCCCGAGTTTTTGGGCAGTAGATTGCGGTGCTCTTCGCCCTGACTGATATTGCACACGGGGGTTGCGCTGAGAGACCCAATACCAGTGGCGAAGTTCGTGGTTGATCCGATGTAATAATTGTAATTTTCGATGGCCAACGCTTCTTTGACGAATTTCTCAACTCGGCTCAAATAGCCTGGTGTTGCTCCTTTGTCTCGGCAGGGGTGATTGCCCATGATCACAGGCCCTTCTTCTCGGCATTTCACGTCAACCGAAGTCACAGATTTGGGATCGACATGAGGGAAACCCGCTTCCGCCTTCGCGGCCTCATTGTCGAAATTCACGTTGGGCGGAGGAGTCGCCTCGGCACCCACTTTTTCGTATCGACTCAAGTTCTCAAGCGCGGAGCGCCGGTTTGTTTTATGTTGTGACCATGCCGGTAGGGCGATCGAAAACACCACCACCGCCATGCAAAGCCGAAGTATTGATGAGTTGACCTTAGCCAAAGCCAGGGCAAAAACAGATGCGATCATTTCTCAAATCCCCCACTAAAAGAAATCCCTTTGCAAAGTGTACCATTTAACTATAGAATAAAAAAGTCAAGTATAAGTGCGCTGGGGGCGCCTCAAATGCCTTATTTAAGTATACGAAATGTAACGTTTTTTTTACTACTCTTGTTCGGTTTAAACCTACTCACCCATGCTGCACGGGCCGAAAGCGCCCTTAGAACTCTGGCTGAAGCCAACCAAGCCCAATACGAAGAGATCAAGCAACTTGGGGTCAATGCCACTTCAGAGCAAATCGCTCAAATCAACCAAAAACATTTTGGGCCCGCAAGGCGGGCCTTGGATGCCGAGCACGCAGGGCACCTTCGGAATTGGAAAAGCGCGATCAAGGCTGCCTATGGCGGTGTGAAAAAGAGTTTGAACAAACTCTTGGGCAACAAATCAAACGACGCCAAAAGTCGCGAACCTGCGGCAACAACTCCAGACGGCGCAAGGAAGATCCAAGACCGCAACATCAATGCAACCACGGGCCCAATGCTAGGGCCTGAAGGCGCTCGCAGCATCCAGTACCAAAAACCGAAAGAAGAGCAGCCTCAAGTGATCGACGGCATCATTCAAGAGCGCTGAATTGGCAACTGCGCCGCGGCCCATGCGAGAAAACCGCCATCCACATTCACGACATGCCTTAAGCCCAAACGCATCAAAGTTTGAGCGGCAAACTGACTTCGATTTCCGCGCTGACATGTGATGTAGACCTTGCTTGCGGACTGAAGTTCACGCCAATGCATGAAAAGCTCGCTCAGCGGAAGGTTCTCAGTGCCCGGAATAAAACCCATCTTCAGTTCTTCGGGCTCACGCACATCCAAGAAAAGCGCGCCCCTGTTCTTCTCAGCCCGAAGCGCTTCGCTAAATTCGGCCACCGAATTCCTTGCCATGGTAGCATCAGCGGCCACGCAACCGCTTGAGCACATCGTATGAGCACCCGACCGAGGGCGGTTTGACGGCTTAGAGTGCAAATTAAACTCAACAATATGCGGCACCACTCCCGAGACCTCTAGCGCTTCGGTCTTTTTCATGCGGACGAACGCTTCCTTGTCTGCGAATAAATAATGCGGGTTGGTCTTCTTCTCGCATCCGATGGTCGAGAAGAGAAGATTTGAATAATCATGGCCCGGCAAGACCCAAGTCGAATCTTCAAGCTTTCCCAAGCGATTATAGATGCTCTCGTACTGCTCACTCGCATCGGCTTCAGGAAAATCGGTGCGGCCGCTGCTGCCGATAAAGAGAGTGTCACCAGTGAAGACGGCGCTTCCCCAATCGCCGCGAAACAAGAAGGAAACGCTATCGGGCGTATGTCCGGGCGTATAAAGCGCTTCAATAGCAAATCCGCTGCTAAGCTCAAGGGTCTGACCGTCTTTCAATTTCAGAGAAGGCCTTGCGCTCTTGGTCTGAGCACTCATCACGATCGCCGCTCCCAACCGATCTGCGATAAGATGAGTTCCCGAGTAATGATCGGCATGGGTATGAGTATCGATCGCATAACGAACATCGAGCTTGCGTGAATGGACGAAAGATTCGTAACTGTCAACCTCATCGGCCCGCGGATCAATGATGCATGCTTGTCGCGTCTTTGCGTCAGCAAAGATGAACGAATTGCACCCTCCTTCTGAACGAAACTGCCTGAAAATCAACTCCATGTCTTGAGATTCACCATAAATCACTTTTTTCGCCAACTAAAAATGTCTAAGATCTAAAAACATGCGCATACTTTTAAACTGGCGACTGGCATTCGTGGTGGGACTCGCGATTCGTGTGCTCATACCTTGGTACGCGCATGGGTTTCGCTACATGGATGAGCATTGGCAGGTCATCGAGCCCGCGAACTTTCTAGTGAATGGTTTTTGGTCGCAGGCCACTGAATGGAAAGAAGGCCTGCGTTCGTGGATTTATCCGGGGTTGGTCTCTCTGCCGATGCGTCTGGCTGAGCTCATCGGAATCAAGGAACCCATTTGGATCAATGCCTTCGTACGCTCTTGGCATGGAGCGCTTTCCTCGCTCTCAGTTCCGCTGGTCTTCGCCTCGATTCGGGGTTTGCTCACGCAAGGCAGACACAAAGAAGATCTGATGTTCGCAGGCCTGGCGGCCTGGCTTGTGGCTCTATGGCCCTACTCGATTTACTGCGGCTTTCACACGCATGGTGAAATGGCCGGAGCGCTTTTCGTGCTTGCCGGCGCCACCGCGCCTTATTTGGTGAAAAGTCGTGGCTATATTTTATCGGGCGCGTTCTTTGGATGCGCGCTCGCCTTGAAGATTGACGTCGCTGTTGCAGGACTTGCGTTTGGGATATGGCAGCTCGCTCGGTCAGGGGTCAAAGAAGCCCTTCATCTTGCGGTAGGCGTGCTTCCGTTCATCTTAGCCGTGGGTTGGGTGGATAAACTCACCTGGGGAACCTGGTTTCACAGCGTACTAGGGCATGCGCGAGTGAATTTGGTGGAAGAGATTGGAAACCAGTGGGGAGTAAGCCCGTGGTACACCCATGTCTTTTACTACTTTGACATCACTGGGGTGCCGGCGCTTCTCTCATTCTTTCTTCTGCCCTGGGTCTGGAAGAAAATTCCCGAACCCTTGCGGGCGATCTGGTTCTTGAATGCGTTCTTTGTCGCCGTATTTTGCGCGGTCGAACATAAAGAAAAAAGATTTATCGCGCCGCTGGTTTATACGGGGCAAGTCGCGGCATTCGCTACGCTAGCCTACGGAAGGGACTTGCTCAAGAAGCTATCCAAGCCAGTTTGGATCATGGCCGGGACGCTCTTCTTCGTGCACCTTTCTTCAAACACGGTCACCTATCTAGTGAAACGCACTTGGTGGAACCGGATCGAGGCGATTTACAAAGCGGGCCAAATTGAAGGCATCGAAAAGATGCTCTCGCCCCAATGGTCTGCGATCTTTTACTTGCCTCGGCATGTGCCCAGCGCAGCCACCCAAACTGATCGCGCGAACCTTGCAGTTCACACCAAGGGGCTGCGCAGCATCGGAGTCGCCAGCGACTGGAAAAAACTCACCGTTTTCGAAGAGCTTGGATTCACATGCAAACCCTGGCCCAAGCCGCTGCCGCAATCACCCGATCCGATACCGTGGGCGTGGCATTGCTCTAGATAAATTAAACTTATTTATACAATCCCAAAGACGAAGGCCATACCCCGCCTTAGGGAAATGCCATAACCGTTTGCGATGAAGTCTCTTAGAGCGACGTCCGGTGTCTGTATTTTTCAAATCATAGGAGGCGAAACCTCTGACAATCTCCGTTGGTGGAGCGACCACTCTATGAAAAATGAATACGAATACTACGCGATTGCGCACGAGTTGTTTTGCTACGATCGCGATGCCGCCCTGAAAGTTTATTCAAAACCTGAATTGAGGTGGCTTGCCCGTCACACTCATTGTGGACGCAGATCAGAACGTCAGTAAGGCGAAAAAACTAATGGATCGCCGCACCTGCAACGATAGTCACTGCAAGGGCCGTTAGCCAAAAAACATCTTCCCAGTCGATTCTCATAGGTTGTCATCCTTTCAAGTACGGGGCCCATTGAGCAAGGGACGTGCCAAATAGAATATATTTACCAATCAATACCAGTCCCCTTAGTCAGCGCTGCCCAAGCTACAGTAGGCTTGTACAAGTGTCTAAAACCTTTACAGAACCCCTAATTCCGCATCCATGGTTTTCAAAGAGTTACACAAGATAATTCAAGGCACTGCTGCGGCACACGCGTTGCACTAACGTAACTCAAGAGAAGACTATTGTTTGTTGTTGGAGGACCCTGCCCATGAGATCAATTTCTAAATTCACGATCCCTTTTATCGCGACTGCTTTGATGAGCTCGACCCTCGTTTCCGCTAAGGAGCTGAGCCACTTTAGCCCAGGGACGTTCGGAATCAACATGTATGGAACTACGGCAAAGCATAACGGCTCTTCGCTTGACCAAGATCAACCTATTGCGTTCAATGAAGCACAAGCGGCTTGCTTCACGGAGCAAATGAAAATCCTCAACCCCATGCTCGCGAAGTATCGAGACGTTCTACGCTCGAATCTCGCTGTAGCTGTAATCCGTGTCGGGCTGTTTGACGCCAGCAATCTTCCGGATTTAGAACAAAAGATAATGGGTTCCCCTATCGATGCAAGCAAGGAAAAGAACGTCCCAGCTAATTTAGAATTGATAGATACCCCTAAAGAAGCACAAACCTACATAAACTCTGAACTAGAAAGAAAAAGCTACGGACCAGACATTGATGCCACCATGCAAATGAAGTTATCATTCGTGCGTGATCACAACGGTGTTTGCAGACCCCGATCGGCTGAACAAATTGAAGCTGCTATCAAAGAAGAACTTGAAAAGGCCAATGCCATGAAACAACATCCTGGACTTCTTGAACAAGCTGACCTTTCAATGCGTATTTTGTCTGGCGATATCGAGGCGATAAAGATCGCTTTGACTCCGAGGGAAAATGTCGCACCAGCAGCAGAGGAAGAAGGAAAGGCTCAAGTGAAGCTTATTGAAACCGCAAGCATAGCCCAAGAACTTCCTAAGACGGGGACGTCTTCGGCTAGCGTAGGCGACGAATAAGCCCAAGTAAAAAGCTCAGGCGAGAGCAGCAAAGCGAGTACTTCGAAAATGGCGCTGCCCTCCCCTTA
>JBFMCE010000076.1:0-19278 GCA_040754655.1 Bdellovibrionota bacterium | reverse complement strand
TTGCTCAGAGCAAAATGTTTATTGAAAGGCATTCATGTGTCGACTCCTGACGCTCATATTGCTCAATGCTGCCTGGATCTAGATGGATACCTGTTGAGCGAAGACAAGATTTTCCAGAGACTCGTCGGTCTTACTTCGTTAAGGGTGTTACGGTTTGATCGCGCTTGAATCTTCGCGTCGGTCATGAAGGTGCTAGAGCTTTTTTATCCAAGACCACTGCCTTCCGGCTTTTCGTCCTTCGTGGGTTGCGCGCCGGTAACTTTCAAAACCCAAAGCTGAACAATAAGTACAGATGCCGAGATCTTGGAGATTGCCCGCAGGTACGCCGTGACTGGTGAGTTGTCGAGTGGCGATCGCTTTGAGGTCAAGCCACACAGATTTTGGGGTTGTGGGTTTTGCCTGGCGTCCTGGATTTTCGCTTTTGGCTGGATCGCGACGAAAAAAACGCGACTCTTCTTTAAGAAGCGATCCCCAGATTTTCTTAAATTCTCCTGCGACTTCAGCTCCCACTTCAAAACAACAAGCTCCGATCGCTGGACCAATGGCGACCAAGATGGTGCTAGGCTCGACCTGGCGAGACTGAAAGGTTTTCAACGCTTCAACCAAGATTCCTTTATTGAGTCCGCGCCATCCGGCATGCACGGCGGCGACGAACTTGCCGTCCTGTGAACACATCAACACCGGGAGGCAATCGGCCGTTTGAATGGCAAGCGTGCGAGCGGTGCTGGCGAACAAGGCATCTGCTTTCGTCTGCGCAAGCTGTTCATCGGTTTGTTGGTCAGCCGATACCACCAGAGCCTCATGCACTTGATGGCACCGTGATACTTTTTCTGGCGCATTGAGCCCAGGTTTTTGAAATGCATATTCAATCGTTTTGAGCGCCGAAAATGGATGTGGTTGAAGCATGATGCACTTTAAGTATCGGATTTAGCGCTAGCGGGCAAGAGTTCGGGCAAGGTCCAGCAGGTCCGCAAAGTCTTGTGGGAGATCGGAATCAAAATTTTTCCACTGCCCAGTGGCCGGATGCTTGAAGCCCAAGTGATAGGCGTGCAGAAGCTGGTGGTCTAAGCTCTCGCAGGCTTTCGCGAGCTCTGGAGACGGTTTTAAGAGCACCTTTGCGCGTTTAGAGTTGTCGCCATAAACCGGGTCTCCGACGAGCGAAAAGCCCAACTCAGAAAGATGAACTCGGATCTGATGGGTTCGCCCCGTTTCAAGCTGGCACTCGACAAGGTTGAGCGCGAACTCATCTCGACCTCGTGTCGGGACCAGGCGCTCGAGGACAGCCCAATTCGTGATGGCGACGCGGCCTTGTTTTACTTTTGTCGTCATTTTTTTTCGGTGAGTAGGATGCCTTCCAATCAGGGTCTCGATTCGGCCGTGGTTTTTTTTGAGCTTCGCCTCGAGGTCGCCATACACAAGAGCCTTGTAACGCCTGTCGATCGAATGCGCCTTGAATTGTTGGCTCAAGGCCAGGTGCGCAGAATCTGTCTTCGAGACGACCAATACTCCAGATGTTCCTTTGTCGATGCGGTGAACAATGCCAGGACGCTCAACTCCTCCGACGCTTGAAAGAGAACCAAGCGAGTGTAGCAAGCCATGCACGACGGTAGGATTTGATTCTGTTTGGCTTGGATGCACGGAAAGCCCTGGTGGTTTTTCGAGCACAGCGAGGTGTTCGTCCTCAAAAAGTATTTTGATGCCCACTTCCTGGGGTTCAAGATCAAGCTTCTTGGGTTCTGGGATTTGAATCACAACGCTTTGGCCAGTCGCCAAAACAGAACCCGCTTTCTCGGCTTTCTTTGAGTCAACCGAAACCAAGCCTTGAGCAATCAGGTTTTTGACTTGAGATCGGGTGAGTCCTTCAATGTGTTCCGCGAGGTAGAGATCAAGCCTTGAACCGTCGTCGCGTGGCGCGACAACGAATTCAAAAGACTTCATTTGAGCATGGCCGCGCGGTAGTAGGCCATGTATGCGTTCGCGGCCTTCTCATGAGGAAGCTTAAGCGCCTTGGCGATCTGAAGAAGAAATCCTCTCAAGTACGCCGGAGCTGGAAGGTTTTCAAACTCTTCGCTTTCGATGCAGTTGATGTAAGCCTTGCTGATCTTGGTGAACTCAGACAACTCATCGATGCTGATGTTCTTGTACTCTCTGGTCTTCTTGAAAAATTCGCCGCGAAACGCCGATTCTTCGCTGATTTGCTGCTCCATGGCTGGGTCGCGATCATAGTTCTTGATCAAGTCGATCCTTCGAACGATCCCGAGCTTGTTTTCATTCGCATTGAAACTGCCGCGTGAAGGATATTCTTGCGCCATGGGACCCGCAGCGGTGGCTGCTGCAAGCGTTCGTGGAGTAGAGTAATCTTCAGGCACGGGCTCTCGTGTCGGCGCTGCGCTCGCAGCCGGGATCGTGGCGCCGGCTGGCCGGGTTTCTGTATCGGCACTGGCAGATGAGGTTTCTTCAAAACTGCTCTCCGCCCCTGCACCAAAAACATTCTGGGCTGCTTGTTGCGCGACTGCAGCTCCATCTTCAGGCGACTTAGCCGAGGACGCCGCAAAAGAGAAAACATGGTTTTGCGACGACACCTTCTTGGGAGAGGGGATCGCTTCTTGAGGTCGGTGCAAGAATCCGTGCACTTTATCGTACTCTTTGCGCTTATCAGGGTTTGAGAGAACCAAGTAGGCTTGTTCGATGTTGTCCAAAACTTGCCGTGTTTCGTGTTCGTCGAACAAGCTATAAAGAGCCGCTGAGTCTTTGCTGTATGCGGCCTTTGTTCGAAGGTAGGCCTGCCGAATTTCGTTTTGGCTGGCGTCGGGCCTTACATCCAAGACTTCGTAGTAGCTGATAGAGTCATCGATTTGAAACATTTTAGGATTTTGTTGTTCTAAAAAATCTCTGCCTTTTGAGTTTTGTTTTGTTGAATCAGATGCTGCATCATGCGCTCAAAGTTGCTCACGAGTTTCGAGTTTGGAAACTCTAGCAGCAAAGGACGCTTCCGCCTGACTGACTGCCATACAGCGCTATCATAGTCGAGATAACCGACATACTCCATATCGATGCCGAAGTATTTTTTGCAAACGCTCTTGATCGAAAAACCAATGTCGATGTCTGTTTGCGTGCGCGCCTGGTTGACGATGAGCTTCGGCCGGAAACGCGTGATCTCTTCGCGAAGTTTAAGCCCCATTTCAGGGCTGTACTTCGTCGCTTCTCGCAACATGTCAGACGGTGAGCGAATGCCCAATGGATTTTTTTGATCCATCGCCATGTCAATCATCGGCCTGATCTCAAACAGCGATTCGGCGCATTTGAGTTTCCTATAATAAGCGCTTTTGATGAAGCGGTAAGTGTTCTCGATGCTCGTCGGCTCAGGCAAGAGAGTGAGAATGCCGACATCCGAGCTCAAAAAGAAGTCGAGTGTGTTGTACGCGGTTCCTGCGCCTAGGTCAAAGATCAGGTAGTCGACGTCGAGTTCTTGAAGTTTTTGCAGAAGCTTGCTTTTTTGCGTGTGTTTCAAGTTGGCGACGCCAATCGCGTCTTGGGCGCCGCTGATCAAGCTCAAGTTCCTGATCGGAGTGGAAACCAAGACTTTATTGATGTCGGGTTCGCGTTTGCTGAAGAAGTCAGACAACGTGACTGGAGGAATTTCAACGCCCAAGCAGGTGTGCAAGTTTGCGCAACCCAAATCAAGGTCGATTGCGCAGACTTTATGCCCGCTCCTGGCCAAAGAAATGGCGAGATTTGCGGCGATGAAACTCTTGCCTACTCCGCCTTTTCCGCCGCCTACGGCCCAAATCTGCTTCTTTTTCGAGTCCTCGCTCGCGGTGCGCGGAACAGATGAAACTTGTGATGTGATATCCGATGTTTGTGCAGACGACATGATTGCCTCAAAGCCCTCCGTGGATTCGAAACGGCATTCCTTTTAGAATTATGCGGGTCGCAAGTGATCTCTGTCAAACTTTGTTCCTCAAGAAAGAAGGTGCGAAGTGCTTTACGCACTTTTAACGCATTCGAGTATTAGACTTCGCGAATCAGGGGGTTGATTTTGTCAGGAAAGTTAAGGAATTACCGGGTGGCTTTAGGGATTGTGTCAGGATTTCAATGGGATATCAAAATCTGCCTTGCCGCATATTGTCAGTGGCATATCCCTTGCTGACCTACTGATAGTTTACCGTCACCAGTGTTTTATTGCAGCTAAGCTTTGGGCTCTGATAAGGGGTTATTCGGAATGCAAGTTCCTAATGAGAATGTAGTAAGCCAAACGATCAAGTCCACGCAGCTGAAAATAAATCAGCTAGCGAGGATCCTGCCTATTCGCACCGAATTGCACTTATTTCGAAAAATTTGGCACATGATGACTGGTTTGGCGATTATCTCGGTCTATATGAGCGGGGTTTCGCAAGCGACCATACTTTCTTTCTTGATCCCATTCTTCTTCTGGACCGTTGCGATGGAAGTGTGGCGTTTAAAGAACCCTCTTATCAATGAAAAGTGCATTCGTTTTTTTAGCGTGATCATCCGCTCAAACGAGGTTCACCGTGTGAGTGGAGTGCCTTATTACATTGCTTCCAGCATCGTGGCTGTGGGTATTTTTCCGAAGCCCGTCGCGATTCTTTCTCTGTTCTATCTTGCTTTAGGCGATCCTTTGGCCTCATTGTTTGGGATTCTTTTTTCAAACCGTTCTGTCAAAATTTTCAACGGAAGCAAATCGCTGCATGGAACCGCGGCAGGTTATTGTGTTTGCGCGATCGTGACCTGGCTGTATTTGCGCTCAACCGGGATGCATGGCCTTGACCTGATTCGTCTCACCCTTCTCGGTGGCTTTGCCGGCGCGCTTGCTGAGCTGCTTCCTCTGGATATCGACGACAATTTCACCATTCCAGTGGTGAGCGGCTTTATCCTCTGGCTGGGCTTTATCGCCGTTCATTTTGTTTAAATCCCCATGAACTGTAAAAGTTTTTTACACAGGGTCCCTCTTTATTTAAGCTGATTTCACTGCGCATGGAATTTGCTCATCTATAACCAAGGTGAAGAGAAGCAGTTTTTTAGGCGTGCTCAGTTGCGCCCTATTTTTTCAAGGCTTGCTATTGATACACTCCGTTGCGCAAGCTGAAACAGTTGCAAAGAGTTGCGGTGAAAAATCTCTACGTAGGAGTGTGCTGGTACTGGTAAATCTCGGAAAGTGGAGCGAAAACGCGTTTGATGCCGCGAGTACTCCGATTCAAGTGATGGAAGGAAAACGGCTGATTGAAGCCTACGGAGCCGGAAAGCTTGTAAACATGTCGCCATTTCAAATAAGCCAAACGAAAGAAGGTCCCCGTAAAGGCAGGCGTTGCATCGATGGTCTCTGTGTCAACCTTAATGACGGTGCAGGTCTCTTCAACCAATTAGAGGCTCGAAAGCTGAGGTGGAAAAGCGAGGTCGGCGAGGTTTTCGAGTGGAGTGATGTCGTAGATGTGTTTGTCTTTGACCACTCGAATGATTATTATTTTATGTTTGGTTCGCTTGATCAAAAACACATGAGAAAGTTAAGACTCGTCTATACAGCGGGGTGCGACGACTTTCAAGATGCGACATCGTGGCATGATATGGGGGCAAAAGTTGTTGTAGGCCATCGAGGTACCAGTATTTCCCCGCTATTCTATTGGAGCTTTTCCAAAGGTTGGCTCGAGGGCCAGAGAGCTGATCGGGCTGTCGCCGACTCGAATGCTTGGACTCAGCAAGCCTTAGACGATGGTCCTCTGGCTCGGTTCGCTGTTCGTACGTTGGGTTCGATCACAGATGATAGTGAAGAGGCATTTCGCGAGGGTACGATGGCTAACTGGAGCGGAGAGGGTTTTTTAGATATCTGTAGTTCGGTTGAAAATGTGAATCCGTCGCCTGGAGTTGAGCGACCTCGATCTTCGTTTTTAACTCATTTTCTTAGGGAGTCACCTAGCATCGAATCTGAGTTTGGCTTGCGTCGACCGCCCTCAGGCGATTTTTCTAATGTCAGGGAACAGGTTTTTGGTGCGCGTGCTTTGTGCGTGGGTGAATGAGGCTTCTTGGTTCGCGTTGTTTTTGTGTCGCCAGGTGTGGGAGGCGCAGTCAAACTCGTGGCATTCATGCTGCCCGAGTTTTCCTCTTTTTTTCAGCTTGTTCTAAATCCCAATAATTTTGAAGGTTCATCCATAACTCTGGAGACGTTTTTAGATTGGCAGCGAGATCAAGCGCAGAATCCGCAGTGATTCCCCTCTTTCCAGCAATCAGTTCATTAAGTTTAGCCGGCGTCCACTTGAGTCTGCTCGCAAAAGCACGTTGAGAAAGACTCATAGGGCGAAGAAATTCTTCTAGCAAGATCTCGCCAGGGTGAATTGGGTTTTTAGGTCTCATAAAATGCGCTCCTTATAATTCTAATGGTAATCCAGAATTTGAACTTCATAGGCTCCATCAACAACCCAACGAAAAATGATTCGCCATTGGTCATTGATTCGGACCGAATGAAATCCCTTCCGATCACCTTTTAGCGCTTCAAGTCGGTTACCAGGAGGTGAGGCCAAATCCTGTAATCGTACAGCAGAATTGAGATATTGGAGCTTTCTTTGAGCTATGCGCCTCAATTCCAATGGAAATCGCCTAGTTGCGCTCGAGTTCCGGTCATTAAACAAGTCCTCAGAAAGTCGATCACCAAATGACCGGATCATGTAATCATATTATCGGAATTCGATAATATTGTCAATCATGTGATTTCAATAAGTTAGCGTAAAAGGTTCGTGTCTTGAGCGTCGTGGGAGGTGCGAGTCAAACTCGTGAAAACTTTTCGCAAAACACTTGGTCAAACGTTTAGCCCTTAGACAGATCAAGCTGGCCCTGCTGAGCTCAAAAATACACTCAACCGGCTGAAATCATTGTATTTAGACCATGGTACAGAGTCTGCATCTCTTCTTAGAGAAGAGGAGGTTTGGATTTTGACCAAACTCAAAGCAGGGGTTGCAATAGCATTGATGGCGTTCTGTATGGTTTCAACTTCTGAGGCCACCGAGTCGTCATTTCCGCGCTCACGTCTACTGGTTGCGGGTGGATCGACCTCTGTCGCTGGCGCCACCGGCCCGGCTGATTCTCAACCACTTTCCCCGCTGAGACCAGAAGAACGCAACGGTGACTACCTCAAGACCATCGACATCAAAGCGCTGACCCAGCAGTCAAACACCTCTTACAACTCTGCGATCTTCGACAAGTCGATCACAAGCGAGTTGCAAGACCGCTATCGAAACTACAACCAACAATTTGAACAGCGGGCTCCTTACCAGCTTAATGGATATTATGAATATCTTTCTAATCAAAATGGGAACAAGGAGCTGGCGGATTGGACAGTAAGAAGGTTGCTTCAATACCATCTTGATCACACGTTAAAGCAAAACCTTGAAAAGACCGCGAAAGAAACTGCGAGACGCCCGCCTAGCAAGAGCAACGGCTCTGATCAAGCCGCGGCCCAGGCGGTTGTCACCATTTCCGAGTTTCACAAGGCCATCAAAGGAACCGCGATGAACTGGGGCAAACACACCAAGACGAAGTTTCGATATGATCTGCCAAGCCGCAAATTCAATTTCGGACTCACGAGTCCGATCGCCGACGCCACGGTAGATTACAGCACTAGACTTGGACAGAAACAGATCGGAAGCATTGAAGAGCCTGAGCGATTGAGCATGGCGTTGTCGAGAAAGTTCGATTTTGCCAAAGCTTCGACTTCAGTGCGTTATGGCCTGATGAGCGAGACCGTGAATTATGGCATCAACAAAGAGCTCATAGGTCCGTTGAGTGCGCAAGTAGACCGCGCCAATTACCTTAGAGAGCACTCAAAGGATGAAACCCTTTTTCGGCTGAGTTTCGGCACGAGTTTTTAAGGCACAAGGTTATTTGCGTTCAACGATGAGCTGAAACGGAAACTTCTTCCCGTTCTTGTACTTGAAGAGCAACTCAATCCTGTTCTTACCCTGCTCAAGCGGGATGAAGTCGGTTGAGAACTTCCCTCCAACCTGATCATGAAAAACGGTGGCATTGAAGTTCGTGCTTTTGTTCTCGATCTTGGCTTCGCTGAAGCCAGCAGGGGCCGGTTCGCTCGCGCCAGATGCGCTTGAAACTTGCCTGTTATCAATTGGGGCTCCGCAGAGCGAGCCTGCGATTCGAATTTTCGCGGCGTTGGTTTGAAAAAACTCGCCCGTCGAGGTGCATTTGGTTTCGTAAGGAACGAAATTGTCGATGTTCGCCGCGGGAGCCTGCTGTGACTGCGCTGGGGTGCGAGAGTCTGGCTTTTCCAGCGCGATAGGCAACCTGCCAGGTTCGTTCGAAAAGCGCCCGTCGGTGAAGAGCTGAAAAACAGAGTTTAAGAAGATCAGGCTCACGACACAGAAAATGCTGATCTCAGCGCCAGAGAATCGAGGTTTCATCAATAAACGTATCGGTTGGGCGTCAAAAGGCCTACAGGGCAAAATCTGCCCGCGTGCCAACGACTCATACCAAATCCTCCGAGCTCTCACTTTGTTTGAGCTTGGCGATAGCGGTCCAAGATTTCCTTCAATCGATCTTGGGGCAATGCCCATACTGTATTGCCGTCACGTCCAACGGTGGTCTCAGCCGCAAATAAAGAATTCAAGATCGCTTCCTCGGTTGCATCGGCTGAAGCTTCAAAGAGTGGATTGAGGTTGTAGTTCGAAAGGAAAGAAATCTTCACCTCGGGATCTTCGGGGTAGTGCGGAATGCGGTTGGCCGTTGAAAACGCGATAGCGAGGTCTCCGCTGCCATGGTGAGCAACTCCACCTGTTCTCGCGAGCCCCAGGATCACCCGCTTTGAAAGGTCATTCAGTTGGCCGGGAAGCAGTGGTGCATCGGTCGCCAACAAAATGACAATCGAACCTTCTTGGTGGTACTTTGGCTTGAGATCCGTGATCATTTCCCCAACCGGAATGCCTTGCACCCGCAAGGTATTTCTTGTCCCATGGTTGGCATTCACCAAGACTCCAATCGTGTAGGTCTTGCCTCCAATTTCCACGAGGCGAGATGAGGTGCCGATACCTGCTTTAAACCCATAAGAGACCATGCCAGTTCCCGCACCGACAGCCCCCTCCGCCACTGGGCCGCTTGAGGCCCGGTCAAGAGCTTCCCAAACATGTCGTTCCTTCACATAGAAGTTCCGGATGTCGTTAAGCCCACCATCGTCACATTCAAGAACGACTGGAGTGGATGTATCGTCCTGGCGTCCGATTTGCGGATGTTGAGAGAGCATGCGCTGCACGAGAGCTTTTTGCACCACTCCGATGTTGAAAGTGTTGGTCAACGCGATTGGGGTTTCGATCCCCTCGGTCTCTTGCAAATACATCAGGCCCATGGCTTCTCCGTTGCCATTGAGAACAAAGCTTCCCGCAAAAATTTTCGAGTTCCACAAATCCCCTTCGGCCGGCAAGACCACTGTCACGCCGGTCCGCGCGGGTCCCTTTCCGTCGGGAGTCGTTCTATTTCCATATCTCAACGTCGTGTGCCCTACTTTTACGCCAGCTACATCGGTGATCGCGTTCCAAGGGCCAGGTTGAAATTTTCCGATGATAATGCCGAGGTCGCGAGAGCGTGGGTTTTGTGCAAACGCAGAGCAGCTCAAGAGGCAAAGAAAGAGAAGGGCCAGGTTTATTCGTGTCATTGTGCAATCCTCGCTACGGTCTCAATGGCCGTTTTCACTATTGCGATCGTGTAATCCCAGTCGATGTGTTCAATCGTATCGGTCGTTTCGTGGTAATGACGGCGGTCAAGGTTCTCAAGAAGGTTCAGGTGTTCGTTGAAAAGCACGACAGGATAACCCGCGTCTGAAAAGATGATGCCGTCTGTGTTGTACAGGTAGTTTTTTGGGTCACCGTAAGGTCGAACGACGGGATTATACGAAATACCTAGATCTTCTGCCGCATCAAGCGCGATTCTTCCAATGAAGCTAGAGCCTTGAGGCTTACCGAGATTGAGTTGAAAGAGCCTGTTTCCCGGCTTGTTGTAGCCGATCATATCAAGAAGCACGAGACCGCTGATTTGTTGCTTGTGCTTGAGCATCTTTTCGACAAACATTCGAGCCCCCAGGCAATCCGCCGGGAACTCTTCCCCGGTCAGATGCAAAAGCCAAATATCGTGACGAGGTTTTGAGTTCTTGAGCGTCTTTGCCGCGGCTAAAAGCGCAGCCACCGCGGTGACATTGTCATCGGCTCCGGGAACCGCAACGCGCGCGCCAAAGGTTTGGAAAGCATCCTCCGCAAATGCCGTGTCGATATGGTCCGCTATTAGAACAGGCCGATTTTCTTCGAGAGGCAAACTCCCTTCAATCACTGCAAGCAGGTTTGATTGGGGAATGCCTCGCCAGTAGAAACGATGCCTGTGGGTTGGTATTTTTAATGTTTTGTAGCGCTCTTGAAGGTAGTCGACCATCTTTTCAAGTTGATGGTTGGGGCTAGCGCTGTTCTTGCGCTTAAAGCTCACCCTTTGTCTGCTCAGCGGAAAGGTCGCCTCTTTTTCTCCAGAGAGGACAGTCACATCTTCTTTATAATCGTTTTCAAATTGCTCTGGCCATTTTTGGACTGCGGGCTCTTTTTCCATCGCCGAGAAATTTGAGAGAAAAGGTGTTTCAGCGATGGCTCTACTCCAAGTGAATTTCAAGGGGCTCACTGAAAGATGAAAAGTAAAGGGATCGCGATCTGCTCGCGCCGGTTGCGGAAGCGTTCTAAAATGCATTCGACTTGGCGATGCCGAGGCTTCGAGGTAAGCCTTCGCTTCAGATGGGTCAGGCCATGCCGACAGCACCTTAGACGAGGCAGCGTCGATCCATATCCCATTTGAAAATTCGGGTTTTTCGTAAAGACTTTTGCGTTCAAGGAAATCTTGAAAGATGCGGTTTCGGTCTTCCGCGATCCAGGGTTCGAGAAGCTCAGGTAAAATGGGAGGCGGGTCTAGTTGAGCATCTGCGATCTTGGTAGTGAGTTTTTTTTCTTCTAACCAGATCCACGAATCTGCTCGCTTCTCACGCCACCGTGCAAAAACCCAAGTCAAGACGCCGTGTTCATTACGACTAGGCCACAACTCAAACTCTATGGTTTTCAATGCAAGCTCGGTTTGGTTTTCTGCTAGTGCATCGCGAATGAACTTGGCTTGTCTTTGGGCAAGTTCAGTGGCGCCGTGCGGGAGCTGAATGGTTTTTTTCGAAGGTTTTCCCAGTTGCATCTCCAACGGAGTCAGGCCGAGGTAGAGGGGATGAGTCTGCTCTGAGTTCGCTGGAATCGCAGTCAAGTCTCGAAGGTGTCTCGCGAAATAAGAGAGCGGTCTTGTCTCTGATCCCGACGAATGAGTTGCCGGTACAAATGAAAGTACCGTTACGAGAAGGAAAAATACTCGTATGCTTGGGTCGAAACCCAAACCGCGCGCTTTATTATTCAAAAAAATCCCCCAAAAGAACGGTCGAAGATTTCGACCGACTGCAACATAAAAAGAGGTTGTGGGCTTCGTCAACAGAATTTCAAATGGGTTGTCGAACTGGCGTTCTACAGCTAGCTTTTTATTCTGAGGAAGAAGTTTTTACGATAGCGGAGGCATGGTGGCTCAAATCAAATTCTTGCTTCTCACGGTATTGTGCTGTCTTGCGGTAGGCTCGGCCTCTTTGGGTGCGAAGCAAAAACCATTAAGACAGGACCAACCCGAACTTCCAGCGCAACATCTCAAGGTTCCGTTGCTTTCGCAGGCGACTGACTACAGCTGTGGACCTGCAGTCGTGCTCGCCATACTCAGGTATTGGCAAACGTACGACGGCAATGAAAGAAGCCTCCATCAGGCATTAGGTACTGATGAGAACAAAGGCACCGACCCACGGCGCATGGCGAAAGTTTTAGCTGAACACGAACTGACTGTTGAAGTGAAAGAAGGGCTTACCCTTGCTGACTTGCGTGAAGCGCTAGCTAAAGGAATCACGGTAGTGGTTTCTTTTCAGGCTTGGCGAGATGACGAACGCTTCAAGATTCCTTGGAAAGACAATTGGGAGGACGGCCACTACGCGGTCTTGATCGCGATGGATGACCATCGCCTGTATTTCATGGATCCTTCGGCCTATGACAGATACGCCTACCTTTCTCATTCTGATTTCCTTGACCGGTGGCACGACAAGGAAGAGACGAGCGCAGGAGAATGGCGTCATCAGCACCTGGGCATCTTGGTAAAAGGAGAGAGCCCGATGAAGAAGTTTCCGCTGCCTTTGATACATATCGATTGATCTAGAAGAGTTCATTCGGAAAATCACTGGTATCGCCAATGGCGACCCTGGCGGTGTTGAATAGTTATCCTCTTCTCAGTTTTTTCAAAATAAGCAGGTTCCCAAAACGAAGCTCGACACTTACTTTGCCCCCATAACGTTCAGAGAGAACCTTCACCAAGAGCCTTTCATCGAAGCTCCCTGGTTCAGCTAATTGCAAGATTCTCGCTTCCCCGTCAACTTTGAGCACGCGCACCATCTCATCGAGGGCCCGAAATTTGTCTCTTTGGGTTTCGATGTTGTTGATCAGATACTTGGCCACCACAAGTTTTATCGATTCATTTTGATAAGGAATGTCGAAAACGCTGCCTGCGACGAGATTCTGTTTGTGTCTATTGTAGTATTCGACGAGGTAGCCAGAGTGTTTGCCTTCTGGATCAACTTCTTTGAGTTTTTGTATGACGGCTTCATCATACCAGAGGTCAAGGCCACGGGCCTTTAGCCCCAAACGTTTTAGGTAGGGCACAACGAGTCCTGCGCCTTCGCCCACCGATAAGATGGGTTCGTTCAAAAAGTCATAGAGATCGTCTTGGAAAAAACCAAGGTCGTGCAAAGGATTGGGGCTCTCTTGGACATGGAAACCTCTGGGACCTGCGTCTTTGGTGACCCAAGTTCCATTGAGCATAACTCCAAGAGTGGGATTGGCTTCTACGACGACGGGCGTTGCCGGAACTTTTCTCATCGGTGCAAAATCCTCCGTCATGCGGTTAGGAGCCGGAGTGATGGAAAACCTCTCAAACGATGGTGATGAAGACGCGCTCGTGATGCCATTTAGAGCAAAGTTGGTGAACCTTTGGGCTGCGCCGGTGGCGCAACTGCCATTGGTTTTAGGTCCCTTTTGATTCGGCGCGGGATTTGGGCTTGGTCTGAAGTGGTTTACAGCATCGGCTGAACGGGGCGTGGCAATCGTGAACAAGAGTGCGCCCATCGATGCGGTCATGAAAAAATCGCGAAAATGGCGCAGAAACCTGGATCTCATCGCCTCTCTATCGTCGCATTTTGACCCGAATTGTAGGCAGGCAAAATAAGCCCATCCGTCATTGAGTCAACATTGGATCTCCCCACCGTGTGCGTTGATTCCAAAGTGTTGAACGATAAAAATCAGGGCCAATAAGGCCTGAGATTGGATCATCACCCCGAGGCTCATCCTCGGACGATGAAAAGCCGTTAGGCGGGCCCCTGACCTTCTTTTAGGTTCTGCACTGAAAACTCAAGATCTTGCGATTCTTCCAGCAACACTTCTGTGAAAGCTTGCAAAACTCTCGCGCGATGGCGTTTTTAGTGCAAGGTGAATGTGATTGCACCCGATCGCTAGCGCTTTAAGCTCGATCTTCCAGTTGAGCTGCTCTTCTCTTTGAGAAGAGTCAGTTGTTGTTGGCGCTCGGACAAGAGTTGTATCTGAACTGGTGGTCGTGACTGAATCTGCCGCTGCATCTCTTTTACTACCCTTCTTCAAAGATGTAGAGCAACACCCGTGCCAGCTGTTAGTGCGCGGTTTTTGGATTAAACGCACGCAAATTGGATTCGAGAGAAAAATCTCATCTCGCCAAAAAATATTTTTAGTGCGCCTACCATAAAACCACTTGCGCAACCGTGTCTTATCGCGCTCGTTTATTGGTTCACGGTTCACGGTTCACGGTTCACGGTTCACGGTTCACGGTTCACGGTTCACGGTTCACGGTTCACGGTTCACGGTTCACGGTTCACGGTTAGCAGGAGATTTTTTTTCAACTCTTCCCCTCCTCGTGTAGTAAAGTGAGCAAGCATGGATATCCTCGGTCAATCAGCTTTAGTGGTCGCTGTCGTTGCATTTTCTCTTGCGGTCACCGCGCTCTCTCGAAACCTGCGCAATAAACTTGTAATGCACTATGCTCTGCTTTGCGGGGTTATCAGTATTTGGTCCTTTTCGTTTTTCCTTGAGAAAGTTTTCGAGACCGGAACGTTTTACAAAGTCCATCTCGTCTTCAATCTAGCGCTTGCTCCTGTAGGGGTTTATTTTGTTCGGGTTCTGACTCGTGTTGAGAACTGGTTCATCCGTTGGCTCTATCGCATCTCAGCCGCCTACACCGCCTTGGTGATCGGCTTCCTTTGGAGCAGCTTTTCAGATGAGCCCCTTGTGAAAGGCTTGGCTTATTTCGGCCCCAGTTTCCTCGTGATCGCCTGCCTGCATTTCATGGTGATTGATTGGCGGCTCAAGCGAGGCGCGGTCAGAAGGGCAAAGATCTCAACCGTCGGCCTCACGCGCAGAAGCTGGCTTTACGTCGGGGCTCTTTTTCTCCTGATGTCAGCCGTGATGGACCACGTTCCCGAATTCGGAGACGTCATTCCCAGCATCGGAAACATCTTGCTCTGCCTCTATCTCTTCATCATCAGCGAAGCGATCATCCACCAGCGCCTTTTGAACGTGAGCGCTCTTTTCAACCGGCTCGTAGTCATCGTTTTCATCAGCATGTGCATGACGCTCGTCTACACGATCTTGGTTGCTTGGGTCGATAACTCGCCCGCGCTCTTTTTGTTAAACACTTTCCTGGCTTCTTTCTTGATCTTATTGCTCATTGATCCGATAAAAAAATTGATGAACATCGGGGTTGTTCAGCTCTTGAGCCGGAAGTATGCCGAGTTCGAGAATAAGCTCCAAGAAGCGCAGTTGCAGCTCACCGGCGTTCTCGATACCAACGGACTTTCTCAATTGACCCTCCACTTCCTCGAAAACACCTTGAAATGCGAATCCGCGACGGTATTCGTTTTGCGTTCTGACGGCAGCAAGTTTCGACGCATTCGAGGCGTGAGAGACGAGCAACTCTTCAGTCGAGAAATCCTCTCGAATCACCCGGTCGTGGAATTCTTCGATCGCATGCGCAAGAGGGGTGAAACCCCTGTCATTCTTGATCAGTACGTGATCAATGAGATTGACCGTTCGACCAGTCAGACCCAGCGCCAACTTTACGATGCCGTGCTGAAAGGAATGCAAGGGCTCAATGCGAACATCGTCATTCCTTTCATCGCAAACAACACGGTACTCGGGTTTTCAGCGATCAAGGCGGTGAACCCACCGGAACCTTGGGGCAACAATTGGGGGGTTTTGTCGGCCATCTACCCGTTCTTTTTGCAGGCGGCTCATACTTTGAAAAATATGGATGTTTACGTGCGATTGCGCGAGAAAGATCGGCTCGCGGCTCTAGGTGAGATGGCGGCGGGCCTTGCTCATGAGATCAGAAACCCGCTTGGCGCGATCAAAGGGGCTGCCCAGTACCTTGAGCCTGATCGGGGCGGAGAGCAGGGCGCTTTCTTGCAAGTCATCGTTGAGGAAGTGAACCGCCTCAACAAAGTAGTGACCCAGTTTCTTGATTACTCGCGTCCCTTGGGCGAAGGATTTGTTCGATATGACGTTGGGAATATCCTTGAACGAACCTTTGCGCTTTTCCAAAGCGAGAAGCGTGCTGGCATATCAATCCAATTGGTGGCGCCAGAGGGCGGCTTTGGGGCTCTGCCTTGGGCCAACTGCGCGCCAGAACAAATCAAGCAGGTCTTGGTGAATCTTGTGCAAAACGCGATAAATTCCCTAAGACAGGCTCCTCCTGCTTCAGGGGGGGTGATCAAGCTTGGCGCCTCGAAAGAACGGCGCAGCCGAGATGGGGCGTTTGAGTTGGTGCTTTTCGTCGAAGACAATGGAAAAGGAATTCCTCGTGAAAACCTCGATAAACTCTTCATTCCATTCTTCACGACCTCTCCCAGCGGAACGGGTCTGGGGCTTTCCATTTGTTCTCGGATTGTGGAAGCTCACGGCGGCCGGATCGACGTGACTAGCGAGGAATCAAAATTTACTCGATTCTCGGTGCATTTGCCGGTATCTGATAAAGGATGATCGTGAACAACCGCCGCGTCTTGGTCGTCGACGACGAAAAGAACATCACCTTTGTCATCAAAGCCATTCTTGAGAAGGGCGGCTTTAGCATCGATGCCGTCAATGATCCAGCTCAAGCCATGCGCATTCTCGACAAACAAGACCACGGTTATTGCGCGGTGATCACTGACCTCTACATGCCGCAAATCAGCGGCATGCACATTCTTGACGAGATGCAGATCAAACAACCAGGTTTGCCTGTCGTCATGATTACAGCTTTTGGAACGGTGGAGAGCGCGGTGCTAGCCCTGAAAAAAGGCGCTTTTGATTACATCACCAAGCCTTTTGAACAAGGCGAAATTCTCGCGATAGTAGAGAAAGCCGCGAACACGTATGCTTTGCGCCGGCAAGAACCTCAGGGTGCGGTGTCTGAGGCTCAGCTCCAGCAATCGCTTTTGGTCGGCAAAAGCCCGCAGATGCAAGACGTTCTTCGAGTCATACACAAGGTGGCCGCTTCTCCTTCGACCGTCCTCATCACAGGCGAGTCAGGAACGGGCAAGGAGCTCGTTGCTCTTGAGATCCACCGCAATTCCGACCGTGCCTCGAAACCTTTCATCAAAATCAACTGCGCTGCGATTCCCCATACTTTGATCGAGAGCGAGCTTTTTGGTTACGAGAAAGGCGCATTTACCGGCGCCGTCAACTCGAAGCCCGGAAGATTTGAACTTGCTCACGAGGGCACGCTCTTCTTGGATGAGGTGGCTGAAATGCCGCTTGAGATGCAGGTGAAGCTCTTGCGAGTGATTCAAGAATCGGAATTCGAGCGCGTCGGGGGGCTTCAGACGATCAAGATCGATGTCAGGCTGATTGCAGCGACCAATAAAGACATCGCGAAGGAAATCAGGGAAGGCAGGTTTCGCGAAGATCTCTTTTACAGGCTCAACGTCGTGCCGATATTTCTTTCCCCGCTGCGAGAGCGCAAGGTGGATATCGAGGACCTGATCTACTTTTTCATTCGGAAATTCAACGATCGGCTTCACAAGAATATTGAAACCGTGGACTCCGGTTGTTTGCAGAAGCTTTTGGCCTATTCGTGGCCCGGGAATATCCGGCAGCTTGAAAACGTGCTTGAGCGGTCGGTGCTGATGAGTGAAACCAATATTTTGCGCGTCAGCGACCTTCCTTCTGAAGTCATTGAAGCCACGGCGACCGATTCCAAGGAGACCGCTGAAAGAAGCGATTTCATCCAAGCCTATCAAAGCGGGGAATCCTTTAAAGATATTGTGAAGCGTCAGACTCAGGCGGTCGAACGCGAGATCATTGAGCGCGCCCTTGAACAAAATGAGAACAATATTACTAAGACGGCTGAAAAGCTCGGGCTTTCACGGAAAGGACTTCAGCTCAAACTCAAAGAGCTAGGGATCCACATCCGTTGATCTTGCCTGCAGTGCAGTTGACGCTTGTATTTGTTCATCGTAAGTAATGCCTATTATGGCAATCCCAAGCACTGGAATATGGTCTTCAAGTCCGTTGTATCAGAACGCCGTTTTGCAGCTTCAAGAAGCCGCGAACGTTATGAGGCTAGACCCCAATATCTGTGAGCGCCTCAAAAGGCCGAAGCGAGCTTTGGTCGTCAGCGTTCCGATTCGCCTTGATGACGGCAGCATCGCTGTTTTCGAAGGTTTCCGCGTTCAGCACAACATGACTCTGGGGCCGGGAAAAGGCGGTATCCGTTACCATCAAGACGTAACGCTTTCCGAGGTCGCGGGCCTTGCGATGCTGATGACGTTCAAGTGTTCGCTCGTGGGGTTGCCCTTGGGCGGAGCGAAGGGCGGGATCGCGGTAGATCCCAATTTATTGTCGCGGCAAGAAAAACAAGCTCTGACCCGGCGCTATACGACTGAAATCAATATGATCATTGGTCCGGACAAAGACATTCCGGCCCCTGACGTGGGAACCGATGGCCAGACGATGGCTTGGATGATGGATACGTTCTCGCAAGAGCGAGGATACGCGATCCCAGGTGTTGTCACAGGAAAGCCAGTGGAGATCGGCGGAAGCCTTGGGCGTGCTGAGAGCACGGGTCGGGGAGTGGTCTATACGATCATTCAAGCCGCGCAGAAGGCGGGCATCAAACTGGATGGCACGACCTCCGTTTCAGTGCACGGATTTGGAAAAGTGGGATCGGTCGCGGCTGAAGAGATGGCGATGCTGGGCTGTAAGATCGTTGCTGTGAGCGATGTTTCGGGCGGTCTTTACAATAAGAATGGCTTGAATATTCCGGAGCTCATGCGCCATGTGGCCAAAAACCGGACATTGCGTGGATTTCCTGGCGGAGAACCCATCTCAAATGACGAGCTCTTGGCGCTGCCTGTGGATGTGATGATCCCTGCCGCGATCGATGGCGTGATTCATTCAGGCAATGTCGGCAAAGTGAACGCCAAGATCATCGCAGAAGGCGCGAATGGACCTATCACCGCGGATGCTCATAAGGTTCTTGTGGATCGCGGCGTATTCATCATTCCCGACATCCTTTGCAACGCTGGCGGCGTTATCGTTTCGTACTTCGAGTGGGTGCAGGGTCTGCAGAACTTCTTCTGGAGCGAAGAAGAAGTGAATGAAAAACTGAAAGATTCGATGGTCAGCGCTTTCCAGCGCGTCGTTAGCTGCATGGATCGCTACAAGACCAATGATATGAAGACCGCCGCGTTGATTACCGGCGTGGACCGATTGAATCGTGCGATGCTTTTGCGCGGATTGTTTCCATGATCCGATGAAAAACGTGCGGAGTGTTTTTCGCATCTTACACCGACGAAGACATTCAAAGGCGTTGGCTGGCATCGTTTTTCTTGGATTCTCTCTTCTGTGTGAATCCGGGCGGGCGTGGAATGACCATGAAAAGATAACGAAGCTTTGTTTCCAAGACCAGCAAGATTGGATGCCTGCATTCTTCGAACCGATCGAAGAAGTCTTGCCTGCGCTGTCAATCCATGGTGGTGAGGCCCCCCGAACCGCGAAAGATCTGGCCAGCCAACTAAAAATTCATGGCGATAAGATCCAATGGAGTTGGATCCCGGCATCGGCGAAAGCGTCGCAGCCCAGTCTGCTCGATGTTTTGGCGTTTAGCTCTGGTGAA
>JBFMCE010000075.1:0-19687 GCA_040754655.1 Bdellovibrionota bacterium | reverse complement strand
GCCGGACCAAAAGTACATGGGAGGTTTTACGGGTTCTTCAAGCCAGGGGTTCAGGCATATGTTCTATAGAGCCTGGAGCTTAATGGAACCTCTTGTTACCTTCCATTTTCCTTTGCATGAAATGGGACAAGCTCCTGATCGAGCCGCATTGTATTTCAAGCTCGCGCTTCAGGCAGGCAAGGCGGGCCATGCCTTCTGGGCCCACCGGTTTTTGGGTTGGGGCCTGCACTACGTGCAAGACTTGAGTCAGCCTTACCATGCAAGCCAGTTCGCAAGCTTCAGGCTTCTACCGATAATGACCCTGATTCGAGACGGATGGGAAGCGACGGTGCGGGAAACCACGAGGCGCGTTTCGAATTACCACCTCTCTTTTGAAGATTATACCGATCTATTGCTCGCCTCAAGTTCATCGGAATCTGGGCTTGAGTTGGCTTTTCGCGTGCCCAAACCTTCTCGAGGTCTCAACGAAGCCCTAGGATTGGAAGAAACGCCGCGCTTGTCTGAACGCATACGTGAACTCGCCGCAGTCAGTTCGCGTCTCGCGTCTGCTGTCGTCAGGGCTCAGGGTAAGCTCATGAAAGACGAGCTTTTGACAGAAGGCGTTGATATCGGCAAAGGTTCGAAAGTGGATTACGAGAAGCTCGCAAAAAACTCAAGCTACGTGAACCCTAGGGAAGAGCTTTATTCCCTGCAATTCGAAGCGCTCTCAAACACAGGTCTCGCTGCGAGGTGGTATACTGAACAGTATTACAAGCAGCTTCGCTTGAGGAAGTAAAAGCTCTACCGCTGCGACTGGGTCTCTTTGTTTCGCGAGCGCCAATCGGAGTTTGCGCTCTCTCGCCGCAAAAAACACGGCCTAAGCAACTTTGGCCGGAGTGACAGGCGGAGTTGCTTGTTGCGGCTCAGCCGGTTGTTCGATGGCCTCGCGATGGTCACAACCTTTTTCAGGGCATTTTAAAAACGCCCCATCTCTTTTCGTGATCTTCTCTGCGAGAATGGGATGTTTGCACTTGGGGCATGGCTTTGCCACGGGCTTGTCCCACAAAGCGTAATTGCATTTCGGGTATTTATTGCAGCCATAAAAGTAGCGTCTGTAGCGCGACATGCGCTGGGCGAGTTCGCCGTCAACGCATTTCGGGCAGGCAATGCCCGTCGTGATGCTCTGAGTGCTTTTGCAGTCAGGATAACGTTCACAGGCCAAAAACTTTCCAAACCTTCCGGTCTTCACGAGCATCGCCGATTGGCACTTCTCGCAAAGTTTGTCGCTTTTTTCCCGAGGCAGGAGAATGATTTTTCCTGTCTCGTCTTTCTTGAACTCCGCCGTGTGTTTGCATTCAGGATATCTTGAGCATGCGATGAATTGCCCAAGCTTGCCCCATTTGATCACGGTTATCGACTCGCACTTTTCGCACTTGTGCTCGGTCGGGATCTCTTGGTGCTTGATGTCCTTCATCGTCTTCTTCGCAGACTCAAGCGTCTTTGAAAAAGGCTTCCAGAAGGCCTTCATCATCTTGACCCAGTCGGTTTTTCCTTCTTCGACGCGGTCAAGCTGCTCTTCCATTTCAGCGGTGAAAGCGACGTCCATGATTTCAGGAAACGCCTGTTTCAACAGATCGGTCACCACGATGCCGAGCTCGCTGGGATAGTAGCGGTTCTCGCGTTTCTCGACGTACTCTCTGTCTTGGATATTGCTCAAAATCGTGGCGTAAGTCGAGGGGCGTCCGATCCCTTTTTCCTCGAGTTCGCGAATGAGCCCCGCGTCTGAAAATCGCGGAGGAGGTTGGGTGAAGTGCTGTTGAGGCTTGAACTCGCGCGGCTTCTCAGTCTCGCCTTCTTTGAGTTGAGGAAGCTCTTGCGCGGTTTCAGTGGATTCTTCGGCAGCCTCGTCACTTTCATTCTTAGGTTCAGTCGCCTCTGTGCGCTCTTCGGTATACACCAAAGTGAAGCCCGCGAACTTGAGGTTTGACCCCGTAACACGCAGTAAGACCTCACGGTTGCTCTTGGTTTTCGTGACAAGTTCCATGGTGGTCTGATCGTAAACCGCAGGCACCATCTGGCAGGCCAGGAACCTGTTCCAGATCAGCTGATAAATCCGAAACTCGTCTTTATCGAGAAATTTTTCGACGACTTCAGGGCGAAACTCCAAGCTTGCCGGGCGAATCGCTTCGTGCGCGTCTTGGGCGCTCTTCTTGCTTTTATAAACGACGGGTTCTTGCGGCAGGTTTTGTTTGCCATAAGTTTTCTCGATGAAAGCCCTCGCTTCAGCAAGGGCCTCGGGGCTGATCCTCACCGAGTCGGTACGCATATAGGTGATCAGACCGTGAGTCCCCAAGTCTCCGAGGTCGACCCCTTCGTAAAGCTTCTGCGCAAGCGTCATCGTTTTCTTGGCCGAAAATCCATAGCGGCTCGAAGCATCTTGTTGAAGCCGGGAGGTGATGAAGGGCGCCAGCGGTTTTCGTTGGCGCTCACGGGTCACCACGCTTGATACCGTGAACGAAGTCTTCTTGATCTCATCGATCAAAGTCGTCACTGTTTTCTCGTCATGAAGCTCAGGGTTTTCGCGGTCAATTTTGGCGAGCCTTGCGACGAAAGGCTTTGCGTTCTTCTCGAAGACCACGCCAAGCGACCAATACTCGATCGGCTTGAAGACCTTGATTTCTTCTTCTCTCTCGACCACCAGCCTTACAGCGACCGATTGCACTCTGCCGGCCGAAAGACCTCGGCGAACCTTATCCCAAAGTAGAGGGCTGATCTTATAACCCACAAGGCGGTCAAGCACTCGTCTCGCTTGTTGCGAATGGTATTTGTTCTCGTCCAAAGGCACAGGGTTCTTGATCGCCTCAAGAATCGCTGGCTTCGTGATCGAATTGAACAAGACGCGATAAATTTTTTTCCCTTTTTTAGGAAGCTCTTCGGCCATATGCCATGCGATAGCTTCACCTTCGCGGTCAGGGTCTGGAGCAAGGTAAATATGGGTGACGTCTGCGCTGGCCTTCTTCAGGTCTTCGACGACTTTGTCTTTGCCTTTGATGATTTGATAATCTGGTTTGAAGCTTTTATCGACGTCGACCCCTAGTTTTGACTTAGGCAGGTCTTTGATGTGGCCCACGCTCGCTTTCACCGTGTAGCCCGAACCCAGATACTTTTTAATGGTCTTCGCCTTGCTGGGTGACTCAACGATTACAAGCGCACGGAGTGGCTTGGCGTTTGACTTCACACGGGCAGGGGAAGCGCTTGCCTTCTTTGCTTTTGCCGGTTTTGCCATATCTAAGACGTGGGATCGTCATCTCGAGATAAAAAATCAACGGGCAGTTTTTTCCGGTGTGGCAAGCCTTAGGGCTGTGACTGAACTGGCGATGCTTTGGTCTTCAAATTCAAGAGTCAATCTTGAACCGTCTTCTCGTTGCTCGGGAAAAGAACGAACAACGACCATGCTTGAATTCTCGAGGTCACGCGCTTTGATCTCGACCGAGCCATTCTCGGCGTCTTCACGACTTACGACTTCCATTTTCATTTGATACTCGTGCTCATTGGATCCGTTCGGAATACGGTAGCGTTGAACCAATTGAAAACGGTTTCCCGGAACGCCATTGAAACCAATGCCCGCTTCTAGACTGTATCCCAAGACCTCAACCTGATTTTTAGAGGAAGTTAGGTTGGCCGGTTTGGTGATGGCGATATCACCGATCTCTTGCGATAAATTGACCGCTACGAGCCCCGTTTCAGTCGGCAGCAAAAGCGCGGCCTGTTTTGTTTTCACTAATTCAATCGCAACTCCCGCGGCGGTGAGTTTTTGATCGAGCGCGAGCCTCTTTATCGGTTTCAGGGGTTCAGCGATTCCTTCGTGCGGCTGTGATTCAGCGACGAAATCATAGATCTCAGCGACGCCGTGAGAAGACACCATCACCCCATAAAGCTTTCCGTCGGCGACAAAAGCCTGAAGATTGCGCTTCGGAGGAAGATGAGAAAGCGATGGAACCGTCGTGTACGAATTTAGGGCGTGAGTGCCTGTTTGGCTAAGCCTCCGGGTCTTCTGATCAACCTTATACAGGGTGACTGAACGCGCCTCAGCGCCCAGAGCCCAAATGACTTGATCGCCTGTTGCTAAAACGCCTCCGGCAACGCCGGCGAAATGGGTTCCTCGTGGTGCAGGAAGCGCCGCCAGCGTTTCAAGTTTTGATCTGTTTTTGTTGATCGACAGGTCCCACTTGTGAAGGACCGACGGAGTGGAGGCGACAAGAACCCCGACATCAAGCGACTTATAGAATAGGATCCCGTTGATGGGTTCCACTGTTTCCAGCGTGCGAGTAGAGTGGCGCTCTCGGATGTCAAAGGCGAGGTCTTCTGGTTTCAGTATATGGACTTGATTGCCTTCAACTACGATCAAGGCACGGTGCGCGCCTTCAGAAAAACCGGTGATGAAACTTACCGGTTTCTCAAAGGCTCTGGTCGCCTTCTCACTAAAGGGCGCGCCGGTGGTACGCGAAAGCACACGAACTTCAGTGCCCGTTTCCATTTTTTCGATCACTGCGAAATAGCCTTCTCGGGGTTGATCGTGAAATCCTACGATTTCCGACTTTTCCGAGCGCGCCTCGAACTCAACTGGTTTGGCGGCAAAGTCGCCATTTTCAGGATGAATGCTTTGAAGAGCGAATTTCTTACTTGATAATCGGATGATATTTTCAATTGTGTGTGTTGACAGAGTTGAAGCTGAGACGACTGGATGAGCTTTTGAAGAGGTCCATTTTTTTGTCGCAAGCACAGTAGGATCCAAAAGCTTAGCGCACTTCAGAGGAGAGCCTGTAAGAGGTCCGTTTGCCCACGCCGAAACCGAAGCCGTAAGAAACGAAATGAAAAGGAATCCAGCAACTACAGCGCTCATTGATATCTTTCCCCTTTTGATTCAATTCAGTGAAGGGAATGGTAGTATCTCAGTTGTTGCGATGAGTCAAATTGGGTGTCGCAACAAAACTGCGTATGAGCATCAAATCAAGGTCCATCGCGCCCACCACGGGCTGTGCGCCAGCCAACAGAAGACAATGCGAGGCTTGCGAGAGTTCACTAAAGATATCACCGGGAGTGGCGCCAATTTCCCGGTTTTGATCTAGCGCATGTTTGGCTGTGTGCAGACTTCCGGAACGCTTCCCTCCTTGAACGATCCAAACTGCGTGGGCAAGGCCTGAGATGATTCGGTTTCTTCGAGGAAAGTTTCCTGGCGTCGCAGTCGTTGACGGCGGATATTCGCTGATCAATCCTCCGCCTTGATCAACGATGCGTTGGGCAAGGTCAAAATGTTCAGAGGGATAGATGTGCTGAAGGCCAGTGCCTAGCACTGCGAAGTTTGGGAGCCGGGCTTCGCAGGAATAAAAGTGAGCTAGGGCGTCAATACCGTAAGCAAGCCCGCTTACGACTTGGAGAGGCCGAACATTTATGGCGGGCAAGAGCCTGCCGATCAATTCACGTCCGTAGGCGTTGGGCTTTCTTGTTCCGACAACAGCGAGAGTGGCGGCTTGTTTTGGAAGAGTTCCAATAGAGAAAAGACCCCAGGGCGGATGCGGTATCGAACGCAGGCGTTCGGGATATTCTTTAGACCAGTAACTTGTGAAGGTGATTTGAGATCCTTCGAGCTCAGAGATCGTGGCGTCAGTCTCTTTGTAAGCGATCTCGAGCGATTTTTGAACTTTTTCACGATCTAGCCTGTCAGAAGATTTCAGCAGATCCTCAACTTGTCTTCTGTCGGGTGCGGCAGCAAATGCTTTGATCACGTCAAGCGCTTTGCAGTGCGAATACCAGTAGGGCAAGTGGGAAAGAAAAAGGGCATGATCCATATGCGGTGAAAGCGTCAGCAAAGATCATGCCCATCGGTTAAGTGAACGATTTGGGCTTATACTTTATCAGGCTCACTTTTACCCCTCGCATGCTTCAAGGCTCGATTGGGCCTGGATTGATTTCTTCAAGCTCTTGAGGGAGCGACGGTTCGGTCGGTGCGCTCGACGCAGGCGGAGGCGTCTCAGGAAGAGTGACCGCAGGTTCTTCTAAAGGCGCCTGCGACTGAACTTCACCTGAACCGTCGAGCTCAGCATCTGAAGCGGGAGCGCTCTCAGCCGTAGGTTGTTCCGCTTGTTGCGAAGGCGCGGCTTCTTGAGCGGTCGGGGAAGCGTTCTCGCCAGAGTCCATCAGTTCTTCCTCTGGAGAGGCAGCTGGCGGCGGCTCTTCCGGTGGCAAAGGTTCGGGCTGAGCGTCGGTGGGCACGTCAGGAACTCCTTCCAGCGTCGGTTCAGAGTTTGGATCGGTCTGTAGATCCTTGGTTTTATCCCAGTGGTCAAGTTCTTTGATCTCAAGCTGTTCTTGTTCACCTAAACCTTCACCTGTCGTTTTATCGAGTCGATCCAGCTCATCCAGTTCGCGGTCTTCCGCTGAACGGTTGTCGCTGTTTCCCAGGTCATGCGAGCTGTCGAGGATCTTGCGCTCGAGGTCTGAAACATCGGTGAGAAGAACGCCGAAGTCTCCGCGAGTAAAGGTGTTTCGTGAGCGCAAGATAAGGGCGGTTGAAAATTCCGAGGTCGCGTGAACTACGATGGCGTCTGCATTGATCAAGAAGTCGCTGTCAGTAATTTTTTCATCGGTGATGGGATCCCTGTAATCATAGAGCCGAAACACGTTTCCGATCTCGACGCCGTCTTGCAGTCCTCGGTCAAGGTGCGCAAATCTAAACTGCGCCGTGTTTCGAGTGTTGTGACTGTTGCTGAAAAGAACCAAAGCCTCAAGCGCGAGTTTTGAGGCCACCGGCTTCACGTCGGTGATGAGCGGCAACAATGGGTACAGGCGGTCACCTCGTTTGATCACGTCATAGGCTTTCGTGATGATGCCGACGTAAAGCTCGTCTTTCACTCCGATGACCTTCAACTCGCCCACGGAATGATAGATGTAGCCTGAACGGTCTGATTTGCGTTCACGAATGAACTCAGGCTCGCCTAAGATGCTATAAGTAAGCCCCACTTGAAGATCTTGGCTGTTCGATTTCAGGAAAACCGTGTCGTGTTGGCTGAGCCCTTGGCCTTCTCTTCTGGAACCCGCGATTTCACCGAGGTAGGGTATTGTAGATTCGTTTGCGATCGCCGGAACGCGAAACGCGAAACGTGAAGGGATCCGAATGCGAAGTTCTTTATCGAGTCCATAGTCGTCGTAGTTTTGGGCCACTGCTTGCTTGGAAGCATCTATGGGTGACCATTGGTCTTTGGGCACCTTGTCGTATTCGTGAAGTGTTCGAGACGTTGCGCCGGGTTCGGTGGTCGTCGTCGCTGCAACGGTCTGAATGGGATTGTTAGGCTGAGGTGAGAGCTGGGGCATTCCTTCGGAAGATCCTGGCGTGAATACCAGTTTCTGCCCCGGCGTGATCACATGAGGGTTATCAATCGAGCCAGCGTTGAGCGACCATACTTTCGGCCAATAGTAGGCGTTGCCAAAGAGGCGCTTGCTCACATTCCAAAGGCTGTCTCCAGGTTGAATGTCATAAGCATCTTGGAGGCGCGGGCCAGCGATTTCATTCCACTGGTCTTGGCTGATGGGTTTCAAACGTTGCGAGAGTCGCACAAGCCTCTGTTCCTCGGTTTCAGCTTGAGCAGAGACGGCCGTCCAGCAACACAGTCCTATGTAAAAAAGCTTCTTCCACACTTTCGGTCCCTCCGTAGTCCGAAAAGTCTCGGTTCAGCCCACTTCATGTGAGGCATGAACTTCAATCTTTCAAGTCGCAAATGCTTAGGCCTAGTGCGTACCTACTTCCTCAAGGTCATCAATCTTTGCGTCATCAGAATGTTGTGGTTGCTTTGGTGGTTCGATCGGGCTGGCTTGCAGCGCTGACTTGGCATCGCTTTCATGCGACGTCCTGCCAGAAGCTTGTGCAGGCGAAACCCAATCTAGCGAAGGATTGCCTTGATAAAGTTCTTGAGCAAGGGTCATGGTTCTTGCAGCTTCTTCCTTGTTTCCCGAGGCGCCATAGCAGTGGCTCAGCCTGACCATGGCCGAAGCGACGCGCGGGCTCGTAGAAAATGACGAAAGCACTTTGCCATACTCATTGATGGCGAGTTTGTATTCTCCCATCATGAAATAGGCTTCGCCAGCATAGAATTGGGCCGATCCTGCTAGGATATGCTCAGGAAAACGCTCCGTGAAATGATTGAATGCCAATTCAGAGTCTGCGTACTTGCCTGACTTGAAGAGGTTCATGGCTTTCGTGAAATCTGTCGTCGCCGGATCAAGCGTCGAGAAATCAGCGGCTGAAGGCGCCAATTCTTCGGCATCTTTCTCAGAGCCCTTGGCCGAACCCACGGCTTGGGTCTGCAAAGGTTTATTGCCCGTGATATTGTCGACCGCTAATCGATTGGCGTCGACCTTGTCTGTGAGAGCGGAAAGCCTCGCATCCAACTCTTCGATCCGTGATTGAGCTCGAGAGAGCGCGGAAGTAAGATTTTCAATGCGTTGTTGATCGGTCTCTTCAGCAGGTAAGCTCTGATCTACTTTTCTGCCGCTGCACGCCGCGACAAACAGAGGAAAAAGTAGTAAAAAATGCAAAGAGTTAGGCTTGGCCATATCTTAAGGATAAATCCCCTGGGTTGCGAGTCAATTGAAAACCCGTGTATATAGAAATGCATGAACTGTCTAGTTACTGATGAAAATGCTCAAGGAACAAGCTCTGGTGCAGTGCGCAAGACTATTCGAGTTTTTGCTCGTGACTCTGCTTTCGTATATGCAATCTTTGAATCTCTTGAAGGCATGGTAAGTTATTCTACATTGCCTGATGAAAAACCAGGCCAAGACTATCGCGATTTGAGTCTCTTTATTCCGAATGGATTTACTCAAGAAATGGATCAGGTCCTTGAGGGCCTGAGGAAAAAATTTCCTGTTCTCGAACTCTCCTCATGAAAGGAAGCACAATGCTCTCTTCTTTAAACCTGGAACGCATCTTTAAGAAAGCCCTTCAAAACGGAGGTGAGTTCGCGGAGCTGTTCTATGAAAACTCAGTGGCGCATCAGCTTTTTTATGAAGCAAACAAGCTAGATCGCATCAGTTCAGGCCAGGATGCCGGCGTGGGCCTTCGGATCATCTATGGCAATCAATCCGTCTATGGCTATACGACCGAACGCAATGAGGCCGGGCTCTTTGAGCTTGCGGAAACCCTGAGCAAAGTAGTGTCTGGGAAAATTTCAAATCAAGCAAACGTTGCTCTTTCGGCGGTTCATGCCGGGTATGAGCAGACTATCGAAAAAGATCCTTCGAAGCTCAGCCTGAAACAAAAACTAGGCTTTGTTGAGCGAGGGAACAAGGCTGCCTGGTCTTGTAGCAAAGACCTGAAGCAAGCCACAGTGGGCTATATCGAGACCTTAAGGCAGATCGAAATCGCAAATTCACTTGGCCAACACGCCACTGATAAAAAGCAGTACCTCACGTATTACGTGAACCTCGTGGGCGAGCGCGAGGGTCAAATGCAAACAGCCTATGAGGCTCAAGGGGGATACACTGGCCTTGAACTTTTTGACGAGATTCCGCCAGAGAAGATCGTCGAAGAAGCTGCTCGAAGACTGGATCTTTTGCTTTCGGCCAAACCTGCCCCATCGGGCACCATGCCAGTCGTGCTTGCCGCTGAGGCAGGCGGAACGATGGTTCACGAAGCCGTGGGACACGGACTTGAAGCCGATCTGGCGTGCAATGGCCTTTCAGTTTACCGCGATAAGGTCGGGCAAAAAGTCGCAAGTCCGCTTGTGACGATTATTGATGACGGAACCATGCCAGGCAGGCGGGGTAGTTACGCTGTTGATGACGAAGGAACTCCGTCAAAACGCAACGTGCTGGTCGAAAACGGCATACTCAAATCATACATGGTCGACCGTTTGAGCAATACCAAGTTTGGGCTTTCGCTTACTGGAAACGGACGGCGGGAAAGCTATCGCCATAAACCCATTGTACGCATGACGAACACCTACCTTGCTTCGGGCAAAGACGATCCAGAATCCATTTTGCGCTCTACCAAGCATGGCCTTTATGTGAAGTCGATGGGGGGAGGGCAGGTCAACACTGTTTCAGGTGATTTCGTTTTTGCCGTGACTGAAGGATATCTGATCCAAAATGGGGAGATCGGACCCGCGGTCAAAGGTGCAACGTTGACTGGCAATGGTCCTGAGGTCTTGCAGAAAGTAGACAAGGTGGGCACTGACCTTGGATTTGCGATCGGGACTTGCGGAAAAGACGGGCAACGCGCGCCTGTTACTGACGCGCAACCCACGATTCGAATTCCTGAGATCATCGTTGGCGGCGAAGTGCCGATGTCGAAATACTGGTAGTAAGAGGCGCTGATCCACATGAAAGCATTCACCGAGTACAAGACATTCAACACGCGAAAGCGCATGGAGTTCGTCAATATCACCGACGAGGTGGCCGATGTGCTTGAGCGCTCTCAGGTGCAAGAAGGCATGGTCTTGGTTTCAGCGATGCATATTACCGCCGGAGTTTACATCAATGACGCTGAAGATGGTCTCATTCATGACATTCAACAGTGGTTAGAGAAGCTTGCGCCAGCGCGCCCCGACTATCGCCACCATCAGACAGGTGAAGACAATGCCGATGCTCATTTGAAGAACTTGCTTATTGGGCATCAGGTGATCGTTCCGATCACTAAAGGACGACTCGATCTTGGGACTTGGCAGCAGATTTATTACGCTGAGTTCGATGGTCAAAGGGCAAAAAGGGTGATCGTTAAGGTGATGGGGGAGTAGGAATCGGTTAGCCGTTAGCAGTTAACGGTGCCCGATTCCGTTTCGGGCTCCGTCACCGATCCGGTGGCCCGGTTTACGGGAATTGGCCCTAATTGACCCGTTGTCTGATCTCTTATTTTCTGAGAAGCTCGCCCCCATGTTTGAAAAAAATAAACGCGCCATTTTCACGGTCTTTTTTCTTTCGGGTTTTTGCTCGCTTGTTTATCAAATCGTCTGGATGCGGCTTGCCTTCACCCATTTTGGGGTGATTACACCGGTAATGTCGATTGTCGTTTCTGTTTTCATGCTTGGGCTTTGTTTGGGCTCTTGGCTTGGGGGAAAGTTCATTGATGGGTGGGTAGAACGCACTCGCTCCACTGCCGCCCACTTCTACGTTGGCGCCGAACTTTTGATCGGATTAGGCGCATTTTTTGTTCCCTCACTTTTTGCATTTGGCGCTAAAAAGCTGCTGTCCACCGGAGAGATGGATTCCTTTTCCTATCTCTTTTGGTCGGCACTTCTGATTTCGGCTACACTTTTGCCTTGGTGCGTGGCAATGGGCACGACCTTCCCGTTCATGATGTCGTTCATCAAACGCTACGACAGTGCGCGCAGTACGAAGAGCTTTAGTTTTCTCTACTTGTCGAACGTTCTCGGCGCGATGGCAGGCAGTGTGTCGAGCGCGGTTTTGTTCATCGAGCTGCTTGGTTTTCGAAACACGTTGTTCATCGCGGCCATAGGAAATCTCATCATCGCTCTCATAGCGCTTAAACTTGCTCGAAAAGCGAAGAACGCTCCAACCGTTATCCTCGGCTCCACAGTCAATAGCGACGCCCTTCCCGCTTCTTCCGCAATATCGCCTTCTTCGTTCGCGGTCTTATTGGTTTCTCTCGTGCTTACAGGATTTGCCTCGATGAGCCTTGAGATCATCTGGACGCGAAATTTCACGCCGGTTTTGAGAACCACGATCTACTCTTTTGCGTGGTTGTTGTTTACTTATCTTGCGGCGACTTGGGCAGGATCCCAGCTTTACCGTCGCGAGCTTGCCCGCGGCTCAAAAGGCCTTTCCACTTCGACTTCCATCGGCTTGGCAGGCCTTGCAAGCTTTGGTTCAATGCTTTTAAGTGATCCTCGTTTAGGTCTTGGCAGCCTCGGAGCGCTTGCCAGCATTTTCCCGTTTTGCGCGATATTGGGATATCTTACGCCCAAGCTCATTGATCAGTACTCACAGGGCTCGCCCAAACGCGCAGGTTACGCTTATGCATTGAACATCGTAGGTTGCATCTTGGGGCCCTTGGCTGCGACTTATTTTTTGCTGCCGGCCTTTGGAGTGCTCGGTTCGATGATAATTTTAACCTCTCCCTTCTTCTTGCTCTACTTGATCGCAAGTCGCAGAGAGTCGCTCAAGCATAGGCTTGCCATTGTTGTGGCCAGCGTTCTGGGATTTGTTCTTTGTTTGGGTATCGCGAAGTCTTATGAAGATGCGTTCATGGCGTTCGGGCCTGAGCATCGCGTGATGCGCGACCATTCAGCCACTGTGGTGGCCAACGGTTCTGGCCGAAAAAAGATGCTCTATGTGAATGGGGTGGGCATCACTGAGCTTACTCCGGTGACCAAGTTCATGGCGCATTTTCCCTTGGCTTATCGTGAGCGAAAGCCAGAGTCGGCGCTTGTGATTTGTTTTGGGATGGGAACTACTTTTAGATCGCTTTTAACTTGGGACATCAAAGCAACAGCCGTTGAGCTTATTCCGAGCGTCAAAACCATGTTCAGTTATTTTCATGAAGACGCAGGTAAGGTCACCTCGAACCCTCGCGGGCAAATCGTTGTTGACGATGGCCGCAGATTTCTTCAGCGCACTTCAGAGAAGTTTGACGTGATCACACTTGATCCTCCTCCTCCGGTTGAGGCCGCCGCGTCGAGCCTGCTTTACTCGGAAGAGTTTTACTCGCTTGTAAAATCGCGGTTAAAACCTGACGGGATTTTGCAGCAGTGGTTTCCATTTGGTGAAGAAAAAACCTTGAACGCCATCATTCGGTCTTTGGTGAACTCGTTTCCTTACGTCCGCGCCTATTCGTCGATGGACGATTGGGGCTTTCACTTCATTGCGTCGCAACAACCTCTTGGTGATCCCACCCTTGAGCAGCTCATCTCTCGCATACCGCAAGCTGCTCGAGCAGACATGCTCGAGTGGAATTCGCATGAAACTTTGGAAGCCATCTTTAAGCGCGTGCTTGCCAAAGAGTTGGTGCTCGAAACCCGAATGCATTCCAATCCAGCGATTGTCGTGACAGATGATCGTCCGTACAATGAATACTTTTTGCTTAGGAGGATCGCGGCCAATCTCAAAGGCCGATATGATCGCATCTTGCGCAAGTATTTTGGTGCGGCTGAGCATCAGGCCAGCCGGTAAAAAATTCGGCCCATCTAACCGTTAGAATGAAAAACCTATTTGAAAGAAGGCTTTAATCGCGTGCTCTTCATGCGAGCGCATGGTTTTTCGTCTTCTTAGGATGAATACTTTTCTACTTCATAAAATGATGGATGCACAAATTTATAAAGTAATTTCAAAAGCTTAAGTTTGTTTTTGTATACAAAAGTAATAAAAATCTTCTTTTGAGGGCTTGTGAAAGCGCTCCTTATGGGGCTATGAGTCATTTCGATATTCAATTCCATAGGAGTTCATTTCAGATGAAGAAACTGGTTGGGTCATTTCAAAGTTTGATCTATTCGATTTTACTTTTAGCGTTCACCATTCATTCTCTTTGGGCGGCACCGCCTCTTGCGGGCGTCGAAGGGGGCAATACCGAAATTTTTAGGCCGCGCAATAAAAAGGGTGACTTGATTCAGACCAAGTTCACGACCCGCCATCCGCGACATGATGAAATCAAAGCGCTCATCGAGAGATCGGCTCTGCCCCTGGCGCTCAAATACGAAATGCTCCATGACTTGGCCGGAGTGAATATCATTGAGAGCAATGAGATCGTTACCTATGGTGACACTCAAAAAGAACTCAACATGGTCTTAAATAAGCTTTCAAAGACCACAATGACGGCTGCGAACGGAAAGGCTCAGACAACGGTGACTGAAGAATACGCGGTGACTTCTGGCCAAAACGCCCTGGGAATTTCAATCACACCGTACAACCTGGTGGCAAAAGACCTTGATCGTGCTCTTGTCGCTGCTTACACCCAAAGAAGCACGAAAACTGTGGTTTATTTCACTGAAGTGATCAAGATGATGGAAAAAGCCGCTGACGGCGGGGCAGAAGAGGTGACTAAACTTGTCTTGCACGAACAAGCGCACCGCTTGCCTTCTCTCAAGGTTTTTCACACGGACGAGCGATTCATTGAGAGCTGGGTTTCAACGCTCTATGATTTTCTTACGGGCAAGCTGACCACGGACAGTTTCTTGGCGATCTTGAAGAAATGGAACATCTCTGTTTTTGGCCAAGTTGAAATTCCGGGTGAAAAGTATGATCTCGGATCACGCACCTTTGTTCTGGTTACCGATATCGAGCTGCGCAAGCAAGATGTCTGGTACCATGGCCTGAGGGATTTTAGCATCAACCGCTCAGAAAGAAGGTCGGGTGATAGTGATTTTGACTATGTTTTTCAGGTCGATACGAAGGTATTTGGCAACATTCCCTTTCTTGAATTCAACTCAAGCATTGACCTCATTTACGATGAGGTAATGAGCGCTGGTGAATACGAGATTTTGAATCGGTACATCGAAAAACGGCTGCAGTCTGAAAAACCGATCACATTGAAAGTGGCGTTCAGGTATAAAAAACAAATCGTCACGGACCTTGAAGGGCGTCGTCATGCCGTCTTGACCGAGATCCTTCCGCCGAAGATAGGCCGAGGCCAGCAAGCCGAGATATTTGATGAAAAAGCAGCTCAATTGATGGCACCTGCCAAGTGGGCGGCGGTGCTTCCGAAAAATGGGCTTCTATCAAAGCTTCTTCCTTTCTTGGATGAGAGTGATCTTGCCAAGCTCTTGCAAATTCCGGAGGCATTCAAACGCGCATTGGGAGTCGTTCAAAAGTCTGATCCTGATGCCTATCCGCTGGTGGTTGCAGCGGTTAGGGGATTGACGTTCTCTATAGAATTAGACCCATCCCTCGGCATTGCCTTCATGGGATTTGAGAAAGAACAGAAGCGATATCGCGGGGAACCAGAAGACGTTTTAACCTCTCCGTTGATCAAACTTCCGTCGATCGAGTCTGCCACTCAAGTCACTGAGGCAATGCTGCGTGAAAAATACATGCGGATCAATCCCTTGAAGACGCAAGAGTATCATCTTGCATCTATTCGAGATGAATTGCGTGGTTTGTTTGGTGTCGAAAATATGACGCTTTCATCGGCTGATCTCGTGCTTGCAAGAAAAGTAAGAGATGTTTTGATGAAATACCTCAATGGCGCCCAACGTCTCAAGGCAAAGATCGCATGCGTTACACGTGGAGGGGTATTTGATGGTGAGAGGATGTATGGCACCGAGCCTTTCAGTTTCAAGCTTGAATGGTCTTCGAGCCAACTTGAGTGGGTACATTCGCCTAAGTCGATGTGCGTTAAACACAGCAGGTATAATGGTGATTGTCATCATTATGGCTTGAATGGCTACGAGCTCACTTTGCGCATCCCACGTCAGTTACTCGAGACCCAGCCACAAGTGCTGGCTTACTTTCTTGAGAATCAGATCTTTTCAGAAAGATCTTTTGATGATTCTTCAAGAAACGCGAATGGAAGAGCGGTGTGGTCACCTGGCACACGTGAGCTTAAGATCGATAGCCCTCAGTTGATCGATGATACCGAAGACACGACAGACGAAGCCATTGATCTCGCAAAGGACTGCTTTGCTCGATGAGACCGATCTTTGAGTATCGCGACTACAGGCAGTACCTGCGCGATTACTATGATGAGGCTAAGAAGAAGCGGCGCCAGTTCTCGCACCGCTTCTTCACCTCAAAAGCAGGTCTTGCATCACCGATGCACTTGAAGCTTGTTATGGAGGGCAAGCGCAATCTCACGCACAAGACACTTCCGAAGTTTGTGCGCGGGTTGGGACTGTCTGACCGAGAAGCAGAGTACTTCGAGAACCTCGTCTACTTCTGCCAGGCTTCAAGTTCATCAGACAAGTCGCACTATCTGAGAAAACTTTCGGTTGCGAGTTCGCGCACTAGGGCTAAAGCTCTTTCGGCGGTTGAGCACCAGAGCCTTTTTGCGAAATGGTATTACCCGGTCTTGTTTGAGCTTGTCACCACTCGCGGGTTTCAAGAAGATCCCAAGTGGATCTCAAAACGCCTAGGGGGCAGGGCCACCCCCGGCGAACTTTCTCATGCGCTCAAGGTTCTTGAAGAAAGTGGCCTTCTCAAACGTGACCAGAACAGAAGGCTCGTTCCCCAGTCGTATAAGGTGAGAACCGACGATGAGGTCGAGAACCTTTTGGTGCGAGAGTTTCACCGCGAGATGATCGAACTCTCACGAGAGCGCATCGATGACCCGATCGCAGAGCGCGAGTACGGGTTTGTGACAGTGAGCACGACCCCTGCGAAGTTTCGCGAGTTCAAAAAACTTGTCAAAGATTTTGTGAAGGCAGTCAATGAAACCCTCACTTGCACGCCTGAAAGCGGCGTTGAACCCGAAGAAGTTTACCACCTCGATGTTCAGCTTTTTAAAGTGACAAGGTAAGGCTTTGGTTGAAAAGCTCGAGGCACTGAGTGACGTCTTAAGAGCGCTGAAGCTAAGGGTTCTTCTTCTTGGAAGGATCGGGAAGACTTTTAAGAATCGCGATATGATCTCGGAACTCTGATCGCAATTCCAAAAAAATTTGGCGCGAGAGATTGAGGGCTTTGGCGATAAAGCCGATTTCATCGCTCTCGTGTTCAGTAATATCTTCAACGCTAGCCACACGCAGCAATCCTCGGATCAGGTCTTTCTTCCGATCAACAGAAAGCGTTTCATTGAGGCGTCGAAAAATGATGTGGCTTTCTAACGAATGTAGTTCGGTGCGTTCGATCGCGAGGTTGGTCACTAAGGCCGCATGATCCTCGCTGAGCCCAGAGATGCTCAATAAAACATGTTGAATGCGCTGCCGTTCGTCATCGCTGATTTTAAAGTCCAAATGAGCCACGCGCGCCAGTAATAAAGCAAACCCAGCCAAATAGATGGCCTCTTTTTCAGGAAGATGGCTCATGGCTACAGTGAGCTTTTCAAGGTCGGCAGAATATTCCGGATTTCGGTTCGAAGGGTCCTCGCCGGAAAGTTGCCCAAAGAGTTTATTAAAAAAGTTTTTCATCGTTGCCTCGAGGAATAGCATCAGCCGGGTGAAGTGACAAGCCGACACCCAGGTCGTGCCTACGTTGTACAAGATGCCGTTCTTGCCCAAGACGAATCCTTCCCCGGCAATGCTTTTCCTGAAACATTTCCTGAAATCCGTAAAATATTCTCGGCGCTTCTCAGAGTCAGATTTTTGAAGCTGCTCTCTTAGCCTGCCCAACGCAGGGCTTACCGCAGATCGCGAAGTGCCGACAAAGCGCTTTTTGTCTTTGGCCCAAGCCTTGCTCATGCCTAGGAGCATGGGTAAACAAGTTTTACTTTCCTCTGTTCTCTCTCAAATGCGCACCTTGCTTCTGGGCGGGGGCTCGACCAACGAAGTCTTGGCCCGGCTTCGCGGTTGGGGCATTTCGGTCCCCGTGCGAGGGGTCTTGCGCCCCAGCCCGCGTTGCCTGCGTTGGTGCGATCAATTGTGTGTGGCCTTGCGTACGGCGATTCCGCTGGGAGCGCCAGTTGCTGAAGTTTTGCGAGAGCTCTATCCCTTGGTGATTCGCGAAGAACGGCGGTGGATGAAGCTCAAGGTCATTGAGCGCCAATTTGGTTTCCAAGGGGCACTGGCTCTGGTGGTGCCTTGGGCTGTTGCAGCCGTGGTCGGCACCGTCCCCCTGAACTATTGGGGCTTGGGGGGCGCTGTCTTTCAGTCCATAGGGCTTGCGGCGTTTTGCCTTCTTGTGCGCAAGGCTACGGATGAAAAAGTCGACGAGAGTTCTTGGCTCTTTGATTTTATGATGAACGTGTGGATGCAAATTGAAGCTGGCGTGCATTTGCATAAAGCTGTGCAAACAAGCGTGCAAGCAGACCCTTCATCACCCTTCGCAAGGCAATGGATGCAGTGGATGGCTTCGGTCGAGACAAACGGAAGTTTGGCCAAGGGATTTGTCTGGCCAGAGCGTTTTGAGTTGAGTGCTGAGGTCTCAAATGTCTTAACGCATCTTCTTCAGACGGGCGCTCCGGGTTCTGATTTTCTTTCAACTTCTATCGCACAATTGGAAGATGAAAAACAGGCTAGCCAAGAAGAGCAGCTCGCCCTGGTGCCAACGAAGATCTCGCTGGTCTTTTGTGGTTTCTTCACGCCCGCCGTATTTCTCATTTTCATCGGAGCTTTATGGCCAGAGTTGAGTACCCTCTCGATATAACGTGGGATGATGTGCGCAAGGCCAAGCCCCATTTGAGCAAGAGTAGACGGCAAATATTTTTGACCACCGCTCTGGTATTCTTTTCCTTGGTTTTGAGCGGAATGTTTTTAAAACTGTTCGTTCTACCAAGTCAGACTCAGGAAAGCGCTGCCTCTTTAGGCACCGGGATGAGTCGAGCCGAGGTCGTTCATAAAGCCCCCGGTCGTATCAAAGCAAAGACCCGTTCTCATCTTTGTGACGTGGTTGAAGGCTGGTCCAGTGCAACACTCTTGCAACTAGGGCGCCAAACCAGTGGTTATTGCAATTCTGTTTCTAGGGGACTTTAGCCCTACTTCGTCAAAGGCTAGAACAAAAGATTTACAGCAAAACCTCGACATAAGGGCTTTTCTTGCGTGAGACCGTTTCAAACCCGGTGGTCTGAAGCGATCGCAAGCTTGAGTCGAGTTTTCCTTTGAAATAAACGCTCACGTTCATCGAAGCGAGCTCTGAGTGGTTGCAGTACAAAAAGCTGCCGTCGGTATCTTCATAGGTGAGGGCAACGAGGTCTTTGACGTCACAAGCGATCTCACCTTGTATGCGAAGAGAGCCTTTGTCGGCAGAGAACTTCCAGCTCGTGAGCGAGTATTCACTTTTGATCGAGAAAGCATCGACGAGGTTGTTGAATTCAAAGCGCTCGCCTTTGTACTGCAAGTACAAGGCAGAGAGTCGAGGCGAGGTGACGATCTCTCCAAACTTCACCCGGGCAGTCAGGGCTTCGACCACGGCGTCCGATCCTTCAAAGAAATTGCAATGCGACCACGCCCATTCCTGCGCGTGTTTTTGCCCCCAGATGTGGCCTTGGCATCCCGGAGTGTCGTCGCACTCATAGGTCTTTTCATTTACTTTGAAGTGCCCTTTGAATTGGATGCTGATGTTTGGCTTGCAGACGATCGACTTTGTAAGTTTAAGCTTCTGCAGAACCTGCGGCACATGGAAGAAAGTATGCGAGTTGGGTTCAAACCTCAGATCCCATTCAATGCGCTGGCCTCGGCTTACGACCGACCCCGATGTGAAACCGCTTCCCAAGGTGCAGTCTTCGATTTGAATGGTTCCGTTGGCTTGCGAAGAATAGGCGCTCGGAGAGGCCGTGTTCTTCAATGCAAGCTTTTGAGAGCCGCCCGGAGCGAGCGGATCAAAGAAAATCGCCCAGGTCTCCGCCACCTTTTTCAAGCCCGTGCGCGAACTCAGCGTTGTAAAACGCAACCAGAGCGCAGGACCGGCTTTGCCGTTCGCAGGGGGCAGGTTCAATTTCAAATACCAAACCTCGTAGAAACCCTGAGACTTCTTGTTCCACTGAGGGAGGTTGTCGCGTTGCATGTTCAAGTTCATATTCAAATTTGTTTCGCCGTCGTATCTGTTTTAGAGAGCGCCCTTAGAAAAAAGCCGGTCACGGTCAAGAGCACCATCAACTCCGTGATCGCTCCCAATA
>JBFMCE010000074.1:0-19747 GCA_040754655.1 Bdellovibrionota bacterium | reverse complement strand
CGTGATCCGTGATCCGTGATCCGTGATCCGTGATCCGTGATCCGTGATCCGTGATCCGTGATCCGTGATCCGTGATCCGTGATCCGTGATCCGTGATCCGTGATCCGTGATCCGTGATCCGTATTTGGAGCTGGCATTCTATCGCTGTATTCGCGCCTCGTAAAGCGGTGAGTGGTTGGGTGATGCGGGTGAGGGTTTTTCTTGGGTCGCGCATTTAGAGTCGCGGGAAATTATTTTGAAAATTTTTAAATGGGTTGCGTAGTTGGGGTCTCGGGAATCTTTTGTTGCACACTCAGAATTCCGGAAAAATTTTGAAAAATTCCCTCATGCTCTTGAAAAAATTACTGTCTGTATGAGCGGACAGTTTTCGATTGGGGTTCTGTCGTCGCACTTTAAATGGCCTCCAATTCTTTTGTTTTATCATCGCCCTGCGATGAATTCTGCGCGAGGTGAAATTTCTCTCTCAACTTTAATTTGCGTGAGTTTAATCGAAGAATCGCACTTCTATAGCTGGCATGAGTGTTGCTCTATTCTTTTTCTAAGAAGGACAGCGAAAAGATGCGCCAGCAGCGACAGATTCAGTCACGGCCACCAGTTCAGAAGCAACTCTTGCGCGCGCGTCCACATCAATGTCTCTTTATGTCGCTTTTGGTTTTGCTTTCAACTTTTTGCGGGACATCGGGCCTGCCGTTGCAGCTGCAAAGGCCTCCTTTTTCCGATGTTCTTCGAGCGCCACCAGCTTTTGTTTCAAAGCTTCATTTTCTTGTTTCAGCTTGGCGTAAGACTCACCAAGGTCTTGGGCGTTCTTAAGGCTTTCCGTGACAAGTTTTACGAGAGCGATGCTGTCGTATTCCGGAAGCTTCGAGAGGCCGATCAGCGGCGCATATGAGAATTTTGAAGGCGATATGAATTGCGATGGATTCTCGGCGTCATCGATGGAAACGACGAGCTTTAAGCCTCTTTGTCGGGCAAGGTTCACGATGCAACTGTAAACTTGTGCAAAAGCCTTGGCTTGCGACTCGTAAAGCGATCCAACAAAAACTGAAGTCGAGCGAGCGCGATAAGCTTCCCTCCCATCAATCATGATGCTCATCGAGTCGGTAGCGTCATCGTAACTCACGTCAACGCGACCAGAAGAGAGGATTAGGGATTCAGCCTTCCCAATGGCATTTTTTTTATTTTTCGGCCATGCAAATCGGGCATCAGCGGTTCGATAAGCTTCGAGCTGATAGGCGACCTCGGTCTCGTAGACAAGCGCCGTGGAAGAGGTAAGGTTCTTGTCTTGGCAATCATCTGGAGTGAGAAACTGAGATTCATAAATATCCGCGATCGCTTGCAGGTCGCTTCGAGGAATCGACGCGATACCGTGTGTCGACCAAATCGAGAGTCCTAAAAATACGATGAACAACCTGACCATATGGCCCTCCTTTTCAAGAGCACCTCAAGCAGGTCGTATTCTTCTATAATTTACAATTTTAGTCAAGTACATGAAAATTGAAAATTCATTATTAATTTCAATTGTTTATCGCAATGGTGCGAAATTCTTAGTCAAAAATTAGACCAATCTACTATTAAACAACTAAACCCAAGATCTTCCAGCTATTTTTTGATCGCGTTGAAGGTGAGCACCCGTTCGAGCCGCCCATGACAGCTCAACGGAGATTGAAAGTAGGGCACTACTTCATGGGTGGCCTGGGTTACTTGGAAACCCGCCTTTTCAACCTTCTCTAGAACTTCTTCTTTGCTGTACTGGAGGGCTGCCTGCGCATTTTTAAAGCCTACGGGGCCAAAGTTGATCCAACGTCCCTGAGGTTTTAGTATATTTGATAAAGTGCTCAAAAGCTCATCGAAGCTTTGATCCACAACATCGATGAACCATGGCGTGAAGACGGTATCAAAGCTCGCATTTTTTATGGGCAGTGCTCTAGCGTCGGCGAGGAAGAAATGAAAGTTTGAAACTTGCCCTACAAACCGAGAAACAAGTTTTGTTTTTACCGCGTAAGAGTTGAGTTCGCGCGGCACCAACGGAAACTCGTAAAGCTCGACTTCACTGCCAGTGACGATTTTTTTCGCGGCTAGAAAAGGGACAAGGTTTCGATCCATCACCGCGGTGAGCTCAGGCTTGTATTTCAAGTGCAGATCAAAGGGGAGTCTGCATGATCCCGCGCCGAGAACCAGCACTCTGCCTAACTGCGCGCCATCTTCGAGAACGTCGCTCACGGATTCAAGGGCGGCTGCGCTCTCGCCTGTATCCCAACCCCAATCTTGGTGGAGCGTGTAGTAACAAGCCGTGAATTCAGGTTGGCCATTGGGTGCGCGCCCTAAATCAGGCCTAGAATCCGTGCCGGCGGGCATTCTTGCCAGCAATGGTTTCAAAAGTTTTTGCATCAATGCTTTTTGTTCAGTATTGGCGTCGCGCATGAGCGTAAGGCGTTTTCGGGTGAGTTCCGAATCTATTGACCCGCTCAATTCCCTTTCAAGCGACTGGATCACCTGATCAAAGTGCCGAAAGAGGTAGAGATAGCATTGCTTCCAAAAATAAAACATCTCGCGTGGCGATTCGAAGAGAACAGGAATTTCATCGAGAACAGGGAAGTCTATCGCGCAGGCTTTGCAAGCGAGTGCGTCGTCTTTTGAGCGCAAGGCTCCTTTGCATCGGGGACATGCAAGAAGTTCCCGCATCGGGTTTGACTGGGTCACGACGGCTCCTTATTCTTAAAGGTCGCCTGAAGACAGGCACCACGGTTTTCTCTGTTTAGTTTACCTTTCTCCGTCTTTTGATGTCTATCGGGCGATGCATTTTTGGTTGTCAATGAAGCCCTCGAAAATCAATCAAACTCAAATCGGGTCATAACTTGACATCCCGAGTAGAAGTGACTTAGGAGGCCACGTACCGTTTTTGCGTAAAAGGTCTTGGAGGTTCTCGTGAGTTTTCGTTCTTCGGCATTCGCTATAGTTCTTAGCCTTATTTCAATGACAGCTGCATCTGTCGCATCCGGAAATGCTTTTGAAGAGAGGGTAGCTAGCGTTCATCCAAGTACTTTTGTAGACCTCAATGATGTGAGCTATGATGGCATGCGGTTTCTGGCTCTTGCAGGAGGAGAGCGATTGGGCGGCCCGACGCGGCAGCTGATTGGCAAAAGAGCTGATGCCTTGTGTCGTTTCTTGAAGTATTCAAGCGCGCTGAATTATGACTATGAATCTTCAGAGAAAACGAATTTTCTTGTCATTGAACGTGGCCGCAGGATCGTTTCTCGGACGGTTCCCAATTACATTATTGTCCCGGGGCGTAATGGTGGGGAAATGATTTACTCACCTTCGGCTGCTTTCACGAAACTGCGCTGCAAGCTCGCCGAAAAATAAAGCAAGAGGAAATTCTTCAGCTCGCCTTCATGAGCTTTTCTTTAGTCTGTTCGACCGAGGTCGTAGCGGTTCCCATGTAATCTTTCGCGCCCGCAGTTTTGAGCCAGTTCATGACCTTCTTGAAGACCTCAGGGTTGAAGTATTCAGGAAAGGTTGTCTGTTTTTCAATATCAGAAATCACTTGCAGCGCCTCAGGAAGGTTCCGTGGTGTGCCATCGTATCGCCCCCTGCAAATGCTATCTAGAAGATCAGCCAAACCAATCATCTGGGCGAACTCGTCGATGCGGAACGATTCCATGTGCTTGGGATAGCCGCTTCCGTTGAACTTCTCATGGTGCTGCTCCAAAAAGACGGCGACTCTCTTGTTTGGCGTGTAATCGAGCTCAGGCAAAAGGTCGAGCGCGGCCATTGCATGGCTCTGAAAGATGCTCACTTGCACCGGCATCAATTTTTTCAATGGCAGCACTCCGATTTCCGGAACGATTTGGGTGAGCCCGATGTCGTGCAACAGGCTTCCGATCACCAGGTCTTGCAAAAGGCTCTGCTCTTTCTTGCCCAGCCCTAGCGCAAAAAGAACAGTGTAGATCGCCACGCTCGTCGCGTGCTCAGCAAGCTTGTCGTCGACAATCGATTCGACCGAAGTGTCTGCGCTCGGAGGGCCTTTGAGGACTTGTTCGATCAATTTCTTTCCTTGCGCAAAAGCCGCGTCACGTTCAGCGCCTGATTTGAGCAAGCCGTTCATGATTTGTTCAGGTGAGACGCCGGGGTGAAATTCCTGGGGTTTGTCCTCGAGCGCGCTTTCCGAGGGAACGCTGGTGCCCGAGGAATCAATGTCTTCTTCCGACGAGGCCGATAACGTGGCCTTGTCTCGCGGCTCATCACTTGAAGTTTCTATTTGGTCCGATTGTTCAGGCGAGGAGTTCTCTATTTTTTCATCGGACTGCGGTGCGAACTCGGGCTCTGAGTTCCCCTTGAGATAGGCCTGATAGGCTTCTCTATCGGTGTTCTTGATATGAAAATGCTTGAGCCCCTTTTTCATCAGGGCGTCAAGCGCCTCGGGTTCAGGCGCTTCGCCAACTTTTTTGAGCAAAATAATGCGGTCGTTGATTGGAAGGTATACGTAAAGGTCGAACGTGAGCCTGCGCCCCCGTATCAACGACGAAACCTCGATGCTGAAATAGTCATGCGACGTACACTTAGCCACGGGTTCTCGATACCCCTTCAGTTTTGTTTCGGAATTCGAGATCTTGCATTTAATGTGCGGGAGGGGCAAAGTCTGAAAAAAGATCCAAAAAGGTCATTTTTGGGCCAGGCAGAGGAAGTTTTTGCCTCTTTTCGAAGCCAAATTTTAGGAAAGCGGAAATGTATAGGCACATACCAACGAAAAGAAGCTTCGGCTGGGCGGATATCTTCGTTCTCGCCACCGTTGCTTTGCTGATCTACGGATTTGTTGGCCTGGCGCAGCAGTGGGCGGGCGCGCCTGTGTCGGGCACTGAGATCGATCTTTCGGTATGGGCCCTTCCAAAGTATTCTTTTTTTTCTTTCATGCGCGCCCTTGCGGCGTATGCGCTCTCGCTGATTTTTACTTTGGTCTATGGATATGCCGCTGCCAAATCAAAACGAGCCGAGCGCGTTATGTTGCCGCTTCTCGATATCCTGCAATCCATTCCCGTGCTGGGTTTTTTGCCAGGACTTGTGCTTGGCTTGGTCTCGGTGTTTCCAAACAGCAATATCGGGCTTGAGATCGCCTGCATTTTGATGATCTTCACTGGGCAAGCTTGGAACATGACATTTAGTTTTTATTCTTCGGTCAAGGCCGTTCCTCTGGATCTCAGTGACGTCACGCGAGTGATGCGCTTGAGCTGGCTTGAGCGCGTGCGCCATCTTGAGCTTCCCTTCGCCGCGATAGGATTGGCGTGGAATAGCCTCATGTCGATGGCTGGAGGTTGGTTCTTCTTGGCGGTTTGTGAATCAATCACTCTGGGGTCGAAGCGCTTTGAGCTTCCCGGCATCGGGTCTTATATGGCCTTGGCGATCGACCACAAAGACCACCAGGCCATGCTCTATGGCGTGTTGGCGATGTGCGCGGTGATCTTATTCGTGGATTTCGTGATTTGGCGGCCCGTGATGGCCTGGGTAAGGAAGTTTCAGATGGAAGAAATTCCGGAAGAGGTCGCTGAGCTTCCTTTTATGACGACGCTTCTGCGTGAGTCGTGGTTGATACGGAGGTTTCGGCTTTTTGTCCGCAATCGTCGTAGAAGAAATGAGTTCAAAGCATCGACTGCATCGCAAGAGCCCCAGAATGTGTTTGGGCATCGAATGAAGATCGCAGTGATCCGAGAACGCATTCGAAGGCACAAAGACTGGGGTTTGCCTCTGCTTGCGCGAGTAGGCACGCCGGTCACCGTGATGTTTGCGCTTTGGGGCGGTACAAGGCTTTGGGAACTTGTACGCACGCTGACATTAGATGACTGGCAGTCAATCTGGATCGCCGTCGGGCTGACCTTCTTGCGCGTCCTTGGCGCGGTCGTTTTTGGCACGCTATGGACGGTTCCCGTGGGAATCTTGATTGGGTTGTCGCCGCGTCTAACGAGAATTTTTCAACCCATCGTGCAACTTGCAGCCTCATTTCCGGCGCCGATGCTCTATCCGGTAATCATCGCAGTGCTCTTGAACTGGGGCGTTTCAATGAATTGGGGCGCGGTGTTTTTGTTAGCGCTCGGAGTACAGTGGTACATCTTGTTCAATGTGCTGGCGGGTGCGATGGCCGTCACGCGAGACCTCAAAGACAGCATGCGGCTGATGGGAACAAGCGCCTCGACGCGTTGGTTGAAGCTCTACCTGCCGTCGGTTTTTCCATCACTGGTCACCGGATGGATCAGCGCCACTGGCGGCGCTTGGAATGCCAGCATCGTCGCTGAATACATCCACTACGGAAATCAAACTTTGGCGGCCACGGGAATTGGTTCTATGATCAGCCAAGCAACCGCCGCAGGCGATTTCCCGTTGGTCGCGGGCTGCCTTATCGCGATGGTATGCACGGTCGTGGGGCTCAATCAGACGTGGTGGCGGTGGTTGCATGAGCAGGCAGAGACTAGGTTTCGTTTTGAACGTTAGTGAATAAGCTGAAGGAAGCGCGATGATCGAACTGCGAGGAGTGAATCATAGTTTTACAATGGGAACCGGACAGAAGGTCAAGGTTCTCAAAGATGTCGATTTGAGCCTTTATGCAGACGAGGCGGTGGCGCTCTTGGGGCCTTCAGGATCGGGAAAGTCTACGTGCCTGCGAATCATGGCAGGTTTGCTCAAGCCTGCTGATGGTGAAGTTCTTGTGGACGGAAAACACCTCGATGGCCCGAATCCTTGGGTTTCGATGGTCTTTCAGTCGTACGCGCTTTTGCCATGGCTGACGGTTTTTGAAAACGTCGCGATCGGGTTAGAACCCTACCAGTTGCCGCGGAGTGAGGTGCGCACTAAGGTTCGGCGCGCCATCGACCTTGTGGGGCTTGAGGGTTTTGAAGAAGCGTATCCTAAAGAACTCTCAGGCGGCATGAAACAGCGCGTGGGCATTGCGCGAGCGGTTGTGATGGAAAGGCCCGTGCTCTGTCTGGATGAACCTTTCAGTTCTTTGGATGTGCTTTCAGCGGAAACCTTGCGCACGGAAGTTTTGAATATTTGGCTCTCAAAAAAAACCGCCACCAAGACTCTCGTGCTTGTGACCCATAACATCACTGAGGCAGCGTGGTTCGCTAAACGCATCTTGGTGATGGGAACCAATCCTGGCCACATCAGGCTCTCAATCAAAAATGATTTGCCCTATCCTCGTGATGAGCGCTCGTCGGGGTTCAAGAGCCTGGTAAGCAATATCCATGATGTCATCACGCAGGCGATCATTCCGGACACGCCTGAGTGGATACCGCCAGCGCTTGCCGGCACTTCGATTGAAGCATTGCCCGCGGCGCCGTTGGGTGAGTTGATTGGTTTGCTTGAGTTCATCGGTGCGCGCGGCGGGCAAGGGGACAGTTTCTCGATCGCAAAAGAGCTCGGAAAGGATTTTGGGCAAGTGTTGTTCTTGGCAAAAGCCGCTGAGTTGCTCGACTTCGTCGATACCCCTAAGAATGCGATCGTCTTGACCGAGTTCGGAAAGAGATTCATTCAAGGCGACGTGAACGTGCGCAAGCGGATCTTGCACGAGGCCTTAAAGCAGCTCAAACTTGCACAGCTTTTAGAGCAAAAACTTCGGGCTGCAGAGAATTTCACACTGACTTATGAGGCCGTGCTCGAGCATGTGAGCGAGTGGTTGCCAAGCGAGAACGGCGCTACGGTGCTTGATACCTTGATCCAGTGGGGCAGGTACGGCGAGCTCTTTGGGTACAACGACGATACCAAAGAGATCTATCTCGACGTAGGCCAAGAGCACGCGTGAGGCGTTTACGGTGATGGCATGCGTCGATATTCTCGCGACGCCCCCATTTTTCCGGAGCATCTCACGAAAAGAGGCGGTCATGGCGTTACAAGTCGCGTGTAATCAAGTGTCTTCATCGCTGTTGCGATGCGAGCGCCCAGTTCTAGCTGGGCGGATGTCGCCAAGTGCAAGTTGGCGATGGCGTACGGCCCCGAAGGAGCGCTCACCAACGCGCAGTGCGAGAGTAGGTTGCAGACCGTCGATTGATTGGTTTTAAGCTCATTCCAGTAAGCGTAGTTGGCGCCCGCTGGCCCAGAGCCCGCGAGTTGGACGAACACCACCGGTAAATATTTATTATTCAACCTGTCGCGCAGGCTTTGAATGACGGCCGACCATCGGTAGGCCCAGTTCTGCGCGTCGTAAAGGTTGCTTGCGTCAGATTCGCCCTGATAGACGATCACGCCAGCGATTTCACCTGCCGGCATCGTTGAGATTCGCGAGAAGCATTCTCCGAACAATCGGTTCGTCACAGTGGCCGGAGTCCAATTGCTTGAGCCATAACCGCCAACCTTTGATGCGCCCTGCGCGCAAGGCAAGAGGCCAATCGTATGATTAGGCCAGTAATCAGCCATTTCATCTGCGAATTTCAGCGCAGGTCCCACGCCTGCTTCGCCGCCCTCGATCGAAGCCGGGTAAATAGCGCTCTGACCCGCGATGCTGTCTATAGGTTCAACCGCTGGGTTCACGATCGTGCCGTCGTTTGCGTAGTTGTAGATTCGCGCGGCATTCGGGTACTCGGCGCCGGTCAGTTGCGCGATGCTACCGCGTCCTGAAGCATTTGATTGGCCAAGGACAATATAATTCTGGCGTAGTGCATTTGAAGAAGATGCGGTGGCGGCAGTGATTTTTGAATGCACGGCCGCGACATGAGTGACTCCGTCCGACAAAGCCCAGTCATGGTTGTTGGCGGTATAATCTTGGCAGACGCCTCCGGCGCCGCCATTGTCATCGCCTCCACGGCAGGCTGTGGCGACGGTAGTGCCAGAAGGAAAGTTGCCCGAAGATGCTCTACCGTTGTGCCAGGCCCAGATCTGCTCGCTCGTCCACGCGGTGGCATTGTCGATGAAGAAGTCGTCTACGACGCCATCAAAGTCTCTGTTGTCTTGGCCGTTGTGGCGGCCGCCCACCGTCCAGTCAGCGGTCGAGTTTTGAAAAGAAGCTGGCCAGGTGCCTTGAACATTGGTGGTCACATCAGCACCGTCGACATAAACACGGCAAGTTTGATTTGAAAAATCGACTGACACCGCGATGGTGGTGGCGATTCCTGTTGTGAGAGCGCCGTAATTGCTTACGCATTGCAGAGAGGTAGTGCAAGTAGAGTTGCTGCACATGACGATTCGAAGTTGAGCCCCTCCTGACATTGCGTTGCCTTGGTCAAAAGAGAAGCTTCTCGATGCTCCGGCCTCATCCCATTTCGACATGTAAATCAGTGCCCCGGGTTGCGCGTCTAGTTTTACCCGCATGCCTAGGGTGAATTCCGAGGTGGGTTCTGCAATTGCGTTGTTTGCTAATGAGATGCGGTCATTGGTAGATCCGCCTCGCAGTTCGAGCGCATGTGAATTCGACGAGCTGCTGACGGAGTCCGAAGGCGAAGACCCAGGCGATGCGCTGCCGCCGCGCCCTGAAGGAAAGCTTGTGCCTCCAGACGGCAGCGATGCGGCAAGCTCCTTTGATTTTGAGCACCCGGATGTGAGCATTGCTAGAGACAGCAGTGCGATTCCAACGAGAAGAGATGATCCGTGAGACTTAGAACCCCGATTTAGTACAGGACGACATTCTAAAACCATAAACCCCAAAACCTCAAACCAATGACCCTTGACCACTATTGTACTGAATTATTAAGGGAAAGTCAGGGGTAGAAAAGAGGTTTTGATGGGTGAAAATAGCAATAGTTTTGAATGTTTATGCGTGTCTCATGAGTTTGTAAATATAATTTGTTTATTTAAATCGCAGACCTCGCAAAATAACGGCGCTATAAAAGCTTGAGGCCTTCTGAGGCGAAGTTCCTGGTTTCTAGTGCCCAGAACGCACGACAAACCAGCGTCCAAATTGTTCGCTTAGGGCCTGCACGTTAAAGGTATTCTGAGCCTCTTCACGCGGGCCAGAGCAAACCATAGAGTGCATGACGGGATCGGTGCCAAAAAGAACAAAGATCTGTTCGCCATCTTCGTTCGAAGTCACCCGCGTACCTGTGATGAATAAGATCTGGCCGGGCGTCAGTTTGAGATCTTCCGTTGGGCCCAGTTTTGTCACAAGCTCGCAAACCACGTGGTCGCCTCTATTGGGTAAATCTTCAGGATCAAATGGCGTGCCGTTGTAGTTGTATTGGCCGCCTGAATATTTCCCGTCAATGAAATACTCCCGCTCCATTCCTTTTGTTAAGAGGTGGGGTTTTGTGACTTCAACCAACGTGCCTGGTGCCAGATCCGACAATAGCGTTTGAGGAGGAACGGGTTTTCCGAGCCGTCCCGAATAAGCTAGCTTCGGCGCCGGAGCCGCCGCCTGCAGTCGTACAAGTCTTCTTTGGCGAATTTCTTCAATTTCGCTTGTATTGCGCGCGTCGTCCTCTTTGACTTCAAGCGAGTCTGGTTGAATACGCGGAGCAGCGCTTATGGCGGGCACGGGCGCCTCGGAAGAAGAGGCGACGGGTGTCGGGGAATTCGTGAATGAGGTTGGGTTTGTGCTCTCTTCCTGCTTTTTCAGAGGCTCTTCACGAGAAAAGTAGAAGGCCGTGGCAACGGCAATAAGTAAAATGGCTAAAGAAAGAAATCTCATTGTGGTTTCATTTTGATCTCTTGCCGGTTTTTCGCAACAGCAATCAATAAAGATGGACGGTTCCATTTCGTTTCCTCGGGAGCAATTTCAAACGAACGGTCCAAAGTGGTCAGCCAAACCCGTGGCACAAGTAGGCCGCTTGACCATTGATTTTATTACTCTCTGGTGTTAGTCAACTTTTCCGATGAAGTTAGCGCAATCTCTACTGATTTTGATGCTCACCTTTTCTGCACCGGTCTTTGCGCAAGAAGAAGACTACGCGCTTGAAGACGTGGTCGTTGGAAGCTCAAGAATCAACCTCAAGCAAGAAGCGACTCGGAAGATCAAACCCCAGCAAAAAGGGCAGGGGGCAAGGCCATCACTCGATTCGGCTTTGCAGAATGAATCTACGATTCAAGTGACGCCGACGCCCCAGCGGGGAGCCAATGTCTCTTTAGACGGTATGAGCGGAGAAAGGGTTGCGATCACCGTTGAAAGTGATCCCGTCATCGGGCGCCTTGACGGCGGGCTTGACCCTCGCAATGTCGGTCTTGGAACGGCCGACCAAATCTCGGTCTATCATGGCCTAGACTCGCTTCCTTATGGTTCGCAAAACATCGCAGGCGTGATCAGTTTAGAGTCGCCATGGGAGCTTGACCGTCAGATCCGGTTTCAATCGGCGGCCGGGAGCCTGGGACGTACCCAGTTCTCTGGGCGGCTTGCAGGCAACACCGAAGAGCGTTGGAATTACGCAGCCACCTTCAGCAATTGGAGGACCGAGAGTTTCAGAGCAGACTCTTTAGCAGATGACACTACGCTCGATGCTTCGGCGAGACTTTCAGCAAGCGTCTTGGGAACGCGCACTGAGGCTTTTCGTTTAAACGGGCAACCTGTTGACCTGCGCATCGGTGGAAGCGGATTTCATGAAAATTCAAAGGGCGTTTTATTCAGCGAGCGTAACGAGGCCAACCAGCGTCGCATACATGTTTTTAGTGATATCCGCCGGGTGAAGTCTAAATGGCACTTTTCTTACAGCGAGTTCAGGCGCGAGTACAACGGCTTGGGCAGCGGTTCTTCAAGAGCAAGGCAAGATATCTTTGAGGAAAAAGCTTTTCGCCTAGGGCCTGAATTGCAAGAGAGCGTCGGAAACTTCACCGTTCTCGCCGGGTCGGTCGCCGACGTGCACTCAACCCAAGCCACGCGCACGGGCAGCCGCGGGCTGCACCGAACGACAGTAGGCTCGCATCTGGGGGGGAGGTACACGATCAGCGAGAATTGGGTGGCAGGCGTTGGTTCACGTTACGATTCGGGCCCCAGGCTAATAAGTCCACGCGCTGAATTGCAGCATCTTTTTCAAACAACTTTTTTTGATCATGCCACTCTAGCAGAGACTGGAATGGGCTTCCGTGAAGCAAGCTCAAAAGAGCAGTTCTTGGATTTCTCGAACTCGGCTTTGGGTTACCGAGTCGTTGGCAACCCCGAGCTTCAGAATGAACGCAGTTGGACGACAGCGCTTCGCCATACGGCGCGTTCAAAACGAACTACGCTGAAGGCAGCCGTATTTCAGGTGCAGATGCGAGATGCGATCGCCTATCAGCCCGTGGCGAGCGATCCCAGCGGCGCGACATTCACCTATGGAAATTTGGACCGCACTACGACTTATGGCGCTCAAGGCGGCGGGTCTTACCGCTTCTATGAAGATTGGGAGATGGGTACGAGCTACCAGTGGCTTCGTGGCGTGAATCGCGAGAACTCGCGCGATCTTTTTCTAACCCCCTCTCACCGTGTTGCTTTGAACTTAGGCAGGGTAGTCGATCGCGGAGTCTCGCTCTTAGGGCAGGCGACCTGGACTTCAAGGCAGGGATTTTTCGATTTTGACCGTGATGGTTTGATCGATGCTTCTGAATGGGCGCAAGCGTATTGGGTGACCAATGCCGAATTGGGTTATGGTTTTCGCTGGCAGGGTGTCGCTGAAGTCGTAAAGGTTTTCGCCAGGGTCGACAATGCCCTTGATGTGACGCGACCTCAAACTTTTCCCGTTGAGCCACGGACCTTTTTACTTGGAGCGGCAGTCGATCTATGAAGGTGATTTCAGTGATAGCAGTCGCGGTCGGGGCGCTTTGCATCGCAGTCTTGCTTTCGGGTTGCGGCTTGACCCAAGCTCCTGATGTTTCGGTGCCAGAGCGCGGCGGGGCAACGGTGCTTTCGACCGAGTGTGATTCTTCAAGCCCGCAAGAAGCATCTGGTCGCATTGAAGTGCGTTACTCGAAATCAGACGGAAGCAACCCTCAAGAGAGGCAATGGAAGGATTGGATTTACTGGAGAGCGGGCCTGAATTGCGTTGTCTACGATTCAAGCCAAGAGTTTTTCCGCAGCCAGGGTTGGGATATGGGCATTCAAAAAGGCTTTCCGATCATGCGCTCAAACGGGGGCGATACCGCCAGAGGTGACTCCTCGAAAGGAGACGTGGATACCGGCGGAAAGGCTGCGTTTGCGGTAATGCCCGATCGTGACAATGGTGAACTTGTGTTGATGCCGGCTCAGGCGAGCGAGATTTTGTCGTTGGAATTTCGCGAAGACAGGAAAGAACCCCTTGCTGAGGGCATGAGGCCCGATTTTCAGAACATGCTTGTCAATCAGATCGGGCCGGGGTTCTTAGCGAGTTACGTTCCGGAAGAAAACCACAAGGTTGAACTGAGTCAAAGAGTCTTTATCTTGCGTGGGGTGGATGGGGTGAGTTACTACGCGCTTCGTTTCGACCGGCACGATGCTTTGAGAAAGACATTTGGCTTTGAATGGAAGAGGCTGTTCTGAAAATAAAGAAAGGCTTCGCAAGAGAAAGAATTTTTACAAGGGGAGTATTGGTTATGAAAGCTCATCTCGCGGTTTTAGGGTTGTTCTTTGCGTCTAGTGTTGCGTCTGCAGCGCTGATTGAAAAGACGGTCGAGTTGTCGTCGCCTGCCGTAAAGCCCGAACAGACCATGTGGCTGGGACTGGATTTTTCTACAGGGAAGATCATTGAGAACGTGAAATGGAACGACCCAAAGTCGCCAAAATGGGACATCCGTTCCGCGGCTAGTTACTTTGCCACGAATCGCGCGAAGGTTTGGTTTCTCAATACGCGTGCTTTTGAGACCGTCAAGGAAGCGCCATCAAACGCCAATTATGAAACTGATTCCGAATTCGATCCTGATGGTCTTTTTGGGCCTCGAAAAAAGGGTTTCTATAACAAACCGCTCACTGAATGTTGCAACTATGACATGCTGGCAGGACATCTCAGGGTTCCAAAACCTCACGTCATGGTGATTCAAACCGCGGACAACCACTTCGCGAAGCTTCAAGTGGTTCAATATGTTCGAAAAGGCAAGGGTGCCAAGATGAGCCACGATGAAGATGGCGAGATTTTTCAAGACAGCCGTGGTGATGATGGCAAAACCCATGTGCTGATCCGCTACAAGTACAACACCGTCGCCGGAGATCGAAAGCTCGAATAGTGCCTAGGGTTTGATTTGTCGCGTCAAGGCGCGCGTGAATCCCTTGTAGAATCCCCTTCATTTCCGACGTAAAATAAAGCTCATGCAAGGAAGCAAGAAACCACGCGTCGGATCGCGTATCATTCGTGGCATTGTGGCCATTATTTTGGCCGTCAGCGCAGGTTCGTTTTATACGGTCTGGCGCATCGAGAGCGTTCAGAAAAATGTCGAGCTTCTCAATCAATTCTATGTGCCTGCCCTCAAGCACCTCAATCTTCTCGGTGGAAAGTGGTCAGCTTATCAGCGCGCTTTTGAGCAGTACGTGGGCTTTCGCAAGTGGGGCTTGATCACCCATGAGCACCTCGGACCCAAGCTCCACCTTCGAAAAATGGTCGAGGGCAATCTAACCGATCTCAACCGTCTTTTAGAGCAACTCCCTCAAACCCACTCGGTGCCTGAAAAGGCCGCCATCCAAAACTGGAACGACGATCTTGCTCGTCTTGCCGAGGGCGAGCCCGTCATGTTGGCCACGATCTCGACCACGGTGAAAATGAAGCGTTATTCCGAGGCAGCCGAGGCTTACGCAAAGGCGAGGCAAGACCACTTGCGGCTTTCGCAAAACCTTTCAAACCTTACGAGAGAGATTGAAAATCGCGTGACTTTGCTTCAGCTCACTACTGAGCAAGAACTTCGAAGCTCGCAAAGCATGATGATCGTGTTGCTGGGATTCAGCTTGGTGTTCTCGATCATCGTCTTTTTCAGGGTTCGCCAATGGATCATGCCGATCGCTGAGTGGACCAAAGTCGCCCAAGAGATCGCGCTCAAAGGGCTTCACCGGGATGTTGAATTCCCAAGGATCACGAAAGACCATCCGCCAGAACTTTCTCTGCTCACCCGTGAGTTCACCCGCATGGGGATGACGGTGCTCGAGCGCGAGCGCACGATCCACCAACAGAAAGACAAGTTGGAATCACTCAACCACCACCTCAAAGACCAGAACGAAATGCTCAGAAGGTTGGGATCTTTGAATGAGCGCATCTTGAACAGCATGTCTTCCGCCCTCTTGGTTTTGAATGCGAATGGGCAAGTCGAGCAGTTCAATGATCGTTTTTGCGACCTCTTTGGCGTAGAGCGTGGTCAGTTGTTGGGCAAAAAAGCCCATCAAGTCTTGAGCGCTTGGCCAGAACCCAAGGTGCAGGATTGGCTTGAGGCTACGGATCCTTTGAGCTCACAGCGCGAAGTTTTGGGGCGGAAGGTTTTCCACGTGCAGATCCAGCCTCTTTATGATGGCCAAGGAAAATTGCTTTCGTTTGAAGACATCACATTTCGCGTCGAGGCTGAAGAGCGCCTGGAACACGCGAAGAAACTCATCCTCGCCGGCAATCTTTCGTCACAGGTCGCCCATGAGGTGAGAAACCCCTTGAATTCGATGTCGCTGCAACTCGAAATGCTGCGAGAAGACCTGGGCGGCATTACGCAAGGCTCGCAGCAAAAGCATGCGGTTGAATCAAGGGTCGATGCCATTGATGAGCAAGTGCAAAGGCTTGATCGCATCACTCAACGTTATCTTGACGTGAGAGCGTTGCAGGTCGAGCGAAGCGAGAAGGTCGAGTTGCACCAGCTCATCGAGCGGTCGATCGCGTTCTTGTCACGAGAAATTCAGGCCGCCGGCGTGCAAGTGGAACTGAATCTTTCAGCGGAGAATGCGGTGATTGGCGCCGATAGGGATGCGCTCGCGCAAGTTTTGTTCAATCTGATCCGGAATTCGATCGAAGCGATGAGAGACAAAAAAGGCGATCGCCGTCTGACGCTCACGAGCTTCGAGAGGAATGAGGCCTTGTTCTTGCGCATTGAAGACACGGGCGGCGGCGTTTCTTCTGAGGTCAGAGGGCGGTTGTTCGAGCCCTTTGTAACGACAAAAGTCTCTGGTCATGGATTGGGTCTTACGGTTTCGCGTCAGATTTGCCTGCAGCACGGGGGCAAGCTCGATTACGTGGATTCTGTGGATTCTAGCCATGGAGGCGCGATCTTCGAGGTTTCAATCCCACTAGCCAAGAAGGAGGACCAGCCACATGCTACGGATCTTGGTTGTTGAAGATGAGGCGCACAACCGCGAAGCTTTGCTTGAAATGCTCAAGCGCCTGGGACATGAGCCTTATGCCGCTGTAGATGGCCATGAGGGCTTGGAGCTTTTCTCGAAGATGAGTTTTGATCTCATCCTCTCGGATGTGCGCATGCCGAGGATGGATGGCCTGCAACTGCTCGAGGCGCTCCGCCAGCTTGTTCCTCCTGAAATGCCCATGCCTGCATTCGCGTTCATGACGGCCTATGGACGCATTGAGGATGCCGTATCGGCGATGAGGAAGGGGGCTTTGAATTTCTTGAGCAAGCCGCTGCGAAAAAAAGACATCGTAGCTTTGCTTGAAGAAGTTGAATATCGCATCAGCATTGGCAGTGCTCATCAAGCAGAGACTGACGCGCATCTGGGTGATGCGGTCTATGCGTCAAGGGCGTTTGGCGAGGTCGTGGGATTGGTTGACCGCGTGGCGGCAAGCTTGGCATCAGTGCTGTTTGTGGGTGAGAGCGGGACGGGCAAAGAGGTTCTCGCCCGAAGGTTGCATGAGAAATCCGCCCGCAATCAGGGCCCGTTCGTCGCCTTTCACGCGGGCGCGATGCCTGAAACCTTGCTCGAGAGCGAACTCTTCGGTCATGAGAAGGGTGCTTTCACCGGGGCCGAGCAGGCTCGCATCGGTCGCATTCGCAGCGCCCATGGCGGCACCTTCTTCTTTGATGAACTTGCGACGATGCCGCTCGGGGTGCAGGCGAAGATCTTGCGCGTCGTGCAAGATCGCAGCGTGCTTCCGCTGGGAGCGACCACGCCGGTCGATTGTGACGTGCGCTGGATAGCGGCTACGAACAAAGAGCTTGGGCCTTTGGTGACGCAAGGAAGCTTTCGAGAAGACTTGCTCTATCGATTGAGCGTGATCGTCATCGACCTGCCTCCGCTTCGAGACAGGCCTGAAGATATAGAAATTCTGACTGACCACTTCATGCGAGAGTTTTCAGAGAGAGAAGGGCGTAAGCCGCTAGCCATCTCTCAACAGACAAGGCAGCTTTTGAGGGCTTACTCGTGGCCGGGCAATGTTCGCGAGCTCAGGAACGTGATTGAACGCGCTTTTGCCTTGTCGGTTGGGCAAGAGTTTGGCTTAGAGCTCTTGCCAAGCCATATCGCCGAGTCTCAACGCTCGCGCGAGATCAGGTTTGCGGTGGGCACTCCTCTTCAATCCGTCGAAGACCGGATGATTGAAGAGACGCTTGCGTCATGCAATGGCGACAAGAACCAAGCAGCCACGATCTTAGGGGTGGCGCCACGCACCATCTACCGTTGGCTTGAGCGTCGTGAGCAAGAGCAGCGCGGGCAGGAGCAAGAAGAAGTGTGAGAGCCCCTGGGTTCAGAACCTGTCTTGTTTGCTAGAGTGAGATAAACGATACTTATTTAGATCTAGAACAAGCTCAAGGTAAAGCGATCGAGCTTGCCTGGGGTTCTCAAGTTTGGTCTGGAAAAGTGAAACGACTCTTTCCGCCGGGAAATGCCCTTCAACGTAACTCGCGTAAAGGCGCTCTCCAAGCATCTTGCCCAGGCAGCGCGCCGATTCCAGGAAGACCGAGATTTGCGCCGTGCCTTTTTGAGTGACGGGCGCTCGATAGGCCTTGGACTTCGCGTAGTCCCGCTGGGCGTTGCAGTGCTTGAGCACGAACTTGGCGGTCTTTCTCTGTAATTTTTCCTGGGGCAACGCCTTTCGCGGGAGAGGACGGGCCAAAAGAGCCTTGAAATCTTCTTCAAGGTCGCATTTTCGATTGTGGTTGAGCACCTTGCTGCCGAAATAAGCGAGCATCGCCGTCAGTACGGCCGCGAAGAAATGCTCGCGAGGTTTATAAAACAAGGTATGCGTTTGTGAGCAGGCCGCAAACGCCAAGAGCGATACGCCTTCTGAAACCGAGTTTGCCGAGGGAGAAGCGAGGTAAAAGAGGTTTTGGCCGGGGATGTAGATGCTCCTGTTGCCGAGAATGTGGTATTTCACGATCTTCATCTCTTGCCTGTTCAGGTGTTGAAGACCGGAGGCATTGTTCAAGAAGGCCAGGTCATTCACGGTTTGAATCGTGAAATCAAGATTCTCAGGAAGCCTTAATTTCAAAGCTTCCGCGAGATGTTTGAGCCGATCATGCGCAATCTCATTGAGGTTGGGGCCGATCCCTTCTTCGATATCAAAAAGTTGGCTAGATTCGGCCCATTCAAGATAAGACTGAAGCTTCACCCAAGGCGGAGCCGTCATCAAACAATAACGAGCTCCTTTGAGTGAGACCACGTCCACTTGATAGACCGCTTTTTGCTCGGCGAGCCTCCAATAAATTGACTCGCTGTTTTGGAAAATCGTCAAGATCTTCCGTTTGAGCGCGTTTTCTTTGAGCTCGGCTTTGAGGAACTTGGGAATATGCCCGCGCGCGAGGTGCAGGTCGCCGTATTGCACGAAAATCTTTGAATCCGGGTTGGTCGCGGCAAATGTCGCCAAGATCTTCGCCGCGTGAGCATCCCTGGCCTGCAGTTTTTCCGTTTCGAGGTTGAGGCCTAAAACCTGCAGCCGATGCGTCTTCGCGAAATTCAAGAGGGGCCCGAAATTTTCCCACGAAAAACCCCAAGTCTTTGAATAATTGATCTTTTCGAGGAAGTCTTGCTCGGTCAATTTCCCATCGATGTATCCGTCGATCCATTCTTGGTGCTCTGAGCGAAACATTTCGACGGCAAGCACGACCTTCTTTTTTGCCGCGACCAGCTCTTTGAAGAGCATCAGCGCCGCTTTCTGCGATTGCGGGAAGGTATGGTAGTCGCCCAAGAGAATGATGTCTGAAACGAGGCACTTTTTCAACAATTCATCCTTGGTTGAGTGCCTTACTTGACCGCGGAATTCCCGTTTGTAAGCTTCATAGTACCTGCGAAGGTCGCGAGTCCGAGGACCAAGCGCTTTACGCACGTCAGCTCGAATGGTTTTCAAGATCTGTCTTTGAACTCGAACAATCCGCCTTGAAGCAGAACTCATATGGTCAGTTCGTCTTGGCAATAAGTCTTTTGAAAATGGCGTTGATAATGCACATCGGGAACGAGAGTCTGGGTAAAGCCCTTGTAAACCATCGACTCGAGACGACAGGCATGGTCGGCGGTGGTTTTTGTCGTCTTGTGCGCCTGGCGATGGGGGCAGTAGCGCAGCTCAAAGCGAAGCTCAGTTTCGGTGTAGCGGCGCGTGAGCAAGGGCTTCCAGACAAAATCACCACCGAGCAAGACGTTGTGAAAAGCCTCAAGCAGGCCTCGCACCGAACGGGGACCGCGAATCATATCCCGGTATTGGGCGCTGGTGAGGCACTCTTGCGCGATCTCGCGGCCCCAAAGAAGCGATGTTTGTTCGAGTTCGTCGTGCCACTGCGGAGTTACTGCGAATTGTTTCATCAGGGTGAGAAGTTCAGTTTCATAAATCCTGACATCGGCATCAAAAGCGACGAGGAAGGAATCGATTGGAGTGTCATCAAGCACGCTGTGAAGAGGGAGGGGCAACCGGATACCCAAGTCTTTCCCTCCGCAAGTCCGCAAAAAGACGCGTTCATGTTTTAGATCAAGCTGTTTTTTTTCTTTGGCCCATTC
>JBFMCE010000073.1:0-19876 GCA_040754655.1 Bdellovibrionota bacterium | reverse complement strand
CTGCCCCACAAAAACCTTCGGGCAACCCAGTTGAGCTTGACCGCATGGCCGAGCAAAACTGGCATGTTGATCTCTCGGAGGAAAATCGCGAAGGCGCCGAGATGAGTGGTGATGAACATTCGGCAGGATTAGAAGGAGGCGAACGAGAAATCGAACAGCAGTCTCATATTTCCACTGGGCTTCCCGGAGACCGAACTCTCCATGAGCAAAAGGAAGGAATGGCCGTTGATTCGCACGCACGTGAAGAAGAAAATCTAACTTCCTCCTCAGAAGGCGGCTCACTTTCTATAAGAAAGGTTGTCTAGAAGCTCCGCGGGGTTCGAAATAGATTACCAAATCAAAAAAGTCCACTTTTCCGGGTGTCATTTTGCTAGAAGCTCAATTTATCTAATTTAATGAACCGCTGGAACCCGCAGTTTCCCTGTCTCCTGTTTGACATCTTCATACTTCCATAATAGTGCATCGCATCATGAAACGGCTTAATGGGTGCCTGGGTTTAGGGATTTTTTTTCTAATTTTATTTTCCTCAACTTTGACGTACGCAACCCCCTCTCAATCATTCGCTTCGAAAGCAAAAGCATGCGCGGCACTTCTTACTTATAACGCAAAGCGCATCGTCGATCTGCCCTTTCGGTTGGCTCGAATTCATCGACTCATCGAAGAAGAGTTTCAACATACCAATCTCAATCGGAACCTGAGGGCGTTTTGGGGATTCCATCAACGCCCCGACGTGACCGACTATCAGATGCGCCCTTGGAATAAGGTCCCCATTCGCGACATTCATCCTGATCAAGTCGTCGGTATGTCGGTAGAAGACATGGTAAAAATTCTGCAAACGGCGATGGAGATTGAAGATCCTATTTATCGTTATCAGGAACAAAGCGGTAAAGCGTTTGACATTGTCGAAGGCCCTGACGGTCCTACCTCTTTTCTTCCTAATCTCGCACGTTTCATGGGACGCAACGTTCCTCAAACGAAATACGCTGAAAAGCTTGAAAAACAAGATTCTTGTGGTTCCGCATGGTGCTCTGAAGAACACCGCCACGCCATGGCATGGGCTCGCATGATCGAGAAATACACTGGGAAAAAACCTGATCGCTCGAATGCTGCGGTCCCTACGATCACCGTGACCACCTTAGATGGTGCCCAACGCCACCTCAATCATCGCGCAGGTACTGAGTGGGGCGCATCTTCTGCTTATTATATCATCGCAACCCATACTGAAGGGCCATCTCATGAATTCGCCATGAATGTGATTCGTGATGAGATGAAACACCTCACCGTAGTGAGCGCCGCTGACGTTTATCTTAACGGGCATGTTCCAAATTCTCGCAACTGGCGCATTTTTGAGAAGACGTGGATCGAATTTAAAGAAGGACAAAAGGCACGCACAGGCGGTGCAGCCACTTTCAAAAACCCCTTTAATCTGATCGAAGCGATAGCGGCCCACGTGATGATCGAGATCAAAATGCGCCGTTACTTGCGCACCTTGCCCCTCAGCACCTTGCGAGATATATTCGAAGCGCCGTCTAAGGCTGAAATCCTGCCTACTGAAGACCTTTCTGCGGAAGCTTTGGCAGCCCATGAAAGAGCCCTCAACAATGGAGTCGCGCGCCGCGAGCAGCTGGCGAAATGGCCAAAGAAACAACGCGAGTGGGCATTGGAGCAACGCGAATTCGAAGAGAGAAACGCTGAACTCATCAATCGAGTGATAGAAAAAGAATTCAACTCTTTCACAGGTCTTGAAAACAACGAAGAAGCCACGCATCAAGCCTTAGAAAGAATTTCTTTCATGGACCTGCGCAATCACATCGGGGCGTCGGCAGCTGCGAGGGACATCACTCTCTTGAGATCCGCCCTCACTGACCGAGTCGTGGATTATCGTATTTTTCGAGACGGTCTCTCCGAACGCGAGCTTGAGGCGGGCGTCTCAAACGCGCTCTCTAGTGAACAAGCGCCCTAGCTCTCTTTTGAGTGCTTAAAATCAACTTGCCCGTGGTTGATCCTGATTCAATGTCTTGATGGGCCTTTGCAACATCATCTAGCGCATAACAAGTGACTTTCGGCGCTTGCAGCTTTCCTTCGGCGGTCCAACGCATCAGGTCCCGCATCCCTTCTTCCAGTAAATCAGTGCGATCGAATAGAAAAGAGACGTTAAATGTGATCAAGCTTCGATTCTCATTGGTCATCTGGATCGGATTGAATCTTGGGGTTCTCAAGTAGTTCCAGGCTAAAGCAAGATAGTTCACTCTGCCGCCACTCTTGGGCAACATTGAGTGAAAGCCATAGGAAATGAGTTTTCCGGTGGGAGCGAGATGTTTGTAACTCTGCTTCAAAGTAGAGACCCCGTTTGCATCCAGAATCACGTCATAACCCTGCGGAGCAATTTGCTCAGCGCGTTTCCAAAGATCTTCCTTTGATTTATCAATCACATGATCAGCGCCAAATTTGGAAGCCGTCTCGACTTTATGCGAAGACCCAACCACTCCCACCACCTTGCATCCTGCGATCTTCCCCAATTGCAAGAGAGCCGTACCAACTCCTCCGGCCGCTGAATGAACAAGCAGCGTCATCCCTTTTCGAACGATCACGTTTTGAAACAGCGCATGATAAGCGGTCATGTAAACCGCCGGAAATCCTGCGCCTTCTTCATAAGATAATTTCGTGGGTAACGGAAAAACCTGGTGACCGGGAACAACCACATGAGTCGAATAAGCACCGAACCGAGTGATGCCAAACACGCGATCGCCTGTTTTCAGATGGATCACCCCATCCCCTATGCGCTCAACTGTGCCCGCATATTCAAATCCAGGTGTAATGGGCCATCCCACGTACTTCTTCGCTGATTCATACAAACCCCATCTCACAGCCACATCGGCATAGTTCACCCCGCTTGCCTCGGTGCGTATCAAGACCTCTCCAGGTTTGGGATTCGGCGTCGGATGTTCTTCAAGTTTAAGACGCTCATAACCACCAGGCCCGTGAATCACGATTTTTTCCATTTGGCTCGCTCTCCTCTGTTTCTGAACTTCTGCCAGCAAACGTACGGCTTTTCAACCGAAAGCCCTGCGCTTGCTTTTAATCTACGAAATGATTGTGGGCTTTCTTGATCAATTTAAGACCGGCATCAGTTCTGCAAGTCTGCAGAACTCAACAATAGTACTCTAGACAAGGGGAGGATCTTTATGCGTAGCACGAGAGGAGCATTCTATGCTCTTGCCGTTCTTGGGGGATATTTCATTTGGCGCAATCGTTTCGCCATTCAACAACAACTTGAATCTTTTGGCGTGAAGACTCCGCTATTCAGCGGTGATCTCGCCGAAAAAGCAAGATCCGCTGTCTCAAAAATCAGCGGAAAAGTTGAGCACGGCATCAACCAAGCTAAAGACGAAATGCGTGATATGAAAGACAGCGATATCACCGATCAAGGTCTGAATCGCAGCGAACCCAAAGTAATGAACTACTAGAAAAAGAAGCCCGGAGGCCTGGTTTCGTTCACCCAAGGCGCCGGGCTTCTTTATTTTTTACCGCTGCCAGACTTTCCCACGAAAATCTTCTCAAGAGCAGGGTGATTCTTTTTCAAGAAAATGAATCGCCTGGTTTAACATCCAAGCGCTTTAAAATAAGAACTCAATTTTTTTGCTGAACTAATAAGCCAGACCCGAATGGGTCATTTTATTGGGATAGGGGGAGACCTTTCATGGGCCCCTGCAATTTCATCGAATTGGTGGCCCCAAACTTCTTTGGAAGAGGATACCTTTTTTTCCTTCTGGAACAGTGCCCACGCATCAACGGCGTATTTGTGAATCCTAAATGCATAAAATACCGATCGGGCCATAAGCACCTCCTTGTCGGACCAGCCTTGGTGTAAGAGCTCGTCTAGACTTCAAACTTAAGCTCAAAAGGCTGTTTCCCCTCTAATTTTACACGCACCGCATTAGGATAGGCAAAAAAGTACTCCATTTTAGATCTTGATTTTATTAAGGAATTTCGTGATTTAACCCGTTATCTTAACAAAGAGGCCAAAACCAGGGCGATAATAGAGTATGAAACAAACCCGATACATCTCACGAAAATTGCGATTCATTGCATTGCTTTGGTTAATGTTTCCAGTTAGTTATGCTTTATATGCATTTTTCGCATTTAGCCTTTCGGGTTCCGGCATAGCAAAACTCGTTCTAAGCCCCGGTTTCTGGTTTATTAGTATTATCGCGATCTTATCCGCTCGTGGTCTCTTAAAGCTGCACTGGTATGGTTGGTACAGTTACCTTTTCTCAAACTTTCTAATGGTTTACCAAACTGCCGTGGCGTTGGTTTACTACTCCGACCAAGAATTCAGGCTACCTGTCTTTCTTGCTACGGGCGCAGGTCAACTCTTCTTCATTTATATAGTAGGACGCGAGATCAGGGTGCCTTACTTCTTTCCACGCATTCGATGGTGGGAAAGCGATCCTAGGTATAAATTGAGCGTGCAGACTCGCCTGAATCGGGAAGAAAAGAAAGATGAGCTTGAGGGAGAGATCATGGATCTCTCAGTTGGTGGATGTTTCATTAAAACCCACGGATTCTTCATGCTGGATGAGCCAATCACCCTGCATTTCACCCTGTTCGAAAAAAACATAGAATGTCGAGGCCGCGTGGTTTGGAGAACGGAAAGCATGGTCACCCATCCCAAAGGGATCGGGGTGAAGTTTGACACCTTAAGCAAAGAAAATGTTTTTTGTTTAAAACAAGCCACCAAGAAAATGAAAGAACTCGCCAAAGCTTACAGCCAAATGACTCGCGAGCGAAACTGGCAAGAATACCTTCAACGCGAGCAGCGCTACCAAGGGCGCAGGGCACCCATCATTTCCATAGAATCGGCCAAGAACAATAAAGAGAAGAACAAGTAGCACATCGCGCCCATAAATCTTCATATGAAGCCAGATCAAAAGAAATTCATGAAAGCCGCACTGGCCGAGGCAAAGAAGGCCGAAGAAAAAGCTGAGGTTCCGGTCGGGGCCGTGGTGGTTTACAAAGGTAAAGTCATATCCCGCGGTCACAATTTGCGCGAATCAAAGCAATCGGTGCTCGGACATGCTGAGCTTTCGGCACTTTCAAAGGCCTCTCGAAAGCTAGGCTCATGGCGCTTGGTCGACTGCGACGTTTACGTAACCCTTGAGCCTTGTGTGATGTGCGCCGGGGCCTTGCAGCAGGCCCGCGTTCGGCATGTTTATTATGGAGTGCCTGATCCCAAGGGTGGCGCGTTGTCGCTTGGGTTTAACGTGCATGAGAACTCTAAGCTCAATCATCGCTATGGGATGACCTGTTTAGAAATGCCCGAATGCGGCCAGGTGCTGAGCAAGTTTTTTAAGAGCAGGCGGGGGAAGAAGTAACAAACCAAACTCGCACCATCATCGCCGTCAACGCACCTTCGCATAAATGTAGCGGTCTCTGACTTTACTCCGATGAACCAGATAGTTGCGCAATACACCCTCTCTCACCATTCCTGAGTTTTCTAATACTTTGATTGATGCTTCGTTATCAGGATCGACCAGGGCTTCGATGCGTTCGACGCCAAGATCAGCGAATCCACGATCGAGTGCAATCTTAGATGCCGCCGTGGCAAGACCCTTTCCCCAAAATTTTTTCGCAACCACGTAGCCCAGCTCTGCTCTGCAGATGCCCGAACCCGTCTTTTGATCGAGGGTGATCGCGCCGACCGGTGTTCCATCGAGACATATCGCCATGAACCAGGGATGCTTCTCTGCGACGTTCTTTAGAAACCGAGAAGCCTCGTCTTCTGATGTGTAATGATCCCACATCAATGAGCGCGTGACTTCTGGGTCCGAAGCCCAAGTGAGGAATGTCTTGAGATCAGAAGACCGCAAGGGACGCAGCGTGAGTTGGGTCATCAATATTTTCAAGTACTGGTCTCCTCTTTGGGAAAGATGAACTGATCAGAAAAGGGTTCAAAGTTTAGCGGACACCATGCTCGTATAGGTTCCCTTAAAACAAAATGACGAACTCTTGAAAAACAATTATAGAGCCTTCGAAAAAACGAACGCAATATCGGAAGTTGCATCAGCCTACCAATAGGCCACCAGGGCATTGAAAGCTCTTCAAGAGCCCTAGCAATAGCGGTCGCTCCGTGAAATATTTTTCCCTCTGTATCAATGCATACCGCTCCCTTTGAAAGTTCAAGCAATAGAGAAGCCCAAGACAGAGTGATCAAAAGGTTAGTAAACTTCGAAAAAAACAACCCGGTTTCTAACCCTTGTCGGATAAGCGCAATCTGTAGTGTCGTTCCATTTGACGCCCAGTCCAAACCTGAAACAATCAACTTTGAAAAACCTGCTTGTACGTATGCCAAAACAGTAATCAACTCCATGCAACGTAGCGCCAGACTTGCACCCTTACTTTGCCAACCTTTCTTACGCTGACATGCTTCTAGGGGACAGAGTACCAATAGCCCCGAAAACACAACGTGTGCCATGCAAAATCAAATAAGATCCCTTCGTAATGTCTGGAAAACAGAGAGATGTGTGGTCGTAAATTCGGATTTCCAGAATGCCTCACTTCTAGAGCAAAAAACTCTTGCTGGCGGCATTTTTTCCGATTATAAAGATCAACTTATTAATAATAAAATAGCATACTCACTGTCGAGAAAGCTTGGACCATGACTGAAAGCAACAAGATCGATGCCGTACTTTTGGATGATGACTTTCTTGTTCATATGACTTGGAAGATGGTCGCCAAAAGACTTGGTAAAAATCTGACGGTTTTTGAGTCTGTGGAAAAACTTCGTGAGAATCTCGCACACATCCCAAAATCTACGCCGGTCTATATAGACTCTGGCCTCGGGAATGGCGTGCGTGGAGAAGACATCGCTCAACAGCTATTCAAGGACGGCTATCAGAACCTCTATCTCGCCACCGGACGGTCTCTTGAAGAACTGCCTGAATTGCCATGGATCAAGAAGGTCGTTGGCAAAGAACCCCCGTGGGAGGGGTAGAAGCAAAGCCTTATTGTAAGAACCTCGGACCCGTCCCCCCAAATGTTGACTAAATAACTATTATTTGATACGGGAATGACACAATTTTTAGGTGAAAAACAATGCAATCCACAGACAGCAGTTTGCCAGCCATCCCGGAACACGAACAAAGACTGAACTTACGCGACGGAAGGGTGACCAAGATCCCCATCTTCACGCCCGAGCTAGAGCAATACGTGCATGAGAGGTGCTTCAGCCCTCACCCCGTACTCAAACGAATTCGCGATGAATCCGTAAATGTAGAAATGAACTACATGATGACCGAGCGAGATCAGGCGGCGCTGCTGAATCTTTTGGTCAAAATATCAGGAACCAAGAAAGCTTTAGAAATTGGCTGCTACCTTGGCTACAGCACACTCGCTATTGCCACAGCGCTGCCCAACGATGGAACGATCATTAGTCTCGACCACAATCCTGAATGGTCGCAGAAAGCCAAAACATATTTTGAGCAGGTTGGTCTTCACGAAAAGATCGATCTTCGAATCGGAGAGGCACTTGATCTGCTGAAGCCCCTTTCCGAAGAAATCTTGCATGGCGCCCCTAAGTTTAATCTCATCTTTATCGACGCAGATAAAAAGAACGCCTTTAACTATTATAAAGCCACGGTTGATCTCCTAGAAACCGGTGGAATCCTTCTGATCGACAATGTCCTCTGGCGTGGGCACATCCTCGACAAAGAAGACACCAGTGATCGAGTCTGGGCTCTCAGGGAGCTGAATGACTTTGTTACTCGTGACCCCAGAGTTGAAGCGATGATACTCACTCTCTCTGATGGAATGCTTTTGCTGCGAAAGAAGTGATATTTATGCCAAACCCAAGCTATATTGAAGAATCCATAGCTGAGGTTGATGGTTTACTGCTAAGACTTGCCAAAAACAATATTGGAAGTCTCTCACTTGAATCTATAACGGATCGAGCCTTTCTACTAAATCCTCAAGAACGCCGCCCGACCGATCACAGGCGTAAGATTGACCTCACTATACAATGCCTCACTCATGGAAATGAAGTCGGTGGAGTTTTCGTTGTTTCAGAACTAATTCGCTTGCTCGAACAACGCCTTTTAGAACCAAAGATCAACATCTGCCTTACTCTCGGAAACCTTGAAGCCCTACGAGCTGGTAAGCGGTTTCTTGAATCAGACTTAAACCGATCCTTTGGACTTGAGCGTCACACGAATCCTGAAGAGAAACTGGCATTGGGTCTTGAGGAAATTTACCGACAGACGTTCGCATTGATCGACCTTCATCAAACCCAAGGTCCTTCAGCAGAACCCTTTTTTATTTCGAAGTTCGACCCTAGATCTTTTAGGCTCATGAGAACCTGCCTGCCAAGAACAGCGGTTGTGACCTACTTTGAGAAGAGCTTTGCCCAAGGTCAAATGACAACGGTGAATTACCATCTTTTGCACGGCGGAATTGGATTTGGGCTAGAGCTCGGCGAAAAAGGAATCCAAGCCGGACAAATCGAACTAGGATTATCTGCCATCATAAAGGCAATCGCAGCTCTTGAGAACCTTGCGCGAGGGAAGGTATGGCCGTCCCTGCCGCCGCAATATGCCGAGCAGGTCTATACTTTCCATGAAACCCAGCGAACCCAAACCGGGGAATTTAATCTTGTTCCGGGTCTTTCGAATATGAAATCCATTAAGAAAGACACGGTTCTTGGAGAAATTGACGGCAGTTCCTATCGTGCCCCATTTGATGGGAAAGTCCTGTTTCCTGTGTATAAAGACCAGGGAGCCTTGGGTCGTCCCAACATGGATGTCTTGCGCTACATTAGGCCTTTAACCCGGGACGAATTAGACTCTCACCTCAATGGTTCTTAAAATGGCGATGAGACTTCTCTTCAATTCAATAGCCTTGTTGTTAGCTGTGGTTTCATTCGCGGCCATGAACGCCAAAGCCAGTACAAATCGGCCTATAAGAATTGCGGCTCTGTGGAGCAAAAACACAGCCTCAGAATACCTTTGCGTTCTCGAGGCAATGACGAAACAATCGATAAAACAAGGCCATAAAGTCACACTCACCTCTTTTGAATACAATAACAGCATCCCTGATCTTCTCAGCGCCTCTGAACAAATTGTAAGCCAAGGATATGACATCGTCATCGGACCGCGCACTTCGCAAGAAGCGTTGACTACCGCGCCTGTCTTTGAAAAAGCAAACCTTCCACAAATCGTTCCAGTCGCATCGCATGAAGAAATCACAAGGAAGTACCGCAATACATTTCGAATTATCGGAAGTTCTGAGTCGTACTCAAAAAAGATCGCGAAGTTCATCCATCAAGTGTTAGAACCTAAAAAAATCGTGGTAGTTTCAAACCTTTCCTCGCCTTACTCCACCAACTACCGATCAGCGATTCTGCCAAACCTTGAAAGATTAAAATCTAAGGCGACGCTCGCCTATATCGATCTCATCGATGGCACCACAGATTATAAAACAGTCGTTGATAAGATTCTTAAAGAAAATCCAGAAGTGATCTATGCCCCCGTTTACAGCGTTGACCTGACGAATCTGTACGCAAATCTCTCAGAAAGAAAAATCTCGGTCAAGATCGTAACTCATGCCGGCATGTTCAATGCGACCGAGCTGCTCAATGAACATTACAAACCAGGAATTGAATTGTTTTTCAACGGTCTTTGGGACGTAAAATCTGTAGGACATCATGATCATCGCTTCAAAAGATTGCTTAAGACTGATTGTAAAGGGATGCCTGAGAATATTCGAACTGCTGCGGCTTACGATGCCTTTCTTCTGGCTGCTGAAATGACGAAGATTTCAGCGAAATCTGGGGCGAACCTTGTTGCTGCCGCGAGAAAAATCAAATTTCATGGAATCCTTGGTGAATGGAAAAGTGAAGAGTTTGGTGAACCCTATCGTCCGCTTCCTATCTATAAATTTACAAAAAAGGGCCAAACTCCATTTTATACGGTGCAATGAGATACGATGAAAAAAGGACGACTGCTCTTTGAAGACCACCAATATTTGGTTCTTTGGGCAAACCTTATGCTTTCAACAGCGTCAGGGTATTTTGTCATGCTTTCATACTCTGCTGAGGTTTTCTCACGAACTGGTTCAAACCTTTCTGCAGCATCAATTTTTGGTATGAGCTGGATTCTTCCCGTCCTTCTCGTAAAACTTACTGCAAAAATAGTCTCAGGAATTTCGGCTCGATCGATCCTATTGGTAACAGCACTCACCCAGATGTCACTCGTATTGCTTCTTCCATTCGTAACTCAGCTACCCTCTCTGTTTTACGTTATTTTCATGTTGAGAGGTTATTTAGAAGCCATTGAAAAAACATGCAGGATCACAACACTCAAACACAACATGCCATCAGACCTGCTAGAAAAGGCAAATGCCTTGCTGAACACGGCTCATTTCGTTGGCATCGGTTGTGGAGCAATACTCGGGGGCGTTCTTTCGACCACTATCGGGGCTCAAGGAACTTCACTTGTGTCATCATCGCTCTTTTTCGTGACAGCGTTACTTGCACTTAGACTGACGACCATTAAATCTCAGAGTTTGAGCCCTGCTGCATCGAAATCTTTTCGACAAATTTTTACGATTGTTCGCCAAAATAATATTCTTTCACCTCTAATCTGCTTGATATTGACCGTGATGTTCTTCCAAGGATTTCATAATGTAGCTCGAACAGCATATGCCTTGGAATTCTTAGGAATGCCTAGTTTTTCTGTATCTTTGTTGCAATTTATTTCAACAATCGCCATCATTTCAGGGGCCAGTTTCGTCGCCAAATACGTTAGCGCCAGAAACGCTAATCCAGGTAAAAACGCCAACCTCCTTTTACTCACGTCTTTTTTGATGATGATTCTGATTCTTGTCAAGAATCCAATCGTGGCATTTCCGTTGTACTTTGCGTTTATTTTTTCCTTCGAAGTGGCCTTCACCTATATCCAGAATCAAATCGTCACAAGGGCTCCTAAGAACTCTGCAGCAGATATTTTCTCAATCATGAATTCGTTATTAGTCTCGAGCTTGGCCTTGGGCATTTTTATCATCAGCGTTATCATTGATAAAACAGGAATCACCAGATTCATCTATCTGGCGTTGGCTTTCTTTTTATTCATTTGGGTTTTGCTCCGTTTCTCTGAAATGAGGAGAGTCTCGTTTAAGAATGGCGAGGCGATCTAATGCACGTGCTTGTTATAGAGAGTTTCAGTACTCCACTTCAGCTATTGAAAGATGCTAGAGCACGAAACTATGAAGTTTCGATCCTACGAGGGCTTCCAGATACACTATTCCAAAACTCAAAGCTTGATCCCGAGTTAGCAAAGTATTCAGACAATATTGTGGTCGCCGACATAGCTCAATACTCAGAGTTCGAGAGAGCAGTTATTGATATCCATTCAAAGAAACAGATCAATGCAATTATTGCTTTAAGCGAGTATAGTGTTGAATTCGCAAGCCAAACTGCTGAGATCTTGAATATTCCATTCACCCGAGCCAGTGCAGTATCAATGGCAAGAAACAAATTTCAGTCTAAAGAGCTTTTCAAGGCAAAAAACAGAATCCGCAATGCCAGGGCTCAAGATGTTTCGTCTCTAAAGAATACGGTCTTAAAATTCGGCTTTCCTTGCGTTGTAAAACCCAATCGAGGTGCAGCTAGCTTGAATGCCGCTATCCTCAGATCAGAAGAAGATCTCAATGCATATCTAAGCAAGATCCAGAAAACCAATATTGCGAGTGAGTTGTGCGGGGTCGTGTCTTCTGATTTCGTGGTTGAAGAGTATCATCAAGGGCCTATGTTCTCGATTGAAGTTGCTCAGTTGAAAAACGCGGTAGCGATACTAGCCGTCGGTCGCAGGTTTCGAGCTCAAAACTCAGAAGTCATCGAGCTTGGTACGTTGATGCCGTTTTTGCTTGAAAAAAACATACGCGATGACTGTGAATTCTTTGTTCTAGATTTGCTTAAGACACTGCAAATTGATCTTGGGATCTATCATATCGAAGTCATTCTTACGCAAAATGGTTTCAGATTGATTGAGATCAATCCTAGGCTCATGGGAGGAAGCCTACCAACTCTTTACTCTAAAACTCACGAGACAAATGTGTATGACCTTGTTTTCGACATTTATTGCGAACGTAATATGCCTCGTCTCGCTAAACACGCTATATTTGGAATGTCGTTTTTCTTAGGGGCTGCAGGTGACTCTACATTGAAAAAAGACCTTTCTTTTGAGTTGGATAAAGAATTCAAAGATTGTTCTTTAGATTTCACTTTATTTGTGGAACCTGGATCTCAAGTCAAAGCAGTTGCATCTAACCATGGATACATCGGCCGAATCCTGCTCTTTTCAGAAAATGTCGAAGAGCTTTTCCATACGCGAGACAAGGTCATCTTAAAACTCGAAGAGTTGTTGGGCGTAGAACTCTGCAAACCAGAGGGCTTTCAAAGTGAATAAGACCAACTTGAGAGAATACTCTTTAAATAGAATTAAACGTTTGATTTGGTTTCCTATTGGGGTCTTCGTATTGAGTTTATTTTTAGTCTACTCTTATAGTTTGTATTCGCGAACAGACCGACACTTAAAACAAATTGAGCCCGACCTTTCTGCAAAAATCCAAAGCGAATACGGACTATTTGCCAATGAAGTCTTTCTAGAGCAATGGGATGCCGTTCAGCTCAGACTCGTACAGATTAAAAATCGTATTGAAAATTTGTTTCCTCACTCATCGATTTGCTTGCATGTGGCTGCCTCAGAAACTTCTAAGACTGTTTCTACCTGTTCGCAATCTGATCTTCAGGCACAACGCACCGGAGCTACTGAGCTTCTTTTGGGAAAAAAGAAAATAGGTTCATTGTCTTACTCGATTAGAATACAGTCTGCTTGGCGAAGTCTCTTCTCAGAGTCTTTATTCCTATCACTCATAATTTCGGTGACGGTCACCTTTCTCTTCATTCAGTGGTTAGGACAGCTCATCGAGCGCAAAATTGTTATTCCACTTCTGACTGAAGTCGAAATAAAAAGCAGGGACGCCGCCATCGGCCAGATGGCAGCTCAGGTAGCACATGACATTCGCTCACCACTTGCTGCCTTAGAAATCGTTACAAAAAACATCGCGACGCTCTCAGAAGAACCACGACTCTTGATTCGCACAGCCATTGATCGCATTCGGACAATTGCAGACGACCTAATCAAAAAAAGTGCCGAAGCTAAGAATCAGATCCAGGCAAAACCCGCTAAAGCATTGCCGGAAATAGATCGCTTAGACCAGAAACCTTTAATAGCAACGAAGCAGAGTTTTTCTGTGCTTACCACCCTTGAATCGATTCTTTCTGAAAAGAGAACTCAATATTCAAAGTCAGTAGAACTTTCCGTCGTCAGCGAAATTGGCAAGTCTCCTTATGAACTTTTCATTCAAGGAAACAAGACCGAATTTCTTAGAATGATTTCAAACCTTATCAATAATGGTGTTGAAGCGCTGCCCGAGGAAAAGGGTACGATCGAAATTCAAGTTTCAAGCAACCTGCAACAGAGTGTGAAACTCGCCGTAGTCGACACGGGCATTGGAATTCCCAAAGTCTTGCTCGATAAGATCGGCCATCGAGGCGCAAGCTTCGGAAAACCCAGCGGTACTGGGCTAGGACTTTACCATGCCCGCAAATATATCGAAGACTGTGGCGGCACTCTGAAAATAAAATCTACTGAAGGCATGGGCACCACAGTTGAAATCGTTCTCCCTCAGGCTGAAAAACCAGATTGGTTTTTATCTGAATTGAATATTTCTTCTAATGAGACAGATTCTAATGATCCCTTGCACATCATAACAGTAGACGATGATTCTTCGGTTCACGCTGCATGGAGGATAAGACTTAAAGAATTCTCAAACATCAATTTGATTTCGTTACGGTCACCCCAGGAGTTTGATTTAGAGCATTCAAACCGTTTGTATTCATTGAAAAATACACTTCACTTAGTTGATCTTGAGTTCTCTTTTGATGACGTTACTGGTCTCGATCTCATTAAGAAATACAACCTATCGGACCGGGCAGTTTTAGTGACCAATCGTTATGACGATGACCAAGTTCAGCAGGAGTGTGTTACTTTAGGAATTCGAATGATTCCTAAAGCACTCGTACATGCGGTGCCGATTGTGGGTAAACCTTGCTCAGTCGGAGGAGCGGAATAGTTTGAAGAATGCAAGGCTAGATCACATAAAAAAGTTCGGACCAATTGTTCTTATTGCTGGTGCAATTATCTTTATAACTACGGCGATACATTGGTTTGCTTTTGGTGACCTAGAAATTAAAGATGGATTGAGCGCGAACGATCGAAGCAACTTTACGTGTTGGCGCTGTCGCTCAAGGAATTGCCCATGATCTTCGTTCACCGCTTGCTATGCTAAAAACTCTTTCTAAACTTACAAAAAACTTAGAACAAGACGAACGCCAGCTCCTATCTGGTGCAATAGCGGTATTGACGCAATCGCATCAAAGCTCTTACAAACATATCGATCTGATCAAGTACAATCGACAGCAGCGCCTAATCCCCAGTCAAGCATTCAACAACTCGAGCTCGTCCCATTAGTTTCCGTAATTAAAAATATTATCACCAGTAAAAACTATGTTTTAACGAATGGGGGCAAGCCCAATATTGCTCTCGAAAATAGGAACTTAGACGACGAAGGAATTGCTTGCCGCTTGAATATTACCGAATTCTCAAGGGCGTTAGACAATATTCTCAATAATGCCAATAATGCAGTTCACGAAAGTCCTGACCCAATCATAGAGGTTTCAATACTGCAAAGTGGGAATAAAGTATCTATAGAGGTCAGAGACAATGGAAAAGGTATCGACGAACTCCTGCTTCGCCGTTTAAACGATAAAGATTTTGGCAAAGCAACGAAGATTTCTGGGCATGGGATAGGCTTAGGCGAGGTGTGGAGGATTGTACAAGATCATGGTGGAGATTTGTGGTTTGAGCCCATTCCGAGTGGCGGAATGTGCGTTCGTATTTTGATATCTGTGGTCTATTAATTTGAAGTGGGTTGGACTTGCGTTGATGGTGCCAACCAGCAGAGAGAGTTACCACTTGATCGTGAGTTGAGGTTCTTGACTGTAACCTCATATGTCCTAGGTACTGATTAATTTACTATACCAAACGATCATTGTGATAGAATTCTTTTATGCAAGAGATGAGGATCATAATATGGGAATTTTGGGCATACTAGGGGGACTAGGACCCTTATCATCGACACGATTTCTAAATACTATTTATAAAGAATCCAAAGGCAGGCTCGATCAGGACTTTCCAAGTGTTGTATTAATTTCCGACTCAAGTTTCCCAGATCGCACGCAGTTGTTGAGAAATGGACAATATGAGGAATTACTCAAAAGAACTGTATCGAGCTTAGAGAACCTAAAGAAACTAGGAGCAACAAAGTTTATAGTATGTTGCTTTACGCTTCATGCAGTGTTCGATCGCCTAGACTCCGATCTTAGAGGTAGCCTCATTTCTTTACCAGAAGTAGGGCTTAAGGCGCTAAAGCACCTTGGAAAAACCTCGTTACTACTCTGTACCAGTGGAAGTAGAGAAATGAATATCTTTAATAACGAACTATGCTGGAAAGATGTAGAAAAGTTGGTTACCTTTCCCACAGAACAAGATCAGAGCCGTATCCATGAAATTATTTATGAGTTGAAGGGTGGCCGTAGTCCCGTTGAAGCTTATGACGAATTAAAAGCCATGTGTAAAAACTATAAAACTGATACTTGGCTTTTAGGTTGTACGGAAATGCACTTGATTTCAACGTTAAGATCTCAGGACCTAGGAAAACAAGACTTTATTGAGATGATAGATCCTCTATCAATTATTGCTAAGAATTTGCCAAAATACTCGCTATGTATAGAGAGCTGATCTTTAAACTATGCTCTTTTCTATTCATCTCTCCAAGCCGAACCCAAAGTTTTAAATAGATTCAACCTGAGTCGTTCATATGGTGTAGGTAAAATTAATTCCTGTTCGATCATATGGTCAATTAAATTAGCATAAAGGCGATTCCAGAATCGAAATCCAATTCCTTTTCCCAATGCAACTTCGTATGTGTCCATAAGCATTAATTCATGTTGGATGCCACCAAGCGCGTCATTGTTATAAGTTAAGCCTGTTAAGCGCCACCCACATTTTTTGTAAAATTCAAGAAGACTACCCGAAGCTCCGGAGTAAAGATACCTACGACCACTTTTGATCGTAGTGAGAACCATGTGTGCCAGGAGCTCGAATACTATTCCTGTTTTCTGAAACTCAGGATCTGTGCACATCCTAGATGCTTCAATTGTTTCAGTTAGTTTTGGAAAATTACTAGGGTAAGCTATATATCTGCCGTGGTCAGTTTGATCGGTCTCAGCATGAAACATGGTACGAACCGAACCAACTACACGACCTTGGTGTTTGACTACTAAAATACGAGCTCTAGAATCAAACTCATCTGCCATATCTATCACTTGTTTATTAGGTGCTAATTTATTTGCATTTTTATAAGCATTGTATCGTAAATGAAGCACCTCGTTATATTCACTTTCGGTTTTGACATATGTAAAATCTAACCAGCGAGCGAACCTCTTTACTGGAAAACTGTCGTCGCGAAGGGAACGAACCGTAATTCCTTCAGCAAAATTCAATAAATATTCTGCAAGGCAGGCACGTAAAAGCTCGTCAGGGTGAATAAATTGTGTTCCTAGTACTAAATACTCTTTGTCCCCTATCGCCTTTGTATCGATATGCTTTATTTGCAGAGTCGTTCGAACTATACCAACAAGTGGTAAAGTTAGTGTTGCCACTAATCTTTGCCCTCGTCCCACCAATTTATTTCTGAGACTCGTAAGTAATAACAAACCACCGGCAGATATATTTTCCACACGGAAAATTATGTGGTCGTTGTAGCGAACTGGATTTGGTGCAGTTCCGGTAGGTAGGTAGCTTTCTGGACATGTCCAACGCTTATGAGCGCGTCGGTCTTCTGCAGTTTGTGGGCTGTTTTTTGGTAAAAATGTTCTTACACCAGCGAGTTTTCTATTTCCGTCTTCAAAAAGTCTACTTACGGTTAAACCATCATATATTTCTTCGTAATCAGCTAACCGAACCATGATAGATAACTTCTGGCCTTGAGCAAGATTGACGGTGTCAGGGTTTAGAATGTCGACCCCAAAAGGGGAATATCGCCAAATCCTTACTGGCTTCCATCCAGTACCAGTATCAATGCTACCGGAAACTGCATCACCATCCCGAACAGGTTCAGCCATGAAAGGGCCATGAATAAGCTCCTGTTCCTGCCGTAGAATACCGTCAAGTTTTTTTACCATGAACTATTTCCTACTTTCAATTCACTAATATCATTCAAGCGCAAAAGGGCATTTAGAGTACTAATATTTTTTTGAATTGCTGGCAAAATTATGACGCTACGTTCATTTGGATACGATTTTAAGGTAATATTTAAGACATCAAGAGATATAACTAAAGACTCCCACGTCGGACTGAATGTTTCAACTATTCGGAATGCCTCAGAACTCAAGAGCACCACCGGCTCCTTGGGAAAGAGCGACGTAAAAGCTAGCTCACGCGTTAAACCATCGATACGTGTAGCCAAATTTGCTACATTTCCAATGATTGTGGGTTCTCGGTGTTTCACTGATGCAATGTTACCCACTAAGGCATCTCCAAATGTTATTGTAAAATAGCGTTCTGGCTGAGTCCGACCCAGGGCAGATATTCGCTTGTGTTCATAAAGCGAACATCGAATGGCATCCTTTAACGCTCTTAGAATGCTCTCTTCTGGGTCTGGAAGCGAATAGTAAATTAATACTGCATCTGCTACTTGCCTAGCTACCCCAAGGTTTTCCTCTGCTGGATCAAGGATAGACACAGCAGAAGGAATAAGCTCTTTCTCTATGAAATCTAAATTGTTAGAGCGTGAGCTGAAATTCCTTACATCGGAATATAAAACTGATGCTTTGGTTCTTGTTCTCTTGAGAACAGAATCTAAAGCCTCGGCAATACTTCCAGTTTCTTGACATATTTTTTCTATCTTCTGAATAAGTACTGGTGCTACAAAACTTTTGATAAGTTTATCAAAAATTATACGATTCTGCTCAGCTTCTTCTCGTGTATCGTCGAGAATGAATTGATTTGCTTTGGCTTCAAGCCAAATGCGTCTTACCATATGAGCAATAATCATCACAGCAACTGCAACTGCAATATCGCTTTTGATCCATGCAGAAGGTGCTTTGCTTTCCCATAAGGGAAAGTAAAGCAAAGATGTAAGTCCTAGACAAAATACTGGAGCAACTAGTGACCGTCCGGTCGTAGCCCAAATTAATGTAGGCAACCATATCGGCCATTTAGTTTGAATAGGATATCCTAGTGTCATTGACCAATTAACGGCGACAGATATGATAAATCCGGCTAGAAATAGTGAGGCCTTTACAAGTTGGTACCTATGTCTGAAATAGTAGGTGAGACCTCCCAAAAAAAGCAGAACAATCGCTAGACCAAATCGATAGTTACGCCAAGTCTCTAAGGGCAGTTTATGTTGGTCGTTTGTAAAATAGAAAATTATAAATAATGTCGGCCAAAGGCAGAAGTGTGTTGTTGCAAACTTAAGTAGAACCGGGTGCTCCGCTTGTCGGATACGCTTCCAAACCCGCGGTGGAACGAGCTGGAGAGGATCAAATAGTATATAGAGATGTTCGCCTAAACTTCGGTTCTCCTTACGGGCCATCTTAATATTATGAGTTTATTTAAATGGATTTCAATCTATTAAACTTTTTGGGGGTTTGGTCTTAAATGAACCGAGACTACTTGCAATAAAAAGGAGTGTTGCAGCAAGTATTTCCGTGCTTTCAAGCAAAGTACTTCCGAGCTTTGTTTCAAGGGTCATTGAGGCAGGAATTCGGGATAAGGATAGTAGTGACCCTCTTTGAATAGAATGGATTCGGTATAAAAAAAAGAAGGCATACTGCGCTAAAATGAGCATAGATGACAATAAATAGATTTTTTGCCAATTAAGACTCTGAAACGATTCATTACTGCTGCTTTCTAAAGATATCCAAATAAAAGAAATAACAGCAGAAAACAAGAAACCAATAGCGACGGAACCAGCAGTTTTGGCCTTCTTATCACTAGCTATTTTTGCGGAGATAATAATGGTTAGTCCTTGGACAATACCACCTAAGATCGCAAGATAGGTTAAGCTAAGAAGGGACATATTCAATATCATGCCACAGGCAGCAATAAAGATACCTAACAGGGTCGTAAGTGAGAGTCTTTCATTTAACATGATACTACCAATAGTAGCGGCAATAAGATTCCCAAAAATGGCAGATAGAAACATATAGCTAGTTTGCGTTTGCACTTGAGCCATCAATAAAAGGATCTGTGCTATTCCAAAAAGGCTAGCTCGTGTAACTATCGCAATATTTTTCAGGCTGCTAAGAACGGTCCGCGGGAAAAACATTAAATGAGCGGTGAAAATCAAAGAACTTGATACTCCGAAATAAAAGACAAATGTATGCCCCAGTGATTGTCGTATCCAAAAATAGATTCCAGCGACAATTATCCCATATGAAAGGCCATAAATGACTTGTAAAATCTGGCAGAGGTGTATCATTTTATTAGATTGATGTAGTTGCCCAAGTTCTATTTTAGTACAAAATCATGGATTAGTTAGTGAAAGTAATTTCTTCAGATCGATTTTTCTTCAGTTCATTGGTAAAAGTATATTAGTAGGTGGCATCTCGGAAAGTGGAGCACCTTTTTCTTAGCTACAAAGCTATCGAAGAATTCATACTCGATGGGAAACAAAGCATGAGAACATCCAGATC
>JBFMCE010000072.1:0-20471 GCA_040754655.1 Bdellovibrionota bacterium | reverse complement strand
ACTTTTTCAAATCCTCGACATTTAAAGCGGCGCGGGTAAGACTTTCTTTGCCTCTTTCGCCTGGTCCAAGAACGACATCCGCGTTTGCTATCACGACTCTCCCGCCAAATACGTCTTGCGAAGTAAGCCCTGATCTTGGGTCTTTCAAAACCTCTTGAATGGTTCGAATCACTGCATCGGATGCAAGCCCAAACTTCTTGAATTCCGGGCTAAGGTTTTCTTTGATATCCAACTTCATGCCCTTTTTCGTGCAACCAAAATGGGTTTCAGGCTTGAAACGCACGGGGCTTTTCGCGATCGCCAGGAACCATTCCTTAAAGGTGAGGCGATCTTGCGCATGCCCTGGTTTATCCGAGCCTTCGGCATATTGGGCGTCGTGGGCCATGACGAGCTCGCCCTTTGAATTGAACCGGATATCGGCTTCAGCGATCACGACGTCATTCTTTAGAAACTCAGACAACGCTTTTTCTTTCTTGCCCTTCTCGGTGATGAAATCAGACGCCTTCATATTGACAGCGTGCCAGTAAGCGTTTTTCCAGGTGACCCCCAGCGAGTTCGTGACCGTCCCATCTTCTACCGCGGGTCTTGCCGTCTCTTTTGAATGAGCGTAAGGCTGAAGAACGAAAACAGACGCAAAAAGAATAAGCTCCCAAAATTTCATAAGTAACCCACCTTTCTGATTAACTTGTGGAACGTGGCTCAATCGCGGAATCTGAACGATTGACCTTCCACCTGCGATGGCTCCAAAGCCAGTGTTCTGGTTTTCCGCGGATGATTTCTTCAAGCCTACGCATGAATGCCTCGGCAATCTCGCCCTCTCTTGTTTTGCGCGGCTCATCCGTGACCGAATAAAATGTTCCTTCGTAATATCCACGTCTTTTTTTCACGATATTCAGGTAAATCACCGGTGTATCGTACTCTTTCGCGAAGAACTCAAAGCCAGTCGTGACAGCGGTTTCCTGGTTGAGAAAAGTCACCCAGTGATTTCGGCCCGTTCTCGCAGGAGATTGGTCTGCGATGTAACCCATGCTGATTCGCCGTCCTTGCATTTCTTTGAGGGTGGCCGCCACTTCTTTCTTTCCGATCAACTTCATCCCGTTGCGTTCGCGCGATTTCTTCACCACCCTATCAAGGAAGGGATTATTGATCTTCTGGAAGATCCCGTAGGTTTGAAACTTCGCGACTTGAGGAAGGGAAAGCGCCACCCACTCCCAATTCCCGTAATGAGCGCCTAAGGTCGTAACGCTCTTGCCCGCCTCGCAATATTTATTAAAAACCTCGATATTCGTATAACGATGCCTTCTCAACACCTCGGCACGCGACATTGAACACCCTTTGATAGACTCAATGATGAGATCGCAAAGATGGCTGTAGAACTTCTTTGATATCGATTCAATTTCTTGATCGGTTTTTTCAGGAAATGAGTTTCTTAGGTTTTCAAAGACTACCTTCCGTCTGTAGCCCATCACGTAATAGAAGAAAAAAAACACGGCGTCTGAGAGGCGGTAAAGAACCCCCAGCGGCAGATAAGACAAGGGAATGATGAATGCATAATAAAAGATAGCGATGCTTCAATAAATACCACAACCCTATTGCCGTTCTACTGTGAAAAGCTGCTTCAACCGCAGAACACTTTGCAACGCACCACATCGCGGCTCTCGAAAGAATCTTATCGGATGAAGCAAAGGCCAACCTGCATGAGTTCTTTCTGTGCTATCATCACTCACGAACCACGAGAGGCAAATGGAAATCACGACCGAAATGGAAGGCGCTCAGATCAGCAAGGTTCAAGGGTTGAACTCTGATCAACACCTTGCGCTTGAGACGTTAAAAAGCGCTTCAAACGTCTTTCTCACTGGAGCGGCGGGCAGCGGAAAAAGTTTTTTGCTTCGCCACTTCTTGCGTGACAAAGATCCTGACCTCTTTCCCGTGCTCGCGACCACAGGAGCAGCAGCTATATTGGTCGCAGGACGCACCTTTCACAGCTTCTTTGGATTGGGGATCATGGAAGGCGGCGCCGGCGCGACGGTTGACAGAGCGTTGCGCAACCGTCGTGTAGTTCGCCGTATCAAAAAGACCGAAGCGATCATCATTGATGAAATCTCGATGCTCGGGGGCGCTACCTTGGCCGCAGCCGAAGAAATCGCACGCAGGGCTCGGGGCAATACAAGGCCTTGGGGCGGCATGAGGATCATCGCCGTCGGCGACTTCTGCCAGCTCCCGCCTGTCAATGCGTTCGGACGCAACAAAGAATGGGCTTTTAAAGACCCAAGTTGGCACCGCAGCGAGTTTCGTCCCGCGATTCTCAGGCAAATCATGCGCACAACAGATACTGAGTTTTTAAATGTGCTCAATCTCGTGCGCTACGGCCGGGTGACGGCTGCCGTCCGTGAATTCCTTGATTTCAGGTGCCGGCCTATCCCAAAAGACTTCGAGGGCACAAGACTGTTTGGCCGCCGCGAAGAAGTGGAGCGTTACAACCTAGAAAGGCTTTCGCATCTTTCAACCCCGCTTCATGACTTTAAAACCGACTATCGGGGTGATTTAAAGTCGATCGAGTCTTTCAAGAAGAATGCACCTATTCCTGAGAACATTTCGCTCAGAAAAGGCGCGCTGGTCATGATGAGGCAGAATGATGTGCGAGGACGCTGGGTCAACGGCAGCTTAGGTCATATCACGAGCATTGATACCCTGCGCTTGGGCATTCGCCTGCTCGCCAGCCAACGCGAAATCTTCCTTGAAAAAAGCGACTTCACCATGCTCGACGCCGATGGAAGCCCGATCGCAACGGCTTCGAACTTTCCGGTCACTTTGGCGTATGCGCTGACGATTCATAAAGCGCAAGGAACCACGCTTGACCAGATGACCGTCGATTTGCGCAGGCTATGGGAGCCAGGCCAGGCCTATGTCGCTCTCAGCCGCGCGAGCAGCCCAGCAGGGCTATGGATCGAGGGATGGAATGCAGATTCGATCTTTCTTGATTCCGCGGTTCTTGATTTTCACCGCAGCCTTGTCGCCAGCCACAATTGAAGCTACAAAAGCTGTTCTGTTGACTTTGGCGCTTAGTTTCGAGATAAAAAGCCATGAAAAAAATTCGACCACTCGCCAGCATCTTCCTTGCACTCGCAGTACTTGTGTTTTCTTTTGACGCCGAGGCGAGGGTGGGCGGCGGACGCTCATCAGGCTTTCGTGGTTCAAGAGGATTTGGCTACAGCCAACGGCAACAAGCCCCCAGACAAAACCATTATCAAGATCAAAACTCTTCAAACTACCAGAATCGCCAGGCCCCGGGTTCCGTTCAACCGCAATCGGTGGGCCGAAATCCGGTGATGACTGGAATCCTAGGCGGTCTCGCAGGTGGATTCATTGGCTCGATGCTCTTTCGCAGCCTAGGTTTTGGCGCCGGCCCGGGTGGACACGGCGCAGGCGGCGTAGGTTTACTCGAGATCCTGCTCTTGGCGGGGCTTGGTTTTTTCTTGTTCCGCGTTTTTGTTCAGCGCAAGATGGCTGCCGCCGGACCTGCGATACTGACAAGGCGTCAGCACCAGGGAGAGGTCGATGGCGCTTATGAGAAACTGCAAGAAGTACGCGGCACGGGACCGTTCTTCGATGCCGAGCTCGATCAAGCTCGTACTTTGCAGCGCTATGACAACAACTTTGATTTAAAACGATTCAAAGAACAACGCATGGATGATTTCCTCAAAATACAATCAGCCTGGAATAGCCGTGACTTGAGCGCGACACAGGGCCTAATCGCGCCTCAATTCCATGAGCTTTTGAGCGCTGATGTCGAAGAATTGAAGCGGTCTCGCAGGATCAACAAACTTGAAAACATCGCCGTGCGCGATTCAGAGCTTGTCGAAGCCTGGCAAGAGTTCGGGAAAGAGTATGCAACGTTGAGATTCAAAGCCCAACTTCTTGATTACACGATCGACGAAGGCACCCAGGCCGTCGTCGCGGGCGATCGCAATGAGCCGGTTCGCTTCGAAGAAGAGTGGACATTCGTTCGCAACGTCGACCAAACGTCGGCTAACCCTTGGACTCTGACCGCCATCTCGAATGTGCCATGATCGCGACATCAAATATCAGCCTTAGTTTTGGCAGCCAGAAACTCTTTGAAGATGTTAACATTAAATTTGTCCCGGGAAATTGCTATGGTTTGATTGGGGCGAACGGGGCGGGCAAGTCTACCTTTTTAAAGATTCTTTCGGGCGAGGTTTCTCCCACCACCGGTGCGGTCAGCATCACACCAGGCGAACGTCTCGCGGTTTTAAAACAAAACCACTTTGAATACGATGATGTTGAAGTCTTAAAGACCGTGATGCTCGGGCAACCACGCCTTGCTTCGCTTGTCTCAGAAAGAGAAGCCCTGTACGCCAAACCCGAAATGACCGAAAAAGACGGCATCAGGGCTGGCGAGCTTGAAGCTCTGTTTGCTGACCTGGGTGGTTGGACTGCGGAAAGCGATGCCGCCACGCTTCTAGCTGGCTTGGGAATCGGGACTGAAAGCCACGCCAAGAAAATGCGCGAGTTGAGCGGCTCAGAAAAAGTCAAAGTACTGCTTGCGCAGGCGCTTTTTGGAACCCCTGATATCCTTTTGCTCGACGAACCCACCAACCATCTGGATATCGCGGCCATCCACTGGCTTGAAGAATTCCTCTTGGATTACGAGAAGACCGTGATCGTCGTTTCGCACGACCGGCATTTCTTGAATAAGGTTTGCACCCACATGGCAGACATCGATTTCGGCAAAATAACTCTGCACACGGGCAATTACGACTTCTGGCATCAATCAAGCCAGCTTGCGCTCAAGCTTCAACAAGACCAACAAAAGAAAACCAAAGAGAAGGCGGAAGAACTTAAGGCTTTCATCGCTCGTTTCAGCGCCAATGCCTCGAAATCAAAACAAGCTACGTCACGAAAGAAGATGCTCGAGAAGCTGAACATCGAAGACATCAAGCCCTCGACCAGGCGTTATCCTTTCGTGCAGTTCAAGCCCGAGCGAGAGGCCGGCGACCAGCTGCTGATGGTTCGCGATCTTTCTAAAACGGTGGAAGGAGCGCAGCTGCTGAAAAACGTGAGCTTCACCCTTCAAAAAGGGAACAAGGTCGTTTTCACGGGCGAAAATGAAATCGCGCGAACAATGCTCTTCCGCATCTTGGCAGGAGACGTCAAACCCGATAGCGGCGATTTTTCTTGGGGAGTCACCACTACGCGCAGCTATTTTCCGAAAGACAATTCAAAGTATTTCTCAGGGCAAGCCTTGAGCCTAGTCGATTGGCTGCGCCAGTATTCAAGCGACAAATCAGAGAACTTCGTTCGAGGCTTCTTAGGGCGGATGCTTTTTTCCGGTGACGAGCCTCTCAAGAAAACCAGCGTCCTCTCAGGAGGCGAGCGCGTGCGGTGCATGCTTTCGATGATGATGCTCAGCGGCGCCAACGTCCTATTGCTCGATGAACCCACCAACCACCTTGACCTTGAATCAATCACCTCGGTGAACGACGCACTCACTCGTTTCTCAGGTACGGTGCTTTTCGCCTCGCATGACCATCAATTCGTTCAAACCGTTGCGAATCGCGTGATTGAAATCACAGAAAACGGCGTTAATGATTACGACATGAGCTATGACGAATATCTCGCAAAAAAGGGCTTAGAGTAAACAAAGCCGAAAACCTTCAAAAAAACAAAGTGTCCCCTTGACTTGAGAAAGGCATGAAGCTAGCTCTCCTCCCATCTCACGGGGGTGGGACCATGGCGCAAATTTTTCTCTCTTTTTCTTTGCTGGCACTGATACTGGCTTCCGGCTCTTCGATGGCCAACACTCCGCCCGGATACTCTTCCTACAACGATCAGACCGAGTGCCAAAATCCAGCACGAATCTTGGCCCCAAGAAATATCGGCGAGCTTCAATCGATTGTACGCCAAGCCTACGCCAGCAAAACTCGGGTTCGTTTCATTGGCGCCCTTCATTCGACAAGTTCCCTCATTTGCGGAACCGAAATCGTGATCCGATCAACCGCTTTCAACCGCATCCTCGGTATTGAGAGATTGGGTGACGATACCGTAGTTCATGTAGAATCGGGGGTTTCGATCGGCGAGCTTGCGGAATATCTGGATAGAACCGGATATACCCTTGGATTTGCCTATCCAGACTCGAGGCTTCCTACCGTGGGCGGAGTATTGGGAACAGGTGTCCACGGCAGCTCGTTAAAACACCCAGCCCTCATTTCGCAACTTCTTCGTGAGGTCACCTTAGTCTCTGCGAAGGGCGATAAATTGATAGTGTCTGACCCAAGCTCAAAAATATTTCGGGCTGCGAAAACGAATTTAGGGCTGCTTGGCTTCGTGGCGGCAGCGAAGTTTAAGGTGTATCCTCAATTCAACGTCGAAATGCGCAACGAATATTTCAAGGCCTCGGATCTCATCAACGAAAGAGACAAGACCGTCCGATGGGGTCACGACTGCGAACACGAGTTGTACTCATGGTTCCCAAGCATCGACCGTTTCGTAAGGTTATGTGGAAACAAGACTTCTCGCGCGCCCGATGCCGGAGCAGAAAACATGACGCTTGCGAATTTTCCTGAAGGCGCGGAGAGGCACCTCATGTCTTTTGCCGCAAAATTAGGAAAAAACAACAAGAGCATCAACTGCAAGCTCGAGGAAACACGGTTTGGGGCCTTTGAAAAAGAACCTCCTCTCGTACAACTAGATAAAGACGGTGAAGAAGTATTCACTACGCTTGCCGTAGGCCCCTCTCACAAAATGCTCACCAGCCGGACCGAGGAGATCCCTGAGTCTCTTGATTCATTCGACTGGTCTTTATCATTCGCAAAGAAAGATTCTTACGACGTCCTGAGCTTTATTAAAACTTATGTAAAAGCTCGCAGGCTGTGTTTTCCGTTCGCTGGAATCGTATTTCGATTTGCCAATAGAGATGATGGAGCAATGATTGCGCACGTCGAAGGGGGAAAAGAAGGCGAAGAAAGAGTGATGCTCGAATTCTTTGACTATATGCCTTCAAAAGCCAAGAAAAATGCAAGTTACGCGCGGGATACCCGCTACTATGGAGAGGTTCATGGTCTGGTTCGCGAACTGATAAGCCGCTTCGGAGCAGCGCCTCACTGGGGAAAAAATGCGGAGTGGGTATTCAGATACGCTAATTTAAAAGCGCTTTATAATAAAGATTGGGAAGCTTTCAAGCAGACCGCGCGAGAGCTTGACCCTGATGGCATGTTCAGCAATGAATTCACCGATAGCGCCATCTTTCACAGATAAAGCCTCATCGTGACCGCGCTGTTTGCTTACTCTGAAGGTTCTTGGGCAGCACGATGGTAAATGTAGTACCGGTGTCTTCGTTGCTCGATACGTTGATCGTTCCGTTATGGGCTGCCACCACGCCCTGAACCAGGGTCAACCCCAACCCCTAACCTTTCTTTCCGCTGTTCAAAGCGAATCTGCTTCTTTGGTAAGCATTAAAAAGATTTTTCTGTTCCTCACTCGAAAGACCTTTGCCGCGATTGTGGACCGCGATCAAGGCTTCTTGGTCTTCTTCACTAAGAGAGACGACGACTGGCGTGTAAGGATCGCCATACTTGATCCCGTTTGTGACCAGGTTTTCAAGCACCCGATATAACTGTTCGCAACTCCAATAGCCCTTGACCGAACGATCAGCATCTAAAACAAATCTATCGCCGTGGATGGCAGTGAGGCTCTCAATAACTTTGAGCGCTATTTCCCTTAAGTCGCAATCAACCAATTGAAGCGTCAAAGGTTGGCCCGCTCGAATTTGATTGGCGTCCAACAAATCAACGATCATCTTATCAGTGCGCTCGATATTGTTGAGCACCCGATTGGCGATCTTCAATTGATCCGGGCTGTTTAGTTTTCTCATCAAGATTTGGGTATTCATCTTTGCCGCAGTCAACGGCGACCTGAGGTCATGAGTCAAGGTCGCCACGAATTGCTCTCTTAACCCACGCTCCTGCTCAAGAGCTTCCATAGCGCGTATATGGTCATCAATATCGGTGCTGGTGCCATACCACTTGCTGATTTTTCCACGCGCATCGGTAATCGGCACTCCCCGCGATAGAAACCACCGGTACTCCCCATCCACGCGTTTTCCCCGGTATTGAAAACCCCAGGGCGTTCCCTTTTCTATCGCTTTTGAAAATTCGTCCACCACCCTTGCATAGTCGTCAGGGTGGATTATTTTCTTCCAAAGCTCGACCCTTTTCATCGAGTCGACCGGAAGCCCGTGAAATTCGGCGGCGCGGCTATTGATGTACTGTGGCTTGCCTTCAGCGCTGTACACCTGCACCTGATGCGGAATTGCCTCGACCAATTGGCGAAAACGCCTTTCGCTTTCGCGCAAGGCTTCCTCGGTCTTTTTCCGATCTGTAATATCCGTAACCAACCCCACATGATTGAAACGGGCTTCATCCAAGAAGGCCCCAGTGCTCTGTACCCAAGCCCAGCTTCCATCTTTACGGATCAAAGGCTTTTCGAAAGGTTGGCACTTGCCGGCAAGCAACATCTCTTCAACGGCCTTCTGATCGAGGTGCTGAAACTCGAGCGGGGTGAGCAAATCCCAACGAAACTTGTCTTCCTCGAAGTCGGCCCGGGAATACCCGGTAAGATTCAAGAAATAGTCGTTCACTTCATGAGCCGCGCCGCTGATGTCGCCAAACATGACCCCGATCATGTTCGACTCATAAAGCCTTCGAAACTTGTTCTCGGCCTGCTCGACTTTCCTGCGCGCAATGACCTGCTCAGTCACGTCGACCGCGGCAATAATGGTTCCAGCGATTTTGCCGTCGATATCGTGCCATGCCCTATAACTGACGTTGTAGTAGGCTGTCCTAGAACTTCCGTCAGTTTGCTCAAGAGTGATCGCGGCTTCCTGCAGGGAAACGGGTTGCCCCGTCGCATATACTTTATCAAGGATGTCGAAAAGCTTCTGAACTGATTCCTCGGGAAAGACTTCTCTACCACGCCTGCCGATCAACTCGCGTTTGCCAAAGAACGCTTCGTTATAAGAGCTCGAAAGCTCGTAAATATGCTCGGGTCCGCGGGTGACTGCGATCATCACGGGCGCCTGCTCAAAAAAAGCGTAAAGTCTTTTGCGTTCAAGTTCGGCCTGCGCCTGAGAACGCTTCAGTTCTCGTAAGTTTTGCTCTTCGCGATCTCTTAACAACTTCAAATACTCCGAGACGGCGGCCATTCGGGATTCGAAGATAAAGTCCAGAAGGATATCTCGCTCTCTCGAGTCGAGATCATTAGCCGGACCTAAGAATTCGAGCAGCACTTGCCTGAGGATGGTGTATTCTGACTGAACATCCTCAAGCGAATAATCGGCAATGGATGAACGTTGCAATGCATGTCCATGAGAAATGTCTTTCAAAGCATCCAGCTTTAGGCGCTGCAACTCTAACGAGTCGGCAAGCTCGCCTAGCAATTGCGGTAAAGAATCTGCCAATGTGTAATGCTTTTCTTTAACCGTTGAATGCACGACCTGACGCACGCGAGATTCCCACAAAGTGATGATTTGGTCCTTCGACTCCCTAAGATACTGCGCGGAACGATGCTGATTTTTCGCCAAAGCTCGAGAGGCCATATACGTATGTGAGGAAGCAGAATGTGTACCAGACTCATCTCGAATCGATTCGTTCTCTGCCCTTGATGTTGAAGAATTATCGGGATATCGAGAGAACGAAGGGCACTTGATTGCGCTAACTCAACTGATTTGAGCTGGAAGAATTGAAACCACTATGGATGCGACCCCTCGATTTTCCCATGACACTCTTTGTTTCCTTAAGAAAGCCGCACGCCAAAAACGTGAAGATTGGCTGGAAATGCACTGGTCCGAGTACGAAGAAGTCGTGCTCGAACCGCTTAAGAACCTCGCTCAAACCCTCAAATCAAGCCTGGGGCACTTAGCCCCACATTACAACTTCCCGCAAAAAGGCATCGGCAGATTGAAACGATCGAGCAAATCTGCGGCGCAATATGGCGGTGGGATCTATAAGGATTGGGTCTCTTATTCGGCGGCACGGCCGAGACAATCACGCTTTGAAACCAACCCCAATGTTTTTTTTCTCATCAACACCGAAGATCCCAAAGACCCCGTGCTGATTGCAGGCGGCCTTTATATGCCGTCCTCCCGGCAGATGAAGCTTCTTCGAGAAGCAATCGCTCGCGACCCATCGCCATTTGAGAAGCTTTTTGAAACCAAAGACTTTGCGCAAAGCTTCCCGAAGGGATTTTCTGATGAAAAAATCGCGAAACGCATCCCGCGCGGGTTTGATCCCGACCATCGCCGGATGGACTGGTTGCGTCTGCAGGCCTTCTTCGTCTGGAAGCCTTATTCAATGCGAGAATTCTACTCACGCGATTTCGCGGCTCTCGTAGTACGAGATTCAAAACAGATCCTGCGCCTCAATAAGCTTTTAGAGCAGGCGCTTGAAGGCAGGGCACAAGTAGCCGTACCCAAAATAAAACCTTCCGCCCTCATCAACAGGCTTGAAGAGATCGAACGCATTGAACGAAAATCAGATTTCTAGCGCGCGTCAGGCAGCTCACGGATCCGTGAGCTGGTGAACCTCAATTTGAGACTCTTGGGCATTCCATGAGATGGAGTGGCTTGCCCTCAAAGCAGAAGAATCACGAAGAGTTCCTTTGCCTGATGGCTGCCATTCATTGTCTTCAACAAGGTGAAAATCATACTCGATGATCCCGCCGAGCAAGCGGATCTCTGGCTCAAGCCTCATCCTGATATTGTAAAGTTCATAACTTTCGACGGAAGACTGCACCACTTCCCACATCGCCTGCGAAGCTTCTTCTAGGTATTGGCTCGGGATGAGCAATCGCAACTGCATTCCAAAGACGCCCAAGACGTGATCATGAAGCTGAATTGAAAGTTCTGAGAGTTTTTTACTGAAATCTGAATCTTTTTTTATTTGAGGGAATTGCTCCAAGATGGCAGCGAGCTCTTGAACTCGAAGAGGTACTTCGACCATCTTCTCGGCCCACTCTTTCAATCCTTCTAAAGGTTCCGTACCTCTTTTTGACGGACCAACGCTGCCTAGAGGTGTTCCCAAGGTCAGACCAGGGATGTGAAAAATCGAAACGCGCTCATATGCAGCTTCGGCCTCGGTGACCGCATTGCTTACCGACTCGAGTTGAGTCAGCAACTTCGTTCGCGCAACCTCTGAACTGCATCCCGATCCCGAAAAAAAACAAAGTAATACTGAAAATCCCCATTCCCAACACGATACCGCCCTAATCATAGGAATTTGCGCTAACAAGGTCTGGCGGGTTCGTCAAACTAATGTGGTTATGGAACGTGAACTGATCGAAGCAAAAAAAATGAAGTTCCACGACCGCTCACAAAGCCTTATGCTTCAAACCACAGCTACTCGACATAGGAATCCGTTTGTTTTCAATTTTCCCCATTGACCTAAGTGAAAGACCTTTTATGCTTAATCTTCATAAAGGGGGAAATTCACATGAAAGTCGTAAGAAACCTCGTCATGGGGTTGCTGTTCTTTTGTCATACATTGGGTTGGAGTTACACGATCACCTCGTCAATCGACGAACCATTCGGAGATTTTTTAAAAACAACGATGACCGTTCAGGTTGATTCAAATCCACTGAATACTTTTAAGATTGTCCGTATTCGCGAAGACCGCCAGGTGCACACATACCACGGCGCGATCATTTTAGTGCCCGGTCTATTGAACCACTTTGGTTTCTATGAATTCACTTCAACCGGAGATGTTGAAGACTCCATCGCTGGCTATTTGGCTGATCGAAAGTTTGATGTCTGGGGGATCTCTCCGCGTGAAACCTTGGTCGAATCTGGAGAGTGCGCCACGACAGACTGTTCAGTCATGAATACCTGGGGTTTGCAATCTCTTGTAGACGACATCACTTTCATTCGAAGCCAAGTCGCTTCAGTTCATGGCTCAAACAAACCGGTCGTCGGCGGGTTTTCGCTTGGGGCTATCGCCGCTCTTGCGACGATCAACGCTCATCCTAACGACTACAAAGGCCTGCTTCTCTGGGAAGGGTCTCTGTATACCACTGATCCCGCCGTCATTCAAAGAAACGCTCAATTCTGCGCTCAAATGGAAGGAGCCCTCAGCGCCGGCGTTTATTATGATGATCAAAATGGGCCCTTCGTCAAACTCTTGGCGCAACTGGCTGCATCTGATCCGAATGGAATGTCGCCACTACCGCCGTTTGCAGGTTTGACCAATCGACAAGCCTTCGCGATCTTGTTCACTCAAAACCAGAACGCGCCGAACTTCCCGACAGACCAATACGTGCAGCTCAATGGAACAGCTCTTCCTGAGGTCAGCTATAAATATGCTGATGAAACGGGTCGCATCTATCCGAGCATTGCGCAGGGTTTTGCGGACACCTTTCCCATACGAACAGTGCGGGATGTGAATTGCGGAATCGCGGGTGAAACCACGTTCATCAATAATCTAAGCGCTTTCACAGGAGATGTCTTGATGCTCAAGAGTGGTCGCGGGTTTGGGCCATTAATGACAGACTTATCGACTTTGTTGACCTCGGCTCAGATACGCGATGATTTGCCAGCGAACGATTACGGCCACGTCGAGCGATACATGCATGAAAACTATGTTAAACAACTGCTCAAACCGATGGTGAAGTGGTTGAAGCAAGACGTCTTCTGATGTCGTCTTAAGCTGTATTCTTTGCGAAGAGAGAAGGTTTCATTGGAAGCCTTCTCTCTTTTATTTACGAGATCACCTGGAAAAAGATTTCTATTTAACCGCGATCGCGCCAACACTTTCACGCCCGTCAAGTCGCACCCAAGAAGGAAAGTCAGGACGGGGGATCATTCTAATTTCTTCGACCTTGAAGCCGGCGTTCCTCAGAACTCGGTTTAAAACCTCTTCATCCATCCAATGCAAAACCTTAGGAATGTCTTGAGCCGTATGATCGGTGTACTGAAAAGAATTTGGGACTAATCCCGGCCAAGGGTCTCGGGCCTTTTTGTTCGCCTCGTAAATAGGAATGAAGCTTTGAAACCTCTGCGTGTATGGGGTTTCGCAGACGATAAAGATCTTTCCGCCTTTTTCAATCCAATCAAAGGCTCTTCTCAAACCTTCTTCGATCACTGGACCTTCTAAAAAATGCAAGATCCTGCACGCGAGGACGGCAGACAAACTTTCACGAGCGAAGTTCAGCTCACCAGGAAACGCGCCAGGAGCCAAGGTGAGCTTTTCACTCAATCCAAGTTCCGCGGCCTGGGCCTTCAAAATTTCCAAATGGTTGGGGTCTAAATCATTCGCGACGACCGCTCGACCGGTTTTTAGCGCTTCTAGCGTGGCGATGCCGTAAGCTGCGCCAATCTCTAACGCAGATTTCGGAGACGGGTTGGATTTGCAATACTCAACAAAAGCCTTCGAGAACGGATCCAACGAAGAGGTCATGTAACCCATCTGATTGAGAGTGGGTACGAAGCCTTCGTTTGCGCCTGGTTTTTTAGTTTTCATCGGACATCGTTATAGCGAGTTTATTTTGGACGGGCAAAGAATTAGCGATAGAATGCCTCTCTAATTTATAACGTCTCGCAAAACAACCCGATGCGAGAAGCAAACCCGCTGTCAGCAAGTGAGTACGGTGGGTGGTCAACCAAAGCTCCAAACTAAAAGACTTTGAGCGTTCTCTAAATCGACCGTGCGCACCTGCATCTCCGGACATCGGTTTCCACAGGTTGTTCGAGCGATGAAGCCCAGCGGGCTCGTCAGTTTGCTGGGCGTCATACCCTCTACGCGCAAGATAATGATCCGCAAGGGCCGGAAAAAATCTATCCGCCAAAATCGCTAAGACCGTTGGGCCCCCGACCCACAATTCACGCTTCGGGTGTTTCGAGAGCCAGGCTATTCCGCGAGCCGCGACCTCGGGTTGAAAAATCGGCGGAACAGGTTGCGGTTTATTCGGAAGCCGTGACTTCACCCAATCAAATTGCGGCGTGTTCATCGCGGGAAGGTGGGCATTGCAAACTTTGACCTTGCTTCGGTCGTGGATCAATTCCGTTCTCAGCGACTCCGTGAAGCCTACGATGGCATGCTTTGCCGCACAGTAAGCAGATTGAAGAGGAATACTTCGGTACGCGAGAGCCGAGCCCACTTGGATAATTATTCCTTCGTCCCGAGCGAGCATTCTTTTAAGCGCTGCAAGCGTGCCGTAAACGTAACCGAAATAAGTGACCTCGGTAACGCGCTTGTAGTCTTCAGGCAACATTTCTTTGACGGGAGAGAAAACAGAGACCATGGCGTTATTGACCCAGACATCTATAGGCCCAAATGCATCTTCAACCGTTTTTGCCGCTTGTTCGACCTGATCGGCGTCACTGACATCGGTGGGAATGACCAGGGCTCTGCCACCAAGGCTTTCTACTTCTTGTTTTGCGGCGTTCAATCCATCGACGCCCCGGGCGAGCAATCCGATCTTAACTCCTCCTTCACGCGCAAACTCACGCGCAAGGGCACGTCCTACGCCGGCTGAGGCTCCTGTAATGACAATGACGCGAGAGGGCTTCATAAGTGAGAGGGATGCATTTTGAGTTCCAAGTTTGCATGTCCTTTGACGTTAGGATGAGCGCACCAACTTGGAATAAAATTTCAGATTACGCCATGATCGGAAACTGCCGAACGGCTGCCTTGATATCGAATCACGGTTCAATTGACTGGTGTTGTTTTCCCAAGTTTGATTCTCCCAGTTATTTTACTAGGCTTCTTGATCCATCAGGCGGGCATTTTGCTCTTACACCAACCGACTCCTTTCAATCTCGACAGGCCTATCTTGAAGACACAAATGTCGTTCAAACCAGATTCACAAGCAAAACCGGCTCTGCTTCTTTGACGGATTTATTTCCAGTGAAAGATCCAAAAACTCAGTCCAATGAGCTTTGGCCCGATGAAGAAATCCTTAGAATTCTCTCGGGAGAGACGGGTGAAATCGAATTTCATTTAGAGCTTTTGCCGCGATGCTCTTATGGGCGCCAAGGAATTCAATTCAGCCGTATCGGCGACTGGGGCTTCAAAGGAAGCGATGGTCGAAAACACTTTCTATTCCAGAGCTCTCTTCCGGCGAAGAACCTCACGTTAGAGAAAACACCTCTTGGCCACAAGGTCAGCGGTCAATTCAAAGTGCGCGCGGGCGAAAAAATCTTTACGTCTTTTTCGTACTCAGATGAAGCCCCGGCCGTAATTCCACCGCTGAAGACCGCTCTTGAACGTTATGAGCACACGATCGCATATTGGAGAAATTGGTCGGCTCGCTGCGAAGTTGAAGGAGAATACAAGGCAATCATTCAAAGAAGCTCCCTCGCTCTTAAACTTCTCAACTTCGCTCCTTCCGGTGCATTCGTTGCTGCCCCGACGACTTCGCTGCCCGAGTGGATCGGCGGGCCCCGAAATTGGGATTATCGGTTTTGCTGGCTGAGAGACGCATCCTTCACAACCCGCGCGCTCTTGCGCGTGGGGCACCTGGATGAAGCCAAGGCTTTTTTGAACTGGCTGCTGCACAGCACCCGCTTGACCTGGCCGCGGCTGCAAGTTTTGTATTCAGTTTATGGCGAATCCAAAATTCCAGAAACAATCGCGCATTGGCTCTCGGGATACCGCCATTCAAAACCTGTCAGAATCGGAAATGCCGCCTTTAACCAGCATCAACTCGATGTCTATGGAGAGGTGATTGATTCATTTTACAGCCTCGCGGGCTTCCTGCTTCCCATCGACCGTGAAACGCAAAAGATGGTGGTAGGGTTCGGCAAAGCGGTGGCCGAATGCTGGAGGGAGCCTGATCAAGGAATCTGGGAGTTTCAAAGGCCTGCTAAAAATTACACGCACTCGAAAGTGATGGCTTGGGTAGCGATGGACAGGCTCGCAAAACTCTCTAAACGATTCAGATGGAAGGTGCCTTACGAAGCGGAAAGGATTGCCAAACAAATCCGAGATGAAATCGAAAGCAGGGGATTCCATCCAACGCTTAAGGCCTACACCCAGGCATTTGGCGAACCAAAGCTAGACGCCAGCCTTCTCGTGATGCCAATGGTGGGCTATTGCGACGCGGCTTCGCCTCGTTTCGTCGCCACTCGTAACGCAATCATCCGTGACCTGAGTCAGGGTGATCTTATTTATCGCTATCCACCCGGTTCAGATGGGCTTCCGGGGCCAGAAGGAACATTCACGATCTGCAATTTTTGGCTTGCGGAGGCTTTTGCAAAGGCTGGGTCTTTGATTGAAGCGGAAAGGTATTTCAAGGCGGCAAGCGACACTTTAACACCCACTGGTCTTTTCTCGGAAGAACTCAACCCAAAGAATTTGGAATACCTAGGGAACCATGTTCAGGGTTTCAGCCATATCGGTCTGATTCACGCAGCCCTTGCGATCCAAGAGGCTTCTTGCGCCCAGAAACAAAGAAGGACCGCATGAATTTCAGTCAAGCGCTTCTATGGGGATTCGCCGCTACGGTTGTTTTGACAACGCTACTAAGCGGCAGCCGCGCACTGGGGTTCACGCGAATGGATATTCCTTTCATGTTAGGCACCATGTTCACCGGAAATCGAGACCGCGCTAAATGGCTTGGATTTTTCTTCCATCTCTTCAATGGCTGGATTTTCTCCCTCATTTACATCGCTGCATTTCACAGCACGGGCTGGAATAATCTTTGGTTTGGAGCCGCCATCGGCCTTGTTCATGCGCTCTTTGTCTTGGTCGTCGGGATGCGCGTACTGCCTTCCATTCATCCCAGAATGGCAAGCGAACAACACGGCCCCGACCCCACTCGTCAGCTTGAGCCGCCGGGTTTTTTGGCCCGCAATTACGGGGCACGGACGCCGGTCGTGAGCATCCTTGCTCATCTCATATTTGGCGGGATACTGGGCTTTTTCTATCATGCTTAAGCCGGAGTCATTAGGGGAAGTTGAATGATCCCACCAAAGGTGTTAGGCGCTCTTGGATGTTGCCAAACTCTAGACGCCGGTTCCTTCACTCTCTCGCTTCGGTTGCAGGCGCATCTCTTTTTTCTCCGATGGCTTGGGCTAAACCAAGACCCGTTGGCGCACTGAAGCACCGACCGCAGGTGTATACCGCCTTTCCTCACCGACGGACTTGGGAAAGCGTGGGAGTGTTTGAGCGATTTCCGCTCTGGCCTCATTCAGGAAATCTCAAGAGCTTTAACGGTGAGCCTGAATGGACGGCCTTTTATCGTTATCAAGGGCATCCGTTTAGACCGAATGAAAGCGAACCATCCAATGCTTTGGGTTTCTTCCAGGTTTTCGTTTGCAAAGGCTCGCTTCTGATCACGTCTTCCCAAGGAAAGACCGTGCAAAGGGAGTATGGAACAGGAGATTTCTTTTGCGAGTGGTTCCTTGATAGTGAATGGAATTCTTTCTCGGCGGAAGAAGGAACAACCCTTTTGGTGAAGCGGCAACAATTTCTACCCTCGGATCACTTTAGTGCTTTGCAACTCACGAAGAACGAATACGACTTTTTCTCGCTTCCTTTCTTGATCCCCTCTCGAGACGAAAGCGGGCTTCTCTTCAACGTCAATTCCTCTTTTTTAGCGGGAGGGGTTTTATCCAAGATCAACAGAAACATGACCTCGGTCACGATGCTGGAGCATTTCGAAGATGGCACGGTGGCGCCTAGCCATTATCACGCCAATCCTGTTTGGCATGAATTCGTTTATCTTCAAGGCGGCCACCTCACCCCGGATGGTTTCTTTGGGCCAGGAGATCACATTGCAAGCATCCCGGGTTGCAAGGAAGGTCCCTATCTTTCATGCATGAGCAATCAAAGAAGTTACCCCAAAGAATGGCCGATTTACATCGAGCCTAGCCTCTTGAGAAGACCTGTGGAAGAACCCTGGCCGAAGATTTTTCAGAATGAGCGCGACGGGATTTACGGGGTTCTCTTCGTTCATTACGGGCCGTTCGCGAAGATCACCCCACTCAGCCTTGCGAACTGGACCATCCTCGATCCTTATGAGCTAGGCCCGAAGGGATAGGAATCGTACAGCGAACTTACGCCACCGGATTCAAGATGATCTCTCGGGGAGATCACCCCAATGACCGCCAAAGCTTGGTAAGCACCTCAAAAGAAACAGGCTTCTCGATGACGTCAGGGATATTTTCCTGATCATCCGAAAACTCCCAGAAGCGAAGGCATGGGCAGTGAGTGCGATGATGGTGGTGCGTGGCCGAGCGCCGTCGAGTTCTATTTCGCGGATCTTCCGAGTAGCGGCGTAACCATCCAGTTCAGGCATCTGGCAATCCATCAAGATCTGATCGTAATGCTTCTGCTGAAAGGACCTGACCGCTTCCGCGCCATTCGCAACGGCGTCCGCGCGGATCCCTAGTTTGCCGAGGAATCGCAACAAAACTTTTTGACTTGCTATATTATCCTCAGCGACCAGCACATGTTTTCCTCGGAAGACCCCGCGCGGCGCGCGTTCTAACTCGGGCTGAACCTGGATCGAGGTTTTTTCTCTGTCACCAAACGGAAATTTAAGCTCGAATGAGAAGCTCGAACCCTTGCCTTCCATACTTCTAACCATGATCGCGCCCCCCATCAACTCTATGAGTTTTTTGCTGATCGACAAACCCAACCCGGTTCCGCCAAATTTACGCGTGGTAGACCCATCCGCTTGGGTGAAAGGGGTAAAAAGTTTGGTAAGTGTGTCGGGTGACATGCCGATCCCAGTGTCACTGATCTCGAAACGCAACTGAGCTCCGTGCTCGTTCTGACGCGGACAAGTCACGCTCACGTCGACATGACCCTTTTCTGTGAATTTGATCGCGTTATTCAGCAGATTCAACAAGACTTGCAGTAGCCTGCCGGCATCGCCTCGAAAGCAGGTCGGCACGCTTTTGCTTTGAGAGTACGGGTAGGATCAAACATAGATGCCTCCTTGCAGGGAAATCCGCCCCAAAAATCAGACGGCCCAATCAACAGGATAAGTTAAGAATATGAAGCGAAAAAGATAGTCAGCGCCGGGTGGGATACCCCATTAGAATCAAATACTTATTATTTGTAACATTGATACGTTTGCGTGTTGGTACAGGCGCCAGACAAGCGGCGCTTTTTACCCAGATTGAGCGGGCACCAGACCGCCATAGATGGCCATCGGTCCTCGGCGCCAAAAACATTCTGGCTGGTCAAATCCTGCTCGCGCCAGAGCGATCAGCTCTTGATGAATCGGGAAATACTTGTCTTCACTTTCCCAAGCTTTCAAGTGATTTCGCGCTTCAGCGGGAGAGATGCCATTTTTCCCCATAAATTCCATCCAATGATCAAACGTCAACCCTGATAACTTGGGATCAACGCTCACGGCTGCATCTAGGCAAAGGAAAACGCCTCCCTGATTTAGCGTTTTTCTGATCGATCCGTAGAGTCGTGTTTTTTCGTCCAGGTCATGGATGTGATGCAAAGAAAGCGAGGCGACGATAAGGTCGGCGGCAGGAAGCGGCTCAAAAAAGCTGGCCTTAAGAAAACGGACTCGATGCGATTCCGAGCCCAGTCTTTGCTCCGCCATTTTCAGTATTTCCGGATCAATATCGAGAACAGTGAGCGTCGCCGACGGCAGGCCACGCAAAATAGCCTGCGAAAACCTGCCCGTCCCGCATCCCAGCTCCAAAACACTTGGGTTGGGAGGTGCAAGCTTACTCAGAATTTCGACTCCGGTCTGAAGAAGTTCATCGTAATAAGGCACGAAGGCCCGAATAGCCCGATCGTATTCTTCAAGAGGAACACGCAAGTGATTTTCGACCGAATGAGCGCACATGACGAGCAAACAAATACGCGAGGTATCGAAATTTCGCAATCTGTGAGTGCGTCACCAAAATCAGGAAAGCAAACTCAAAGTAAGAACGCATATCTTTAACGGACTCGCCATTTCGACTCGCTAGTCAATCCAGTCGAACCAATTATTAGAAAAAAATTGAAATCAATTGTAGTTCCAGCGGCAGGTCGGATTGTCCGTTAAAAGCCTCTACTGCATCATTACGATACTGATAATGCCGGCTTCAACTCGGGCAGAGACCCATGTTGAAGCCAAACTTGCCTTTCGTGCGCTGGTAAATTGTAGAAAAGACATCCAACCCGATCTTTGCTTAACTGAATACCTTCACCCTAGCGTTCCAAAATTTAAGCATCGGGACTACCTGTTCTGGCTCGCCGGAAAACAAGAAATCGGATTTCCTTTTAAATGCGAGCCCAAGGTAGAGAAATTCATGCTGGAGTTTCCAGATCATATAGGCCACAAACTTCTTTGCTTCTCATTGAGCCAGCGAAAAAAGAAATCCTTGGGTTTTGTTTTTTTCTTGAATGAAAGGGATAGAGTCTTAGTCAAAGACATTCGATTTTCACGGTTGAGATAACCCCTTCCAGGAATGCATGAACCTGCGATGGTCAGAAATATGTATGGTGCGC
>JBFMCE010000071.1:0-20703 GCA_040754655.1 Bdellovibrionota bacterium | reverse complement strand
GGAAGCTCGTTTGTCGGCTCATCAAAGAGCTCAGGCAGAGCTTATGGGTCTTCTTCCGGTGGTGACGCGTCTGAAAATGTTGCAGGAAAAGGCACTGAAGTCGACCCCAGAGCCCCGGAAAGAAATTTTAAAAGCTTTGAACATGGCTGAGGCGATGCCTGAAGCGGAGCAGGCCAAGATGTTTGTCGAAAAGCTAGGCCCTGCTGCGAGGAAGTTATTCCCTTCCGAGTATATCGAGGCGGTTATGGCGGCGATGAACTTGATCGCGAGGTGGGATGTCTCAAGAGAATCCGCGCACAACGCCTTACAAGTTTTCCTCACCGTTCATGATACGGCAAACTACTTGTTGGTCCGTGAGCCGCGACCCCATCAGTCTGAACTGCTCCGAAGCATCATTCGGCAAGCCTACAACACTCGAACGGCTGGGATGTCAGGGACTGTGCGCCTAGATTCGACTTTGGCGAGGATGCTACAGCAGTCTTGGCGACCAGGGTCATTGGAGGACGCGATTCAAATCGCAGAGGCCCGCATTGAGGCGCTTTCACGAACTCTGGTCTCTCTTGACCAAGTGCTTATTGAAGAGATGGATTAGGTTTGTGAACTTCGGGCCAATCCGAGATTCTCGCGTTGACCGATAATTTAAGCTCGAGGTATACATTTCAATATGTTTGGACTTTCAGGTGAACATCTCCTCATTTTAGCTGGCGTACTTTTGATTTTCGGGCCACGTAAACTTCCCGAGCTTGGAGCAAGCGTGGGGAAGGCGCTTCGAAACTTCAAGGAAGGTCTCAATAGTCCGCCCTCGTCAGGAAAAGTGGAAGTCTTGAAAGATGAGAGCGCTGCGCCAAAAGACGCGACGTCTGAAAACCCTTCCGATGCGCTAAAGACGACAAAACCAACGGGCGACAAATCCTAGGATAGTTTTTGGTTTCAGTCTAAATTGAAAACTGGCGCCTAAAAGGCATCGTCCCAAGACTTTGAAAGCCTCATCGCCGAACTGATGAGGCCTACATGAGAATAAGTCTGCGGAAAGTTCCCCCAGAGCTCGCCAGTTTTAGGATCCATGTCTTCAGAAAGCAAACCGACGTGATTCGCTTTCGAACAGAGCATCTGAAAGAGGTCTCTGGCGTCTTGTTTCCTTCCGACTGCGTGCAAGGCCTCAACCATCCAAAAAGAGCAGATCGTGAAAGCGGTCTCGGGTAAACCAAAATCATCTTTATCAATGTAACGGTAAATGAAATCGCCGCGTTTCAGTGAAGCTTCAAGGGTGCCGACCATTCTCTTAAAACGTTCGTCTTGAGGGTTGACGTAATTCAACTGGTGCATCAACAGGCTTGACGCGTCTGGTGAGCTGCCGTTCAAATGTTGCGCGAAATAACCCTGTTTTTCATTCCACCCGTGCCGGTCGATCACGTCCCGCATCCGGGCGAGGTGCCCGCTCCACTCGCGCACAAGATCGTGGGCCGAGAGCCTGGCCGCGATCTTCACGCCGCGATCTACCGCTGCCCAACACATGATCTTCGAGAAGAGGTAGTGTTTGTGGTCTGAGCGAAATTCCCAGAGGCCCGCGTCTGCGAGGTCAAAGGTGGCTATGGCCTGTTCAACCAATCTCCTGATGCTCTGAAAGACGCGTTGTTGGTCGTGGCGATTGAGCCGTTGGTCAAAAAAGATCGGCGTGATGGCGAGCACCATCTCCCCATACACATCGTGTTGATGGTGCGTGTAGGCGGCATTTCCAACGCGCACCGGTCCGATGCCCTTGTAGCCCCTAAGCCAGCCCAGTTCGCGTTCGTCGAGTACTTTTTCCCCTCCGATCCCGTAGACGGGCTGAAGGTGCGAAGACGATTCCGACATCGCAAGATTGAGCAGGTACTCGATGAAGTTTTCCATTTCGTCGAAATGTCCCAGCCGGTTGAGCACATTGATGACGAAATAAGCGTCTCTCAGCCAACAGTAGCGATAGTCCCAACAGCGCCCGCCCACCGGTCCTTCGGGTATCGAAGTCGTTGTCGCGGCGATGATGGCGCCGGTGTCTTCATAAATATGCAATTTCAAAGCGAGCGCGGATCGTATGACTTCGTTTTGAAACTCGAACGGGATAGAGCAATGTTTGGCCCAAAGCCTCCAATAGTTTATCGTGCGGTCAAGATACTCTTCGGCGCCAAACTTTAGCGGCAGTTCAAACGCGCGCCCATAGCTTAAGACAGAGTACTTTACCGAGTTCAACTCAAATAATGTTTCGCCTGTGATGTAGCTTTCTGGAATGTCTGAGCTCAAGTAAAGCGCTTCGCCGGCGGTGCTGTACTGCAGCCCCGCGCCTGTAGGTACGATTTGAGGTTGGATGCTTCCATAATTAAATACGGGGCGCATTTGCATGCGCAGGCGGGGCAGCCCAGAGATAGGTCGAATAATACGAATGATCTGGGGGGGGCGGAAAAAGTAATCTTTGAAGAAGAATCGAGGCGCGAAGTCAATGACTTCAAATTTATCGCCGCCCTTGAGCTCAAAACGAGTGCGAACGACGTTTGTGTTTTCAATATAGCTCTGTGTCGTCGTGTAGTCTCCCTCAGGGAGGATGGACCAGAATCCTGCTTTTTCCGTATCAAGGAGTTTCGAGAAAATAGAAGGCGAGTCGAATCGAGGCATGCAGCACCAAACATAGGTGCCCAACTTGTCGATAAGAGCCGAGATTTGGCAGTTTCCAATGAGGGCGTAATCAAGCATTGCTGAAGAGATTCTCCCTTACCTTTAGTGTAAGGTGAGATCTTTTGAACGCAAGGGATTCGAAAAAGTTCACAATTGTCCTGCAATGTAGTCAGGAATTTGCGTGTAAAAGTACCGCCATGAGAAAGTTATATCGCCTAGCACTATCAACAGTTCTCTTATCAACCCTCGCATTGGCCATCGTACAAACCCAAGTAGAAGACACGCTTGTACGAATGATTTTCACCGCGCTTGTTTCGGCGCTGATGGCCTTCGGATTGTTCGAACTCTTGAGACATTGGTTGCTGCGGAGGTGGCTGCAGTTTCTGGTGAGGTGGACGCGCAGCTTATTCAGGGCCGAGGTTCCGAGCGCGCGCCTGAAAGAGGCCAGCCGAAAGCTTCCGGAGGAATTCCGAGAGCTGACGCGAGAGTTGAGTTCCTTGGCGCTCAAAATGCGCCAAGAACGGCTCAAGTTGGTTTGGAATGCCGGCCGATTGAATGAGGAACAAGAAGCCTTTCGAGAAGACGACAGGTGGCAGGAGTTGCGGACCCAGGTCCATAAGGTGCTCAAGGACCGGAAGCTTGTGATCGTCGCGAACCGGCAACCCTATAGCCATGAGAAAAAAAATGGTCAAATCGAAGTGGTGCGTCCGGCAAGCGGAGTCGTGAGCGCGCTTGAGCCGATCATGAGAATGTGCGGAGGAGGGATATGGGTCGGGCACGGTAGTGGAACAGCTGACCAAGAGGTCGTCGACGCAAACAGCGAAGTCAAAGTGCCGCCTGAAAACCCTACCTATACGTTAAGGCGCGTGTGGCTCACCAAAGAAGAAGAAGAGGGTTACTACTTTGGATTCGCCAACGAAGGACTCTGGCCTCTTTGCCACCTGGCCTATACGAGACCAGTATTCAGGCTTTCAGACTGGCAAATGTATCAGCGAGTGAACGAGAAGTTTGCGGAGACGACTCTAAAAGGGCAAAAGGCGTCAGACCTCGTGATTCTTGTGCAAGATTACCATTACGCGCTTCTGCCGAAGATCATCAGAGAGCGTGCGCCGGAGGCGGCGATTGAGCTGTTCTGGCATATTCCTTGGCCAAATCCCGAAGCTTTCGGGATCTGCCCGCAATACAAAGAGTTGCTCGAGGGCATGCTGGGAGCGGATGTCGTGGGTTTCCATACCCAATTCCATTGCAATAACTTCTTGGAGACTTGCGACCGCTATCTTGAGTGCCGGGTCGATTGGGAAAGATTTTCGGTGACGATCGGAAATCACGAGACGCTCGTTCGTAGTTACCCGATCAGCATCGCTACCGAGCCCGTGCCTCGGTTGACGGCGCCGCGCCGGGTGGAATTGCGGGAAAAGTACGGTATTCACTCACAGGTTATTGCATTAGGGGTAGACCGCCTCGATTACACCAAAGGGCTCGTCGAGCGCATTGCCGGGGTCGAGAGGTTTCTTGAGAAGTATCCGCAATACGTGGGGAAGTTCAGTTTCGTCGAGATGGGTACGCCAAGCCGCACCAATATCCCAAGCTATCGTTTCTTGATCGAGGAAGTAGAGGCCGCGGTGGCCCGCGTGAATCAGAGGTTCGGCAGCGCGGACGGCACTTATAGGCCGGTTGTCTTGCTCAAAGGCCATTTCGACTGGCGGGAAGTGGCCGAGTTTTATCAGCTAGGGCAAGTGTGTCTTGTCACGTCGCTGCACGATGGTATGAACCTGGTCGCTAAAGAGTATGTCTGGTCGCAAGACTCTGACCAGGGCGCGCTGATTTTAAGTCGGTTCACGGGAGCGGCTCGCGAGCTATCAGAGGCGATCATCATCAATCCTTATTCGACCGAAGAGATTGCGGATGCCCTCTATCAAGCGATCAATTGGACGCGTGAGGAGAGGTTCCAGCGCATGCATCGCATGAAAGAAAAAGTCCAGAATCACAATGCGTTTCACTGGGCGACCGATTTGTTGTCGGGGATCGGCGTGCGGATGTGAGTTTGCCGTGGACGCTGAGTAATTCTTTCCCCTCGGGGCCAGTTGATAAACAAGTTCAATTGACTTTGGAACTCCTTCGCGTAACGCTAAGAGTATGAAAAGACGGACCTCGACCGCGTTTCCAACGTCAAAATTCGCAGCGGCTTTATCCCTAGTGTTGTGGGGCTCGGTTCCGGCAACCCATGCGGCTTCGAGCGTCGTCAAGCCCGCTAAGAGCGAATTCAAGGCTCAAGTAGGCGTAGATTCCGAAACCGACCATTGGAAAGCGAAACTTGCGATGGGAGCGGGTGTTTCGCAGCTCGTGCAGGATGTGCCAGTGACGGGAGGCGAGAAAATAAACGACAGCTCTTTTCAGATGAACCTTGCGGGCACGGTTGAACGCAAAGTCCTTGAACCCCTGAGCGCGGAGTCTGGCTTGGGCCTGGCCGCCCAGTTCGTCTCGTTCACGCCAAAAACAAGTTCTTCTTCAGGGTCGAATTTTGTTGTGCGTTACCTCACGGTTCCAGCACTTTTGCGCATGCACTTCACACCTGAGTTTTCGGCCGCTGGCGGCGGTTTTGCCGCGGTTCCTATTTCGAATCTCAATAATCTTCCGTCGTACAAGCGCCTTCCCACGACGAACGTGGGTCTTGCGGTTTCGGCCAGGTGGACTCCGCCCGCGAACAAGCATGTACATTGGGTTGTCGAGTTCAGCATTGAGCGTGGGCTCACTCACATTGGCAACGCGGGGTTTACGCCAAATCACATCCGCAACTTCGGAGCTCTGGTCGGGATCTTGGCTCCTCTTTGAGTTCCGAATTGAAGATGGCTTGACATGTCGTGGCAGAACGCTAAAGTGCCTCTGAAGTTTTAAGAGGAGTCACCACACCATGCCACCTATTTTACAAGAGGCCCTAAAGCGCTACGATTCTGGGAAAAACATTCATCTTGAAGACTTGAAGAACCTGGTTCGAATCCCAAGCATCAGTTTTGATGGATTTTCACCCGAGAACGTAAGGCGTTCGGCTACGAGTGTGGCAGAGCTCATGCGAAAGCGGGGGCTTGAGAACGTGCAGATCCTAGAGGTCGACGGTGCGCACCCTTATGTTTACGGGGATTGGCTCCACGCCCCTGGTAAACCAACACTTTTGCTTTATGCCCACCACGATGTGCAGCCCGTTGGGCGTGAAGAGCTTTGGAAGACCCCTCCGTTTGAACCCACGGAAAGAGATGGAAGACTGTTTGGCCGAGGCACCGCTGATGATAAGGCGGGTATCATCATCCACACGGCTACGATCGCGAGTTACCTTGAAAGTTCGGGCAAGCTGCCAGTCAATGTGAGGGTGGTCATCGAAGGAGAAGAAGAGATTGGCTCAACGCATCTTTCGAAATTTTTAGAGCGCTACAAAGACCGGCTTAAGGCTGATGCGATGGTTCTCACCGACACCCAGAACTACGATGCCGGACTGCCGGCGCTCACCGTGTCTTTACGGGGACTAGTGGCTTTTGAAATCGAGGTGCGCGCGCATCAAAAATCGATGCATTCCGGGATGTGGGGAGGGCCCGTCGCGGATCCTGTGATGGCTCTGAGCAAAATGCTCTCAACCCTTACGGATGCGGAAGGTCGAATTCAGGTGGCGGGGATCTGGGAACAGGTGAGATCTGTGACCACTGATGAAGAGAAGGCAATGGCCGAATTGCCGTTTGATCTGGCTGAGTTTCGAAGGCAGGCTTCGCTTTTGCCCAATACACGCCTTCTGCCAGCGCGAGACGGGCAAGTGAAGCCGCTGCAACAGATGTGGCGAGAACCTTCGCTCGTGATCAATGCGATCTCGGCAAGTTCGAGAAAAGGCGCAGCCAACATCATCAATGATTCTGCCTGGGCGAAAGTCGGCATTCGGCTCGTGCCTGACATGGATCCTGAAAAGACTTATAGGCTTATCACTGAACATTTGAAGCGAGTCGCGCCATGGGGAGTGGAATTGCACTTCAAGAAGGATGATGGCGCTCCGGCGTGGGGAACGCGCGCGCAGGGTCCTGCTTTCGAGGCTGCTCAAAGGGCCCTTGAAAAGGGCTATGGCCGAAAGCCCGTTCTGATGGGCTGTGGTGGCACGATTCCTTTTGTAGAGCCTTTTTCAAAGGCCCTAGGCGGTGCGCCAGCGCTTTTGATCGGCGTGGAAGACCCTTATACGAATGCCCATTCCGAGAATGAGAGCATGCTGCTCTCTGATTTCGAGAGCGCGATTCGCAGTATGATTCATTTCTACGCGGATTTTGGCGGGGCGCTTTAAGCCGCTTCTTGGAATTCATCCTGCCAAAGTTGGTAAAGCGTTTGACCAGAGGCGTTGCGCAACCAACGAGACGCGTGGTCGGGTGGCTCTTGGCCTAAGAACTTCTGGGCGGCTGCGTGCACGGTGATCAACTCATCGTCGAGCTTCACTTTGAAGTCGCCATTGGGTTGTTTGGTCACAACGACTTTTTTCGCGGGATCGCTGACGAAGAAAAGCGTCTCACCGTCTTTGATGAATCCGGAATGAACGAGATGGCGTAAATCAAATTTATTTTTTCGTGACATTGTTTATTTCCCCCTTTTGGTTCGATCAAAATCCCAATTCCCTGAAAACCTTGTCGCTCTGAACGCTTGCTTTGCACTCGATCCCCTAAGCCGAGCAAGGCGCATGAGCGTGTTGATGCACCTCACCAGTTGCTCAAGAGCAGCCCCAAACCCGTCTGGCGTTGAGCCGAGCCGAAGTAATCGTTCACCGAGGCGCCGCTTGAGGTTCGTGTCGCCGATTCAAGGCAATTCACATAGCCCTTGTCTAAGCTGGTGTAGATGAAACCGTAACTGTCTCGGCAGACTCCATCGATGCGCATGTTCGTTGCCCGCGCCGGTTTTCGGCCGATCTTTAAGAATTCTGGTGAGGGTTTCGTGAGAGACCTGGCCATCGACTCTCCTTGGCCCGAAAGATCAAGCGCCTCAGCCGGTGAGTGGCTTGCGATCTTGCGGCCCGCATTTTTCTTCTTCGATTGCTGCGGGTCACCGCTTTCCGATCCCCACGATAGACCGGAAGAAAGCAGGGCTGCGGTTAAAATCGCCGTCAAGACCCTCGAATAAGTTTTGAAATTCTTGGTAAACATCTGAATCCTCCAAAACGTCCTACTTGTGACTCTGTGGCTCTATTTTATGACACGGCGCAAATTCACGGCAGTGTGTCTTTTTGACGCACCGTAATATATAAACTCTTTTAATTTAATAAGTTGCGCGATGGGTAAAACTTGCCTGCAACGAACGCCGCTGGCGCGTCGGCCTGGCGGAAGGCTTTGAAATCCGCGCTGGTTAAAATTTCGATACGGTCATTTCATAAAATTTAACTGATCCCTCGATACGCTCGATCTTGATTAAGTTGATCGAGGAGTCGATCTTGAGGGGAATGAGGATCTGTTTTTCAGTGATCTGTCCATTAGCGCCTGCAATATAGGTGAAGCTGTCGGCTACGATCGGGGTGCCTGAGAGGAACTCATGGTACCGAGGTTGGATCAAGCTGAAGATCTGGTCGATGAACCTCACGGCGCTCGAAAGCAATTGGACGTGGATCTTTGCGGAGTCGGTTGTCGACGCCGCATCGGTGTCATCAAAGGTCGTGTATGTGGTGTTGTTGTTGTAGAGCGCCGGCAACCTCGTATTTTCATCGAATGGCAGAAGCCTCAGGTGCACAAGCAAGTTCTCGCTTGAGTCGAGTTCATTTCGATCGACGTCAATATAGATGGCGCCGACGTGCTTCTTATTCACGGCGCTGTCGCCGGTTGAGATCGGTCCTTGATTGAAACACGCGGTGTCGGTCACGGTGTAAAAATCATCGCCGTAAGAGAATGTCGGTTGAGCGTAAGCCATGGTGGCGCCGCGCCTGACCGAGGGCTGCAATCCGTTTGAAGCGACGTTGTTTGCGCGGATCTGCCTCCATGAACCATATGAATAAGCGCCGTCGGCTCTGATGCAAACGCCAGAGCTGCGATCGCACTCGGACTCGATCTCAGGAGGAGTGTATTCCCAGAGGTCATTGAGCGCTTGAGTCGTGGGGCTTCCCGTGCAGGAAGTGTTCGTGCACCCGTAGCCCCCGAAGAGATAAAATTTTCCGCGGCCTCGGTCGTAAACCAGCGAGCCTCCGACGCGTGGGCTGGGTTTATCACCGGGCGGATACATGCGAACCCAAGTGCCGAGCACTTGATGAGACTCGGGCTGAGTGAGGGCCGGATACGACGGATTGTTCGAAGCGCTATAGATTGGAAGTCGGTCGAGCCAAGGATCAATTCCAAAGACATTCGCTAAAAGTGTGGATGCATTGTACGGACTTACTGCGGTTGTTCGATAATCTTTTGAGACAAACTCGGTGGTGGTCGGAGGCAGGTAAAGCCAAGTATCGCTCAATAAGGCCGAAGAGCTGTTGCAGCTCGTGGTGGGGTCTCCGGTGAGATCAAACAATCCGGTCGCGGCCGAGATCAGATTAGGGGTTTTGCAACCGCCAAAAACAACCATAGCGCGGTGATCGCGATCAAACGCCATCGAGTGCTCGAAGCGGGCTTCAGGCGCGGTCGTGTGTTGGATGCGTTGAAGGCATCCTCCCGGAGGGAACACGAATGGAGCAGAAGTGTAGTTGCGGTTCACGCCCAGATTCAAGTATGCGCCCATGACGCCGAGGTTTGTGCCGCTTCCGGTATTGGCTGGAAGCGTCTCAAGATCAGGAGTAAACCGGGTGAAACATCCAGCCGTGGGTCTGCGCCCAAGAGCGGGAGGATCGTAAATCCATACGTCATTTGCCGCGAGATCCGGAGTGGCTGGAGCGCCCACGCCGGTGACCGCTGAAACTGGAGCGCCTGCAGAAGCTCCGTCATTTTGAAGGCCTCCAAAAATATAGAATCGATTCATCGCCGGATCGTAAACCGTGCGGTGAAAACCTCTTCCTAGCCAGCCTCGAAAAGTATCGCCGCCAAGCGCCGCAGGCCTTTGGCCTCCGACAAACGTAGGAACAAAGGGGTAGGTTTGGCTTGAATCGTATGAGATGTCGACGATCGACATGACTTCGTTTGAAACGTCGGTCGAATGCGCGGGATTTGTCACGTTGCTTAAGAGGGTCCAGTCTCCCTCGCGTCCGGTTTCGAAGGTCGTGGTGTTGCCATCCCCGATATCGTTTGAAAGGCCATGGGGCTTGTAAAGGTAAACACGGTTTGAAAAAAGTCCGTCTGAGTTTTTCAAGCCGCCTAAGAGCAAGAAGTAATCGGAGTGTTCGTTTGTAGCAACAAGCGCGCGATCAAGGCTTCCAAACTCCGAGCTCTCACAATTTTGGGCAGGTCCACTGCCGGTGAGCACGTCTCCTTCTTTGCAGTACGATTTGAAAGTGGCATCGCGGCGGAGACCAAAAGTAAACGTGGGGCCTGCAAGCGGTCGAGGCGCGAACTGCGAGGCGCCTGCTTCGTCAGCAGTGGGGTCGCTGAGTGCGCTGTAGAAGGCTTTTGCGCCATCGGGTTTTGCCCAACCTGCGTAGTATTGCCTGCTCGAGGGAACTGGAATGGTTGCCGTAGTTTCGGCAGATCCGTCAGCGCCGAATTGGATCTTGATGATTTGATCTGAAAAACCCCGCGTTGAAGCGACTCCGCCCACCACGCCGTAATTCACTCCGCCATAGAGGTAATATTGATCGTGAAGAGGATCGTAGTCGCCGCCCGCCCACGCGATGCTGCGAGAGACGTTGGCGGTCACCGGGTTCGTCAGCGCCAAAGAGGTGGTCTGTTTTGACCAACTGATCGAAGTTGAAATGTCGCTCGTGGAAAGGGCCCAAACGTCATAGTTCATGGCATCGGCATAGCAGCCCGAGCTGCTTGGATCTCCGCAGCCTTGGCCGCCGATCAGGATCGATCGTGAACCGCGACCCGTCGTGGGTTGCAGGTCATCAAAGCTTGCGCAGTTCGCGGCTTGGGGAGCTGAGACCCCGGTGAGCGAACACGACGAGCTTTGGCTGGGGCCATAGAGGGCGTTGCTATTTGTGAGTTCAACGGCGATGTTTTTCAGCCACTCTGGTTTGACCGGCACTTCACGGTCGGTCATGGGGTCGAAGTACTTTCTCGCGTCGCCCGCGCATCCGCTCGAATTGGGAAAATGGTTGTTGTAAAAACTTTTCTTATTGAAGGCGACCTTCACCGAGTTGGCCGAAGTGAACGCTTCCACCGAAGGCGCGGATGAGCTGCCAGCGGGTCCGCGAGCTCCGGATCTGGCGCTTTCGGCCAAAGTGGCCACCGGAACGGGAGCCGAATCCTTGCAACTGCTCAACAAGAGAGCTAGCCCGAGAAAACCACAGATACAGTATTTCTCGATATAAAGGTTCACGTCTTAATTCTCCATCACAAACGTATGACCGTTACTCCGTAAATCACCGCCCCGCCCTTGACGCGATCGATTGAAATCGTATTGAAGTTCGCATCAATTTTCAGCGGAATGAGCACCGACTCGGAAAGCAGATCAAGCGCCTTGGCCGACGGGAACAAGATGTAATACGGCCTCGTCGCCGCTGTCGGAGAGCTTCTCAATGAAACGGCGAAGTACTGGTTGCTGCAAGCCGAGGCGTCGAAGTTGCCGCCCACGACGCAACTCGTGGATGTGGGAGCGGTATTGGGCGCATCGATTGGTTTTGCTTTGATGATGACGTTGATTTTTTCATCGGAAGCCAAGAACCTGCGATCAAGGGTGATGTACATGCCGAGACGGCTGAGTTCAGCGGCATTGGCGCCCGCGCACTGATCGATGTCATTGGTCGTCGTCGTCGAATTGTAGCCATCGATGGTGTAAAAACCGCTGGTGTCGGGGTTGTAATCGGTTGTCGAACTGTCGAAGTAGGCGCAGGGCGTATTCGAAGTTGAAGGTGCGGCCGGATTCGCAGTGCCCGCCGTTCGCGTTGAGGTCAGAAAAACCCTGGATTCGCTGAACCAGGTCGGCGTGTTGGCGGATGAGATGAGCCCGCCGTCTAGCGCGAAGATGCGTTGGGCGCGAACCGCGATGCCGCCGCCCGCTGGAACGGAAGCTCCGTCGAATGAACCGGTGCTCGAGCCTGCCTTCGTGATGACTTGGAATGCATAAATGGAACTAGTTGAAGAGGTAACTCCCGAACCCGACGTCGTGCTCGAGCGCGAGCTTGCCCCAGAAGCCGTAGACGAGCCGTCTGTCGAGTCAGTTGGCGATTTACATCCGGACGCAAAGCCACCAAGACCCACACAAATCCCGATTAAATAAATTAGGTTACTCTTACGCACCCTAATGTCCCCACAATATAAGTATATAAGATCTGACAACATATTACTCGACATTTTTAGTCTATTAAATAAGGGTGCTTAGGTTGGATTGTAGCTGAGAGTGGGTAGAAAATGCCCGCAGGTGGGCAATCCGTAATCTAATGCCTCGCGTTGTAATTTCTGGACCTCTCTCTCAAATCACAGTAGAGGCAAAGGTCTGCTTGTTTGTCGAAAGACCAGGCTTTAAGGGAGGGTAGATGATTAAGGGTATTTTGTTTTTGCTGAGCCTTGTCTTGGCATTCGAAGAGCCGATCGTTCATGCGGGGGACGGCCAGGAAGCGCAAGAAAGATTCGTCGTCAAACCGTCGGTTGAGCTCGAACGTCTTATGCCTCCTTCTTTATGCTCGAGTTCCAAACCCAGGGTGTGCTTGCCTGATCTTCCTCTTCCGGCCGTGAAATCAGACCCCTACGGGATCAATCTCGAGACGACCTTGATGCGAGCAAACCTTCAGCTGCAAGAACGCGTGACGCTCATCAGGCAGGGCCAAGTTCTTTCTGAGCGGGAGTCCGCCGAAGTAGGTAAGGCCGTGTTTCAATACGAGTGTTTGAGCAGGGGACTTCGCGCTTTACGAGAAGACGAGTCGATGAAGGCGTTTCGCGATTTCTTTGACGTGATCGTGATTCAAAACAACGCGCCCGAGAAAATCGAGGATTACATCTTGGTTAACGCCCAAACGCGTTCAGCAGTGACCCGGTCCCCGTTTTACGATCCTTTAGTGGGAAATCAGAAGGTCGCGGTATTCAATGCCTTGAATGAAGACTATTGCGAAGCTTTTGACCTTGAGCGATTGCAAGAAAAACAGGCGCATTTCTTCCATCTGTACGAAACCTTCTTTGTAGAGCCCAAACTTTATTCGCGAATCGCTAAGAATAGGCTCGATACATGGAAGGTCTTTGAGCGAACTCACGGCGAAAAGGCTTGCAATGTGATGGTTCGAAGCTTTGGCTCCGTTGATGTCAGGGAAATGCTCAGCAAGGCCGTGGCCGAGAAGGGTGGCGCGGCGGCAGCTGAAGATCCCAGAGAAAAGACGAAGAACTTTCTAATGGCGCAAGGCGAGAATAACAGGCTTTGGGACAGGTTTGCTGAACTCAAATATTCCGGCGCTGAATGTTTGATGAAAGTGATTTATGAGATCCAGTCGGGAAAACGCAAATTGCAGAACGCGGAAAAATTCCTCGGCATCGATGAATCGCGGCGATTCCCGTTTTCTGTCAACGGCTCTCTCGCGCATGCGATGGCCGCTCTGAACAACGATGAGGACTACGAGTCTTTTTCGAGAATTCATCCGGCCGAAAACGTGGCTGAGGAGTTTTCGTCTGCGGTGGCAAAACAGCGGGTGTTGTGGAAATTAGATCCGTTTTATGACATCTCTTGCGATCATCCTGACTTTACGGATCGGATCGGAGTCGATCCTGCGCAGCGCAAGTCTAAGAGCGTTTTTGAAGGCCAGATCGGCGGCATTGAGAAAAAGCTTTTGGGTGTGGCTGAAGCCATTGATTCCGCCTTAGGAACGGATTCCCAGCAGGCCATAAAAGAGTTTTCTGAGACTTTACGCGACGAAACTGAACTGCGCTCAGAAGTGTTGGAAAAAACGTACGAGCCTGCAATGTTGGGAAACAACGAATTTCTGTATATGACAGAAGAAGAATTCGCGGAGGGCATTTTAAAGCTCCGCGACAAAGGGATTTACGTTGATGACGGCGTTTTAACCACCGACACGGGGCTTTTCGTCGATTTGAATGAGGCCTACACCATTCGAGAAAATGCAATTGAGGCGTTTGCAGGTGGAAGCCTCGATGCTGCCGCAGCTCAATTGGCCAATCTTTCCGTGGCTTCCGAAAAAATTCCGGCGATCCTCGAGGCCTACAAGTACCTGGTTTTTGACCAGGGCTTGAGCCCGATGTATGCACTCGACGCGTTGATCATGATGGACGCCGCGCGTTTTTACAAGGGCCGCTATGCGATGCCATGATGAGGAGTTCTTAAAGCGTTTGGCGGCGAACCTTCCAGACGGACGCAACGGCTCGTTTATTTAATCAGTCGCCTTTGAGCGCGTTGAGCATGGATTCGAGTTCCACAAGAGCCGCTTGTTGCATTCCGACGTCTCTTCCATAGCGAATCGCTGAGAGAAGGGTCTCTCGGTTGCGGGCTAGTTTTCCTAGGTGAAAGAAAGCTTCCGGGTCGCGGGGATCAAGCGTCAAGAGCGAGATGAGATAAAGGTTCAATAAAGTCTCATGGCGCCGGCGAGCGGTGGCATCTTTTTTCGATACCACCTCTGGCAGCTGACCCAAGAGCTTCTTAAGTGTCGCTTGAGTCCATGAAACACGTTGAGCGCGCGAACCCTTGGGATCAGGGGCAAATTGCGCAAGCTCAAGGATGCGGCTTAAGCCGCAAGGCTGGGCGCATTTGACTTGAAAGACCGAGCCATCGGGTCCCCAAAAGAAAAAGCGGCCGGCACCCGTGCGCTCTGCGTTTGGATTTTGCGTCCAGGGCACGCCGATAGCGTGGGTTGTGGGTTGGCCCGCTTGTTCGAGTTGAATGAGGTGCAAACTCTCAGCTTGGGTCCTGCCTGAAAAAAGCCCGGCTTCTTTTGAGAGTTTCCAGACCAGGGACCAGTCCCGTGGGTGCGTTTGATTCGAGGCGAAGAGCTGAGCGACGAGCTCCGTTGAATAGGCGCGAGGCCTTTTGCCGTGAAGCTCGAGCTCAATAGAGTGAGTTTGGGGGTTTTCCCAGTACACTTTTGAGAGCAGCCTTTCGGGCGGGCCTTTTTCGTAAGGCACGATCAGATTGAAGCGATCAAGCTCGGCGGGATCGATCAAGGTGGCGTAGTCCCAGAAGTAAACCGGCCAGAGTTTCTCTTCGGCGCTGGCGGACCGCACTTCGATGCGCGTTCGGTTGAGCTTAGAGGGCAAGGGAAAGGCCGAGATGTTATGAATCAGCAAGGCGATTGAACTAGAACCTAGAGCCGCAAGCAAGAATAACCCGAAACTCACTTTCAGGGCCCGTTTTACCCCAATAAATACGATTGATTTGTCCTTTCGCGTGAGTCCCAGGCACTTGTCGATGAGATTCGACTTCAAAGACGATACGCTCAGACCGCTCGCGACGGTGACTATGCTTGCGCCCCAAAGGGCGACTGCCGGAGAAAATCCTTCAGAAAGCCATCCCCAGCCGACAGCGGCGAGCGCGCCAAGCGCTGCAGTGAGGAAAATCCCCAAAGCGATGCCTAGTCTCGCGACGTACAAGATCTTGGGCACCTCGAACTCGGCAACTTCTGCTCCTGCGACGTGAATTGGTGGTGTTGTCTGGTTCATGGGTTTGACAGCCTTCTGCTGAGTGCTAAACTTTTAATATTACAATGATCATCGTGCACCGCCTGAATGGCAAGGAGTTTGTGATCAATGCAGAGCTGATTCGCTCAGTCGAATCGACGCCAGACACCATGATCACGATGGTCGGCAATGAGAAGCTCATGGTTCAGGAGTCGGTGCAGGATATCTTAAGGAAAGTGGTCCAGTATAAACGAGAGATATTTAATTTCCCGAATCGGCAGGTTTAACGGTTCTGGCGACTCGTTTTAGGAGAAAAGTGGCGCTGCCATGGAAATAGTGACAGTGATAGGCGTCTTGATGGGGCTCGGTGCGGTATTCGGCGGGGCTCTGCTTGAAGGCCTTCACCTCTCATCGATCATGCAAGGGACGGCGGCCATCATCGTTTTCGGCGGCACCATCGGCGCCATGCTCGTTTCCTTTCCCCAACAAGACGTCAAACGCGCGTTCTCGATGATCGGCGTCATCTTCAAGCTCGTCGATACCGACGTGAGGGAAGTGATCGAAGAGATCATCAAAGTGGCTTCGGTCGCCCGAAAAGAAGGCGTGCTCGCGGTGGAAGGGATGCGGGATAGCATCCAGAATCCGCTTTTCAAGAAATCAATCAAGTACGTGATCGACGGTTTTGAGCCTCAAACAGTCAAAGACATCATGCAGACCGAGATCGACATCGCCTTCGAAGAAGAAGAAACCGCCGGAAAAGTATGGGAAGGCACGGGCGGTTATGCCCCGACGATCGGCATCATCGGAGCGGTTCTCGGGTTGATCCACGTCATGGCCTCGATGAACGAGCCAGGCTCTGACCTGGGTTCCGGCATCGCGGTCGCGTTCGTCGCGACGGTGTACGGCGTGGGTTCGGCGAACTTGCTTTTCATTCCTTTCGGCACGAAGCTCAAGCGCAAGGCTGCGATGCGAGCGATGGCTAAGGAAGTGGTCAAGATCGGCGTCATCGGGATTCAGGAAGGGTTGAATCCCCATTTCTTGCGTGAAAAGCTTGAAGTCTATGTCGAAGAGCATCTTCGCGGCGGCGCCCATGGCGGCGGAGGCGAAAAAACGTGAGTCGCTCAAAAGCCTCTTGCGAGGCGATCCTCAATGCCTAAGAAACACCCAGAGCACGTAAACCTAGAGAGATGGCTGGTTTCTTACGCCGACTTCATCACGCTGCTTTTTGCGTTCTTTGTGATTCTTTACGCGACTTCGAAGGTGGATGCGCAGAAGTTCAAAGCGGTGGCAGACAGCCTGAAAGCCGCATTTACTTCGGACTTCGTCGATGCTGGCGGGAAATCGGGCGGAAAGACACTGAACCAATTCGAACAAGACAATCCAACGGGTGGTTTGATCGTCGACATGCCCGTCGGACGCAGCAACATCATGACCCACGATTATGGCGAGCTCAAGCGCTTGGCTGATATCCTCGAGGAAAGCGTGAGTTATGAGCTCGGTGTTTCAGACATCGCAGAGAAAATGCAGATCATTTATGAAGACCGCGGTCTCGTGGTGCGGCTCTCAGCCAAGGATTTCTTTGAGCCTGGCTCGGCTCAAGTGAAGAGTGACGCGCTTCCCATGCTTGATCAGATGGCGAAAGTGCTTAAAACGGTGAGGCGCCACATCCGGGTCGAAGGCCACACGGACAATACGAAAATCTCTAGCGAATATTACCCTTCGAACTGGGAGCTCTCTACTGCTAGAGCCGCCTGGATCATCAGGTATTTCATCCAAAAGTTCAAATTCGACCCTCGTTATCTCGAGGCCTCTGGTTACGCTGAGTATCACCCGATCGCGACCAACAAAGAAGAAGAAGGCCGTAAACGCAATCGCCGGGTCGAAATCGTGGTCTTGGGCCGAGATCCAAGGTGAACAAGAAATTCGCCAAAGTCCGAGACTCCGAACTTCTCTAAAAGGCCAAATGGTCTGTTTAAAGCCTTTCCTGCCCACAGGCTTTTCCTGCCTCTTTAAGCCAAAAGCCGCTCGGGCTTAGAATAATTCTTCCAAACATGATGTTTGACCCACGAGCGCTTCGGGGTTTCTCACGGAAGGGATTTTATACGATGGTACAAATGAGATTGATTGTAGCGGCCGCCTTTTGCTTTGTTTTAACGCCAAGCCTTGCATTGGCCTTCGGAAAAAAGAGGAAGGAACCTGCCCCGCCGTCGGTGACGCAAGCTTATCCTACGCGCGTGATTTCAATCGGCCGATTTCTCGATACGCCCTTTCTGCTTCCAGACGGGAAAACACGAGTAGACATGGGACTGCTTCTGCCAGAGCTCGCAAGAACCGAAGTGACTCAGGCAACCAATAAATTTCGCGTTAGCGCGCAGGCAGGCGAGGGCAACGGCACGCTTGCTCGATTCGTGCTTCGCGGGGGCATCACCTCATTTGAGGCGACCAGCACGAGCGCAAACATCCGCTTTGGGTACAAACCGGGCTTAGGTGATCTCGCTAGTGGCGTCTTGTCGGGTGCGGAAGGGACCTTGAGTTTTGCCATTGGGTCTCTTGGCATCGACTTTCACATCATCGATACCGAACGCCAAGAGGTCGTAGCCGTGGGGAAGGGGAGCGCTCTGACTGGCAACGGCAAGCTTGAAGTGAGCCTTGATTTCAAGGATATCAAGTCGGGAGCGGATTTTGTCTTCAACTCACCCATGTCGAAGGTATTTCGGGCCGCCATGCGCAAAGCCATTGATCAAATGGCCAAAGATCCGAACACCAATTTCTTCATGGACTGGGGTGCAACGGTGACTAAGGTCAATTACGACCTGAAACGCATTTTCTTTGGCGCAGGCGCGCGCGATGAAATCAAACCAGGCAATGTATTCACTCTCTATGACAACGCGAGCATGCGGATCGGCGAAGCCCTGGTGTACGAAACCCAGCACGATCAAAGTGTCGCGGCGATGAGAGACGATGCGGATCAAAGGCTCTTGCGCTCGGTGCGCGCTGGCGATCAGGTGAAGATCTATTATTCTGAAGGCCCGAAGTGAGCCGCAACTTTTCACGGAGAGTTTTGGCGTGAAGTTCTTGTGTCTGCCTTTGAGGCCGGGGCCAGCATTCATACTGATCTCGGGTATTCTACTATTATCGAATGTGGAGGAACTCTTCGCCGCTGGCAAGAAAAGGCCCCAAGCCGGAACCAGGCCCACCGCCACGACTACGATGAAACGCGCAGTTGAAGTCTCCCCTGTCACCGAGCGGTTTATTTCGCTTCCTGATCCAAAAGAACCTTTTCGTTGGTATGGCGAGAACGTACGAATGCGTTTGATCGAAGAGCTCAACCGGGCAGGTGTATTCGTTGTTTTAAATCCACAGCAAATTTTGGCTTCGAGCGCGCTTGCTTTAGGCTCAGGCTCTGGCGATGGAGCAGCACCGCTGCCTGATCCTTGTCTGTTTTCAGGAGGCCGAATTGCCAGTTCCCGCATTGAGCTTGTGATTGATGAGTTGGCATTTTCAAGCGGAAGCAGGGCGGGTCGTGAATTCTCAGGGTTTCGAAGAGGTTCCGAGAACCCTTACAACTCTGGTTTGGATTCGCGGGCGCGCAATGAGTTTTTGGTCGGCGGGTCGCGCCGAAGCGCTCCGGGGCTTGAAAGAACTTTTGCCGATGCCGACAGAGGGTTGCATACGGGCCTGGAGCTTGGGCACGAGCTCAACTTCGATGCCTTGTGGGTCGGAGCCTCTCTAAAACATGTTGAATACCGCGCTTCAATAGGCCTTGAAGTCAAACTTCGCCACCGCCATCGAGCGCTTGAAGTAGAGCACATCACAGGGCAAGGCAGTGGATTTTATTTCGATCTCAGCGCGCATGTGGCCGAGCCCGCGGGTGATTTCGAGATCGGGGTGAATCTTGCGCAGAAGACCGCCTTGCTCAAGGCGTTCGATCAGGTGATCGAAGCCGCATCGAAAGAAATCGCGAAAACTGTGTCGAGGGTTCCTCTGGTCGCGAGTCTTTTTGGCCAATGCGGGGGTGATTGGTACGCCTCGGTTGGCAGCGACTTTGGGGTTCAAGCGGGCCAGTGGTTTTACAATGCTACTCAAAAACGGCGACAGCTGAAGGCGGCGGTTTTCGTGGTGGATCAGGTTTTTCAGAAAACCTCGAAGCTTCGGCTCCTGTCAGGAGAAGTTTCTCAGATGGTCGCGGGTGACGAATTGGTAAGCCTAGAGCCAGGCGAAACGCCGCCTTCGAACCTTGCTCAAGCGAGCTTGGCTTTGAGTATCGCCAATCGAGGTGAGGCGGCGGCGGATAGGGTCGCAAGGTTTGATGCGAATCTGCCGGTAGCAGCGGGCTTAGCGAGGTTTATTGAAAGCACTGTGACACGCATCCTTAAGGGCGTGACGGAGTTGGTCACTCTCCCATACCGCATCTACCGCTACCATCAATACGACCAAAAATATAAGGGTGGCGAGTTTGCGGCTTTGGCCAGGGAGCGCGCACTTGAACTTTCAAAAAAATCATGGGCGCACGCCTCAATCGGTCATCCAGGTTACTTAGAGGCCTGCGTAAGTGAGCGCTGCTTGGGTTCTCGCGGCACTATCGTGGCGTTGATCGACAGTGGCATTGATTACAATCACCGAGAACTCAGGCGGAACTTGTATTGGGACTCAGTGCTCGATGCTCCGGGGTTTGATTTTTATTCACATGATAAACGTCCGTTTGACGACCATTCTCATGGCACCGAGATCGCAAGCGTCATTGCAGGCGGTGGGGAAGACACGTTGGGAGTCGCTCCAAACGTGACTCTTCTTCCCATCAAGGTGTTTTCTCCGTACGGAAATACGAACTCGGCGGCGATCTATTCTGGTTTTGAGTACGCGGTGAAATCAAAGGCGAAAGTGATCGTGCTTGGCTGGGCCACGACGCTGCCTTCGAAAGCGCTTGAAGATGGTCTTCGGTTGGCAGAGCAAGCGGGTGCATTGGTTGTGGCGTCGGCTGGTGATGGCGGCCTCGACCTGGCGAGAAAACCGTTTTACCCTGCAGCGTGGGGTGAGAGTTTTCAGAACCTTCTAGTCGTGGGCGGATTAAATAAAAAAAATTTACAAAGCCGGGTGAAGTACGGCGCCTCAAACCATGGGCGCAAGGTAGACCTCTGGGCCCCGAGCGAGCACATTCGGGTGGCTACTCCTCGAAACCGCACCGAGATTCGCAGCCATGCGGGCTTGGCGGCGGGTTTCGTCGCTGGTGCGGCGGCCCTGCTCAAAAGCTTGTGCCCGCGACTTTCAGCCTTAGAGCTGAAAGAGACTCTTCTTGGCGGGGCCGTGGTGGCCGGCCGAGAAGAGGCTCTCTATTCAAGCCAAGTCTATGAAATAAAAGCACTTTCTTTGATTAGATCTGTTGACTATTTAAATCAAGTTTGCAACTGACGCAGGGTTTCACTAC
>JBFMCE010000070.1:0-20765 GCA_040754655.1 Bdellovibrionota bacterium | reverse complement strand
GCTAGGGGTAAAATTCTTTCGGGATTAGGGGCAATTTATGAACTTTTGTCATTTTCGAAACATTCCTTTCGGTATTTTCATCGGGTTGATTTCGGTCACGGCCTTTGCTTCTACTGATTGTCACGAGCCCATTCGGGCTGAAAAAGAGCTCGTGATTACAGATCTTTCGGTCGTGAATGATCCTAGGGCACATGCCCCGAATGGGCCTTGGACCTTTGGTTACCTGATGCGACAGCTCACGCCAAAAGGCATGCATCCTTCAGATTTCGTACTTCGCTGGTTGAACGAGTGGATGCTTACAAAGAAAATCGCGTCCGATATGGTAGAGCCCAGAAAAGCTATCGAAAAAATCGTCTCTGATTGGCCAAAGAAAGAAGATGGCAGGCTCGATCTTGACCGAGCCCCCTTGCGATTGCTTGCAATCGTGAACCGAATTGATAATCGGGGGCCCTTCACCAGAGGAGGAGCCGGCGAGGGCCGGTTTGTCTTTAGCTTCTTAGCGCCCAATGGAACTCCCCTATCCTTCACTGTGATTTTTGAATACCTCCTTCCTCGTCTACCAAAGAAGGGGCTCACGGTGAGATCGTGGGCGAGGCGATGGCACGCGCTGGGAAATCATTCTTTCGGAGAGCAGTACAACAGGGCGTTACAAGAGATCACAGATCTCTTTACCCGAAGAGGTTCATTTCCCGGTCGTCGCAATCACAGTGCCCTCAATCAGTTGAGAACAAATGAGATCTCTTTGGCATCACCCTGGCAGATGAGGGAGTTCAAATTGTCTCGTAACGGGATGCTGAAGATGACCACGACCAAGCAAACTCCTGCGGAACACTTCAATGTCGGGAGCATCGAAGACGAGCATTCCAAGCTCATCCGATGGATGATTGACCATAAAGATGAAATTTTGGCGGAAAAGCACATCGTTCCTCGTCAGTTGTTGGGCGCGAAATCACACGCGCCGTTTGTCTGGGCTCCCAAGGCAAATGAGCTTGGTCAGGAGATGAAAAAGGTGCGCAAGGTCTTCGCATTGAACACGTGCAATGGTTGCCACTCGAGCGAGACCAATACGTCATTCTTACATATTGCTCCCCGGTCAGCCGAGACCTCAGCTCGGCTGTCGCAGTTCATGGTCTCTGATGTGGGGCGCAGGGTGGACGCGATGCGAGCTATATTATGTGATCGTGCCCATGAGGTTCCGGTGCTCGTGCGGCCTCACTAATTTGACTTGTTTATTCGGCCCATAGTATAGCCCCTTGAGATGAAGGGCTTCAGGAAGAAAAACTCGGCAGTCTCAATTTCAACGAATATTTGGCTATTAACATTTTTCATTGGATCTTTCTTTGGCGCATTTAAGGATGCGTATGCGCGTAGACCTGCGGATCCGCTTTATGTGCTTCATCAGTACCGTTCAACATCGGGTATGGTTCTTGAGCTTTGGGAGATCCGATCATCAGAGCTGACGACGGACTCTGCTTTGGCATCGGAGCAAAAGATATACAGAATAGAGGGGATGCCAGGTCTTTTAAGTCAATATGCATTGAGCGGATTTCAGATCACCGGTACCGCGATTGAGCCGGGTGTTTTAGTGGGAATACTCAATGGCGCTCTTGTTCGCTATGAGAGTGAGTCAAAGACCTGGTCCAAATTTTCGAATTCCGCTGAATTCGTGAGTGTTGAGTCTTCGGCTGAAGCGCGCATTCTCGCCGCAAGCCGTGATGGAAGGGTATTTCAGCTGTCAAGATCAGGAGAGCCTGAGGAGATCACCGCGAGGGGCCTTGAACAATACCTCGTAAGCGATTCGATCTTGAAGTTGAAGACGAACTATGACCCAACGCTTTCCGGCAGCAGGCCTCTTCATTATGGAATGATGGTAGGCCAGCCTGACTCGAGTACCGACAGGAGACTCATCCTCGTTGAAAATGAGAAGATAGAAGCTCTTTCTCTGTCAAAATACACGTCTAATAAGATCATAGATTTCATCACTGACGGAAGTGTCATTTGGATCTTGGCTGAATCAAGCAATGCCGGTTTTATCGAAATCGGTCGTATTGATAAAGCGGATGGGTTTTCTTACCGGTCTCGCGAAAGGCAAATTGGCCAAGGTGAAACAGCACTCAAGGAAGGCGCCGCTTCTTTGATAGCTCTGAGGAACGGAACCCTTTACGCAAAACTTGGGGAGCATTTTGGAAGCATGGAGTTTTTGTCGGAAAAAAAGACATTTTCAATCTCGATCGAGGCGGAGGAACAATTTTCATCTCAGCTCCGCAGGCACGGGATACCCGTGGGTGCTTCATCGAATTTAAGCGTTATCCAACCCAGGCTCTCAGACTGGAATGCCAAGCGGAATCAGCGGTTCGACATACGATTGAGGAACGACTTTGTTCATCAGTCGGGAACAATTGATATGAAAGAAGCTGAGTTGCGCCGGAAGCTCATGCAAAGGCATGAGCCAAAGGCGAAAACTGAAAGGGCTTCTTCTGTTTCAGCGAGTTTGGCTCCTGGTGATGCAACGTGCACTTCGGTCAACAGAGGAGCGTCTTGGAAGCCTGGCGCAAGACGCATTGACTCTGCCATTCGAGGTTCAGTCGATAATATCGACAGGGGTGGTAGTGGATGCGAGCACCTCTTAGAGCCAGTACCAACTTCAAGGTATTACCCCGCGGTAAAACCCTGCCAAGAATAAAGAGAGAGCCTCCTTCTAGACGGTGATGTGAATTTTCAGTTCCTAAGATAAGGTTTTAGATAGTGACCGGTATACGATCGCGGAAGCTTTGCGACTTGTTCCGGAGTGCCCTGAATCAGGACTTCTCCCCCGCCCTCGCCGCCTTCCGGGCCTAAGTCGATGATGTAATCGGCGGTTTTGATGATCTCAAGGTTGTGTTCGATCACAATCACAGAGTTTCCTTGATCAACCAGCCGGTGCAAGACCTGAATGAGCTTTCGGACATCGTCAAAATGCAAACCTGTTGAGGGTTCGTCCAGGATGTAGAGCGTACGCCCGGTTGCACGCCTCGAAAGCTCACGCGCAAGCTTCATTCGCTGCGCTTCCCCTCCGGAAAGCGTGGTGGCGCTTTGGCCAAGCGTAATATACCCAAGCCCTACTTCGCTTAAGGTCCGAAGTTTTTGCGAAAGGTTGGGAACATTCTCAAAGAACTGAGTGGCGTCATCGATCGTCATCGCAAGGACGTCAGAGATGGATTTTCCTTTGTAGTGAATCGAAAGGGTCTCTTCATTGTACCTGCGGCCCGAACACTCATCACAAGTGACGTAAATGTCGGATAAAAAATGCATCTCAACGCGTACGAGTCCGTCGCCTTTACAACGCTCGCATCTTCCCCCCTTTACGTTGAACGAAAACCTGCCAGGCTTAAACCCCCTCATTCGAGCCTCGGGCAGCATCGCGAAAAGATCACGAATCATGCTGAATGTGCCCGTATAAGTGGCTGGGTTACTGCGAGGCGTGCGACCGATCGGAGATTGATCGATATCGATGACTTTGTCGATGAGCTCTTGGCCTTCGATGGATTTGAAGTTTAGCTCAGAAATTTTCGTGTTGTGGAGCTCTTTCATTAGAAGCGCATAGAGCGTGTCGATCACAAGGGTCGATTTTCCTGAACCTGAAACCCCTGTTACGCACGTGAAAACCCCTAGAGGGAACGTGGCATCTACTGACTTTAGGTTGTTCTGGGCCACATCTTTGAGTTTGATTGCATGTTGATCGTTGTAAGGCCTTCTCGTTTTAGGCACTTCGATCTTTAGTTTCGACGTGAGGTATTGGCCCGTGAGCGATTTGGGATTCGCGCACACCTCTTCAAGGGTGCCTTGCGCAACCAATTCCCCTCCTTGAGTGCCTGCCCTGGGACCAAGGTCAATCACGTGATTGGCCTTTCGAATCGTGTCTTCATCGTGTTCTACGACCAAGACGGTGTTTCCCATATCGCGCAATCTCTCGAGGGTTTCAAGCAACCTGTTGTTGTCGCGCTGATGGAGTCCGATGCTGGGTTCATCAAGGACATAAATGACACCCACCAAAGACGACCCGATTTGCGTAGCCAACCGAATACGTTGACTCTCGCCTCCTGAAAGGGTTTGAGCCGCTCTGTCGAGCGAAATGTACCCTACCCCGACATGCAACAAAAATCCCAACCTGTCTTTGATTTCCTTTAAGATCCGGTCAGCCACCATCAGGTCTCGTTCGGCAAACTTGGCCTTGCCAAAAAATTCAGCAAGCCTTTCGATCGACATCGAGCTTAGATCGGCGATGTTTCGATCATGAATCTTGAAATACAAAGATTCCTGCTTGAGCCTTGTCCCCTTGCATTTCTCGCATTTCGTCCACACATCTATGGCGGCCGTGGTTGATGCGTTAAGATCTTCTTCGTCTTCGTCCTCATTCGACGGTTCTTCCACGAAATAACCCAACCCGTTGCACTCAGGGCAGGCTCCCATAGGCGAGTTGAATGAGAAAGTACGTGGCTCGGGTGCGGGATACGAGATGCCGCAATCGATGCAGGCGAATTTCTCGGAATAAAGGGTTTCAGTGTTTTCATCAGGTAGCTCAACCTTGACCAAGCCTTCAGCGAGTTTGAGGGCGGTCTCAATCGACTCTTGAAGCCTGCCTCGGATGGGATCAAATCCCTTGGCCGCCGGTGTCGATCGCCTCAAAATGAGTCGGTCTACGTACACGTCGATGTTGTGTTTTTTCTGCTTGTCGAGCGCGATGTCTTGGCTCAAATCCAAGACCTCTCCGTCAATGCGCACACGGGAGAACCCTTTTTGCCGCATGGCGATCAGTTCTTTTTGGTACTCGCCTTTTCGCCCTCGAACGATCGGAGCCAGGATGCAGATCTTAGAGTTGTCTGGCAGCTCCAGCACCCGGTCTACGATTTGTTGCGCCGTTTGGCTTGAAATGGGTTTTCCGCACTGGTGGCAAAACGGCTTTGCAAGCCTTGCGTAAAGCAGCCTTAGATAATCGTAAACTTCGGTCACTGTGCCGACGGTCGAACGTGGGTTGTGAGAAGTCGTTTTTTGTTGAATTGAGATCGTTGGAGACAGCCCGTCAACACTTTCCACATCAGGTTTATCAAGAGTTTCTAAAAACTGACGAGCATAAGTTGAGAGCGATTCGACGTAACGGCGTTGGCCTTCAGCGAAGATAGTATCAAAGGCTAGCGAAGATTTGCCCGAACCGCTAAGCCCGGTGATCACCGTGAGGGTTTCCCGCGGAATCGAAATATTCAGATTCTTGAGATTGTGTTCTTTCGCACCCTTGATGACGATGAATTCATCATTTGAGGTCGCGATTTCCTTGATCTTCTTGTTAGGCCGATTTGACTTCCCGTCGTGCTGCTTCGAAAGCATCTTCTATCGTCTTTCTAAGTGACTCTAAATCAGAGTTTGAGGTCGCTTCAAAGCGCATTACTACCACAGGCTGGGTGTTGGACGCACGCAAAAGTCCCCACCCTTGGGGAGTTTCGATGCGCACTCCGTCAATATCAATGGTTTTAAAACGGCTCGCCAGGTTTTTGCGAACTCGACTGACGACTTCAAACTTGATCTCATCCTCGCAGTCCACGCGGATCTCAGGAGTGCTGACGGAAGGAGGAAGGTCAGAGAGCAATGAAGATAAAGTTCCCTTTTGCTTGCTCAAAAGTTCTAGCAGACGCGCTGAGGCGTAGATTGCGTCGTCATAGCCATAATAGCGGTCGGCAAAGAAGATATGGCCGCTCATTTCCCCGGCAAGTTCCGCATGTTCTTCTTTCATCTTTGCTTTGATGAGAGAATGGCCCGTCTTCCACATCAATGGCTTACCCCCGTGTTTAGCGATGTCGTTGTAAAGCCTATTGCTGCTCTTGACCTCAGAGATGATCGTCGCGCCCGGTTTGCGTGAAAGAATCTCTCTCGAGTAAAGCACCATCAACTCATCGCCAAAGATGGGTGTCCCTTTTTCATCGACCGCGCCGATGCGATCAGAGTCTCCGTCATAGGCGATCCCCAGATCGGCTTTATGCGCGAGAACTTCCTTTTGAAGGTCTCTTAAGTTTTCGACCACCGTCGGATCTGGATGGTGGTTTGGAAAAGTTCCATCAAGATCGCAGAAAAGAGGAATGACCTTGCAACCAAGCTCTGAAAGCAGCTTTGGAGCTACCGTGCAGGCGGTTCCATTTCCTGAGTCTATGACTACCGTGATGGGTCTTGCGATCTTGATGCGTCCCTTCACGTCGGCAATATAGGGAGTAATGATGTCTTGTTTCGAGATCCTGCCCATTGCCGGTTTGCCTGGCATGCTGGTGTTCGTGGTTGGGATGTGTTTGACGATCTTTGAGCAAATCTCGCGCAATTCTTGGATGTTCTCCCCATGAAGAGTCGAGGTGCCAAGGCAAATCTTAAAGCCATTGTACTCAGATGGATTGTGACTGCCCGTGATCGAAACAGCGCCATCGACGTCAAGATTGAATGTCGAGAAATACACGAGCGGGGTGGGAACAATGCCCAGGTCATAAACGTCAAATCCTTCGCGGACAAGCGCATCGATGAACTTTGGCGTGATCTCATCGCCCGAGGGCCTAGCGTCGCGCCCTATGGCGATTCGAAAGACATCGCGTCCTTTGCCCGGTCTTGAGTGCTTGCGAAAATAAGTGGTCAGCCCATGGCCCAAGAGACTCGCAAACTCCGCGTCGTAATCTTTGCCATAAACGCCGCGGATGTCGTATTCACGGAAGATTTTTTCTGCGTAACTCATTTTTGCTCCTATTTGCGTGACCAGCGCCGCCGCGTGATCTCTACAGCAAGTGCTAACGCAGCACAAAAGCTAGAAGGATCGGCCTTGTTCTTGCCGGCAATGTCATATCCTACGCCGTGATCTACCGAAGTTCTCACGATAGGTAAACCTAAGCTTACGTTTACCGTATTTTCAAAGTCGAGTAATTTGGCCGGAATAAGGCCCTGGTCGTGATACATGCAAACAATTGCATCAAAATTCAAGGCGTGCCTCGACCGCCACTGCGCAAAAAAGCCATCTGGCGGGAAAGGGCCGTCGATTTCAATGCGAGGAAAACGTGAACGAGCGCGTTTGATCGCGGGTTTGATTTTATCACGCTCTTCATTCCCGAAGAGACCTTGGTCGCTAGCGTGGGGATTGAGCCCGAGAACCGCGATCTTAGGTCGCTTGATCCCAAAGTCGCGCACCAAACCCAGGGCCGTGTTTTCAATGCAAGTGGCGATGTTTTCAATGGTGAGGGTTTGAGCGACATCTTTCAATGCGACATGCACGGTCGCGAGAGAGGCTTTCATTTGCGGACCCGCCATCATCATAGTCACAGAGGGGGCCTTGCAAAGATTTCTCAGCATTTCGGTATGCCCGTCAAAAGGATACCCGCCGCGTTTGAGTTCACTCTTATCAATTGGACCTGTTGTGATCGCGCTGAGCCTTCCGGACAAAGCTGAAAGAGTCGCAAGCTCGATATATCGGCCGCAGAAATAAGCGCTTCGAAGGTTTTTTGGGATTTGGGTGGAATCAGGGACGACGAAATTCAGGGCGGCCCTCTCTGGGCCCGCCCAATCCGGGGCCAAGAATTCTTTTTCCGTCCAGCTATGCCATTCTTTTGGAAGGAGCTTGTGAAATGGCCTGTACAGCTCGGGTTTGCCAAAGATGACCACATCCGAGGGTTCGAGTGTTTTGCTAAAAAACTTCTTCAGGCCTTTGGCGATGACTTCAGCGCCGATACCGCGGTGATCGCCGGTTGTGATTCCGATGAGCTTGGTTGCCGGCTTAATTGAGGCGAACGTAGGCATCGTTTCTGGCCCGTTCAGCCCAAATGAAGAGCTGTTTCTTGTACTCGACCCGCGCCAGGCGTTCTTCGATTTGATCTTTCATTTCCTTATACTTCTGAGATTCGGTGGATCGAGCATCGAGAAGCTTCACAATGAGGTGACCATCTGACGTCTTGATCACATCACTGACGGCTCCAATGGCAAGTTTACGCGCCTCTGAGCGAAGGGGTTCTCCCAATTGCTCAGATGAAATATAGTCAAGCGTTCCTCCCTGCCGGGCTGAGGGGTGATCTGAGCTGCTTTTAGCCACTTCCGCGAAAGATTCGCCTTGCTTGATTGAGCGCAAAGCGTTTTGAGCGGCCTCTAGAGCGGCTTTGGGAGTTTTATAACTCTTGTTGCTGATCATGATGAGTTGAAGATTGTATTCGAGCGGGGTCTTCGAATTCTTCATCACATTATTGTAAAAATAATTGCGCTTGTCTTCTTCGCTGATATTGACTCGAGTACGGATTTCTTTGTCGAGGAGGTTTCGTTTCGAAAGCCCCACCCTCATAAGCTCGTAGTAATCTGGGAAAGAAAAGCCCTTGGCCTTTAAGAAATCGACCAACTGCTCCCTATTGAGGTTGTTGTTGCGCTGGACGGTTTGGATTTCTTGCTCGACCTCTGAATCAGTTACCTTGAAGTTTTGGGCAATCAGGCGTTCTTGCACGAGGAAATCGAGGACTTTGGAGTTCGAAAGTTTGCCAGCCTCAAGTTCTTCTGAAAAACCGAATAGCGGGTCAAGCTCTCGTCTCAAGCCCAATGTACGCTCAAAACGTCTTGCATCTGAGAGCAAGATGGCCTCGTTGTTGACGATTGCCGCAGTTTTATCAATTAATGCGGCGTGCGCAGGCATCTCGAGCGCGAAAGCTGAGATAGCGCACAAACCAAGAAGAGAGATGAAAAACGAGCGTGCGTTCTTAGGGTCCATACGAGCCCAAACTACCGCGGAATCCAGGGTTAAGGCAAGAGCAGACTAAAACACAGGCTGACCTTTAATCTTTGATCAATTCACGGCGTACCGTGATGCTGGCCTTCTTTTTAAGGTCATCCATATAAGAGTCGAAGATTTTTGCGCGTTTTTCATCGAAAACCATGCGCTTATAGTGTCCGCGGTCGACGTCTTTGAACTCTTTGAGGCCAGTGAGCTTGATGATATGATAGCCAAACTGAGAACGAACGATATCGCTCACCGCTCCGACCTTCTTAAGATTCACAGCCGTCTGGTAATAAGCGGGGTCAAGTTTGTCTTTGGTTTGGTAGTCGATATCGCCGCCCGCCGGTGCGGCGACACCCTCAGAGTATGTACGAGCGACTTCCGCGAAGGTTTGTTTGCCTGATTTCAATGCGTCGTTTAAAATGCCTTGAACCTTTTTGATCTTCTCAAGGGCTTTCTTGTCTTGAGCCTTGTTGGCATCGAACCTGACTTGAACAAAGATGTGTGAGGTTCGGATCTCGGGATTTTTTTTGTAATGGTCTTCAATCTCATTGTTGCTGACTTGGATCGTTTCAAACTTCGAGGAAAGTTTCTTGTCGAGGAGCGAGTGGTAAAGGACGGTGTTGATGCGCTCGATCACTTCCGGGTCTTTATCCAAACCAAGCTTCTTAGCCTCTTGAACGCCCAGATCGCGCTTGATCATCTCATCAAGAACGTTTTCTTTCGTCGGAGTCTTGTAACGAAAGAACTTTAGGTTCTCTTTGTATTTGTTATTGAACTCTTCGAGAGTGATTACTTTCGAATTCACTCGCGCAAGCTCAGTGGCTGCGTGAACCATCGGACTCGTAATCACTGCACACAACATGCCTGTCAATATAAGCGCTTTGCCCATGGGCGACCCTCTTCATCCTAAAGATATAGTGCAACAAAAAAATTCTAACATGCACATTAGTGCTCTGCAACCTGTGTCAATAATTTCTCAAGATCGTGAAAGAGCTGCTGGGCAGATTGGAACGGGCGTTTGAGGATGACCTTCGAATCCGGCGTGAGCAGGTAGGTCTGAGGTTCTCGCTGGGTTAGAGTCAACATTTTGACGGGAGAAAGTTTTGCCTCCTGTCCTGCGTCGATCGAGGTTCTTTCCGGGCCAGCGATGAGGGCTTTGATGTGATGCAATCGCAGGATTTGTTTGATTCGGATGAGCCAGATGAGGTTTTGCACCTCCGTCGGAGTTCTTCCGTAACGGTCTTGGAGTTCGAGTTCGAGCGCATGCAGAATCTCGGCCGAAGAAGCTTGCGAAAGTTTCTTATAAAAACCAAGCCGTTGGTGGACGTCAGGAACGTACGACTCAGGCAGCAACGCAGGCACCGGCAGCTTAATCTCGGGATCGAAGTGGTCTTCGATCGCTTGGCCACGAAGCTCCCTGATGGTTTCATCGAGTAGCTCGGCATAGAGTTCGAATCCAACGGCCGCGATGTGCCCTGACTGCGATTTCCCCAGGATATCGCCGCCGCCCCGGAGCTCAAGGTCATGTGAGGCGATCTTGAAGCCAGACCCCAAATCCACAAAGCGTTGAATCACTTCAAGCCTCTTCTTGGCCTCCTCGGTGATGGCCCCCTCTTCCGGAAGAAGGAGGTAGCAATAGGCTCGCACCTGAGAGCGCCCTACCCGACCTCGAAGCTGGTAGAGCTGGGAAAGGCCAAACATGTCGGCGCGATTGATGATCATCGTATTGGCCGATGGGATGTCTAAGCCCGATTCGATGATCGTAGAGCAGATGAGCACATTGCCCTTCTTGTTGTAGAACTCAAGCATGCGTTCTTCAAGCGTTTTCTCGTCAAGTTGCCCATGCGCGATGATGATCTTGGCTTCGGGCACGATCGCCTGAATTCGATCGGCCATCGCATTGATGCTTTGAACCCGGTTGTGGATGAAGAAGACCTGCCCCCCGCGCGCGATCTCTTGTTGTATCGCCGAACGGATCACGTCGTCGTTGAATCGCGCGATGTAAGTGCGCACGCTCAATCGATCGACGGGCGGAGTATTGATCACGCTGATGTCTCGAATGCCCATGAGCGAGAGCTGAAGGGTGCGCGGAATCGGAGTCGCGGTGAGCGTAAGTACGTCGGTATTGACGCGAAGGGCTTTGAGTTTCTCTTTGTGTTCGACGCCGAAACGCTGTTCCTCGTCAATGACGATCAAACCAAGGTCTTTAAAGGCCACGTCCTTTGAGAGCAACCGGTGAGTGCCGATGACGATGTCCACGCTTCCTTGTTTGAGGCCAGTGAGGGTTTCTTTCACTTCTTTGGGAGTCTTGAAGCGTGACAATACGCCGATGTTCACCGGAAGAGGCGCTGTCTTGAAGCGCTCTCGAAATGATCTTTCATGTTGTAACGCCAAGACGGTCGTGGGAACGAGAACGACGACTTGTTTCCCATCGACGACAGCCCGGAAAGCCGCACGCATCGCTACCTCGGTCTTTCCGTAACCGACGTCGCCACAGATGAGGCGATCCATGATGCGGTCGGTCTCCATATCGCGTGAGACATCTTCGATGGCTTTTAGTTGGTCAGGAGTTTCGGCATACGGGAATCTTGCTTCGAATTCGCTGTAGTCTTCGTCTCTAGCGGAAAACGAAAAACCTTCTCTGCTCGCTCTTTTGGCGTAGAGCTGCAAGAGTTGATGGGCAAGATCTTGAAGCGCCGCCTTGACCTTCTGCTTTGTTTTTTCAAACTGATTCGTGCCAAGCTTATCAAGACTGACGCCTTCTTGTGCGCCGACGTAGCGCTGGGCTTGATCGAGCCGGTAAACAGGCAGGTAAAGCTTGTCGGCGCCAGCGTATTCGATGAGCAAGAAGTCTTGGGGAACTCGGTCGATTTCGAGCTTCATCAAACCCCGATAACGTCCGATCCCGTGTTTGCTGTGTACGATCAGTTCGTCTGCATTGAGGTCTTCAAGGGAGGAAACAAAGCTTCCCATGCTGACTTCAGGTTGGGTCGCTCCTTGAGTGGAATGCGATCTGAGTTTTTTTGGCCCGAAGATCTCGGCGTCGGTGACGACGACAAGCTCTTGGCTTGGAATTCGAAATCCCGAACTTACCGAGCCTTCGCAAATCTGAAAGACAAGACGCTCTGTCCAATCAATCTGCGATACGACTCGACAAGGGATGTCTTTTTGGTTGAGCAAGAAACTAACGCGTTCGGCCTGGCTTTTGGTTGATGCGATGCACACACGTGCAAAGCCTTTGTCTTGCCAAAGCTTTGCTTTTTCAACCAAAGGCTCAAAAGAAGCTTTCCGGTTTTCTTGAGGCGAGATGTCGGCGTTTGAGTAGAGTTTGACTTCTAAACGACGAGAAAGCGAAGTCGATTCTTGATCTTCTTGGGGAACCGTAGCTTCGGGAACTCCGACGGAAATGCTTTCTAGCAGCAAGGACGCTTTTTCCCCGAGATTGAAACTCTCGGGCGTCACGTAAAGTCTTTCCCAGGGCGCGACGACCTTGCCCTCTGCGACGGCTCGTTTGAAGTCAGCCTTTAGCCGAGTGGTGAGTTCATCGTAAGAGCTTTCAGCGCCGAATGAGTCATCAATCGCAAGCTTCCAATCGCCGCGCAAGTGTTCGAGCAAGAAGGGGCGTTCAGCGTCACTAAACAGAGGGAGCAAGTACTCAAGAGAGGGCTCACGAATTCCGAGATCGAGTTTTTCAAACAATTCATCGCGGGCTTGTTTCGGAATTCCGAATTCATCGCAAAGGTTCTTGATATTGGTCTTACCAACGGCGATCTCTTCGTTCGTCAGAGCGAGTTCTGATGTCGGGATGATCGTTGCTTCACCCAGCGACGCCTGGTCGCTACGTTGCGAGTTGGGATCGTAGCTCCTGATAGTTTCAACCATGTCATCGAAAAAGTCGATTCGCACAGGTCTCTTCGATGCTGACGAGAAAATATCAAAGATGCTCCCTCTCACGGTATAACTGCCGGGGTCTTCCACAGGATCGTTTCGAACGTAACCGGCTTGTTCAAGTTTAGCGACCAACTCGTCTCGGCTAACAACGTCTTGCACGCGCAGCGTAAAACCACGGTTTTGAATTTGCTCAATCGTAGGGCACCGCTGCGCGAAAGCCTCGATATCGGTGACGATCGCCCTATTGGCCGCATTGAGCGCGCGATGAAGTGTGCGAAGGCGCCGGATGCGATTTTTCAGAGACGGGTTGAATGCCTTGTATGGTGAATGTTCCCAACCAGGAAAGTAATCAATTTGATTGGTGAGCTCTTCGCCTCCGAGAAGAGCGACGAACGCCTTGATGTCTTGATGCATTCGCGAGGCAGCTTCGGCATTCGCGCAAACTACCGCGACGCGTTGGTTGAATTTCACGATGAGTTCGGCAAGTGCGAGCGCTTTCGCGGCTGAATTGAGTCCTACGAATTCGACTTGAGAAAAGGAACGTGTCCAACGATTGAAGATTTCTTGACCAAGATGGCTAGACATTTATAGGGGCGCAATATAGTTTTATTATTTGAATTTCAATATTTATATTATGGAAAAACACCTTCCAAATTTTCTAGCGGGCATCTGGGGTCTTGGGTTTCTCATCTCGTTGCTGGTCTTTAGCTTTTGGGTTCGACGCAGTCGGCGAGATGAGAGCGGAAAGACCGCGTTCAGCTCAGGAGAAGCGATCGAGTCGAAACCTTGGATCAAAATGGCGTCGCGCTATCAGTCCCTCGTGGTGGCGGCGGCGGCGTTTTTCGGGGCGATGTTCATGCTTTATCCGGTGGTGAGCACCTTTCGGCACGCTCTCGAGGAGGGTCGCGGTCTGGCGGCATTGGTGGCTGTCAGCTTATTTCTAGCGTCACTTTCAGTCGCTTTAGCGTATGCTTGGACCAAAGGTGATTTGAGCTGGATTCGAGACAAGGAAAGTCGAAACAATCATGGGAATTCTTGAAAATGCTTTTCCCGAGTACGTCGTTTTCACCCAGCTCGATCGCGCGATAAACTGGGCCAGGCAGAACTCTATCCACTATCTCACTCTCGATCTTGCATGCTGTGGCGTTGAAATGATGCAAGTAGCGGGCGGGCGGTTCGATATCGAGAGATTCGGGGCTGTGTCGCAAGTTTCTCCTCGGCACGCGGACTTGATGATCGTCGCGGGAACGGTCTCTCATAAGATGGCCTCGCGCATTCGCGAGCTTTATGAGCAGATGCCTCACCCCAGGTACGTGATTTCGATGGGAAGCTGCGCGAATTGCGGAGGGTTGTTCAGTTGGGAGTATTCCTACTCGACCGTGAGCGGGGTCGATAAAATCATTCCTGTTGATGTTTTCGTGCCAGGCTGCCCCCCGCGCCCAGAAGCTCTTCTGCATGGTTTGTTGACCTTGCAGCGTCGAATCGCAGGCAGCCGCGTCTTGGTGCGCGATGAACTCAGGGGTGTCGATGGAGACGCGTGAATTTTTCGAGGCGCTCGAGAAGAACTTCGGGAAGGCGATTCATCCTATCGAGGATCAGAATGGCGGAAAATTCATTTCAATCGGCGTTGAACGTGATTCCTTGAAAAAGGTTCTTGAGTTTTGCGCTGCTGATTCAAGCTTGAGATTTGATTTTCTTGAGAACATGATTGGCATCGATGCTGGGCAAGAGCTTCAGATCATCTACAGGCTCGTCTCCTTGTCGCTCGTGCATACCTTGAATCTCAAAGTATCGGTCGACCGCCATTCTCCGAAGATGCCGTCGGCGCATGAGACATGGAAAGCGGCGATTTACTATGAACTTGAGATCGCCGAAATGCTGGGCATCTCGTTTCAGGGGCATCCTGAGCCTCGAAAACTCCTTTTGCCGGAAGATTGGCAAGGATTCCCATTGCGGAAGGATTACACGTTCCCCGAAGAATACCATTCGATCGAACATCGACGGGCTCCGTTGCGTAAGGAGCATACGCGACCATGAGGGTTTAAATGGCAGAAGCGCGAACGCTAAGGCTTAATATCGGTCCTCACCACTCAGCGGCCATTGGGCCGTTTCGCGTGAGCGTTGAAACTGACGGAGAGGTCGTGCTGACGGCTCGTCCTGACGTGGGTTATTTGCATCGAGGCATTGAAAAGATCGCCGAACGCATGACCTGGACCGGATTCATGCCTTATACCGATCGGATTGATTACCTCGCTTCAATCCACTGCAACCTTGTCTATGCATTGGCCGTCGAGAGCCTTTCAGAGATAAAGGCCCCTGAGCGCGCGCAATACATCAGGGTGATCGCGGGTGAATTGAATCGAATCGCGAGTCATCTGATGAGCATTGGGACCCTGGCCCATCACCTGGGCGCTGAGTCAGCTCTATTGTATGCGCTTCGCGATCGTGAAAAGGTAAACAACCTCTTTGAGATCTTATGCGGGGCTCGCCTCACCTACAACTATGTCCGCATAGGAGGGGTATTCGCCGATGTCACAGAGGGATTCATCGAGAAGGCGTATGAGTTCATTGATTACCTGGTTCCCAAGCTTAAAGAGTACAACGATCTTCTTTCGAATAACCAGATCTTCGTCGGAAGATTGGCCGAGGTTGGCGTTGTTTCCGCTTCAGAGGCCGTGAGCTGTGGAGTCACGGGTCCCATCGTTCGCGGGAGCGGGTTGAAGTACGATGTCAGGAAAGTCTTTCCGTACTGCGTTTACCACAAACTCGAATTCGACGTCCCGGTTGGCAAAGGCGAAGCGGGAAAAACGGGCGATGCATTCGACCGCCACATGGTCAGGATTCGGGAGATCGAGCAATCAGCTTCCCTCATCAAACAAGCTCTCGATGATCTTCCCGCGGGCGACTATCAAACGACGCTTCCCAGGATATTCAAAGCGCCCCAAGGGGAAGCGTACGCCTCGGTTGAAAGCCCGCGCGGAACCCTCAGCGTCTACATCTCGAGCCAAGGCGAGAAACACCCGTTCCGAGTCAAGTTCAGGACGCCTTCGTTTTCGGTGTTGAATCTCTTTCCGGCGATATTGAAGGATGTCCCGATCAGCGACGTCACGACGATACTGGGATCATTTGACATCATGGCTTCGGAGGTAGACCGATGAACGCCGATTTGAACGCGATCAGCCCGCTTGCCGCTTACTTGGGCTCGTTCTTCAGCGCAACGATACCGGGTTGGGTGCTGGTCTCTCTGGCGGTTTTTGTTCATGGGTTTTTGCTCACACTGCCCCCGATCGTCGCCATCGGATTCATGGACCGCAAGTTCGGCGCCGACATTCAAATGCGCATCGGGCCCAATCGCGTTCCGCTTTACGGATTCTTTCAAGTCATCGCCGATGCGATCAAACTCTTGTTCAAAGAAAACCTCGAACCCGTGCTGCAGGAACGTTTTCTTTTTCGTTGGGGCATCCCGGCCGCTATCGTCGTGATGTTCGCCGCGGTCGGTAGCATTCCGATGTCGCAGAGTTGGGCGATATCGAATCTTGAATCAGGATTGGTGGCGGTGCTGACGGCTTTGGGAGTCTCCAACCTCTGCATTTTCTGGGCGGCATATTCGGCAGAAAGCCAGTGGTCTGTGCTTTCGTCATTTCGGATCATCGGCACCCTTGTGACGTACATCATTCCGGTGGCCGTAGCGCTTGTCCCGCCGGTCTTGGTTGCCGGCAGCCCAAACTTTGATCAAATCGTGCGTGTCCAAGGAGGAATGCCATGGAACTGGATCGTCTTGCACAATCCGGGCACGCTCCTTTCGTTTCTCTGCCTGTTCTTTGGATTGTCGATATGGCAAGGACGGACTCCGTTTGACCATCATGACTCTTTGGTTGAGGTGGCGGGTGGCGTTTCCTCGGAATTCAGCGGGCTTCGGCATGGATTCGTATCGATATTGAAGACGCTTTCAATGTTTTTGTCGTGCGCGTTGATCGTGACCACTTACTTGGGGGGATGGCGTACGCCGCTGAATCTCGAATCGTTTGGTCGCGCGGCCAATCTCGTCGAGTGGTTGTTTTTCATCACAAAGGTCTTTTTCCTGGTTTTCTTGTCAATTTGGATCCGGTGGTCCTTGCCGCGGATGCGAATCGACCAGATGATCAAGCTGAGTTGGCGCTGCTTGGTTCCGGTCGGGCTATTTTCGATATTTTTCGTCGCGGTTTGGATGGTGATTTTCAATGGAAGAGGTTTAGGAGATTTCTTGTGAGCGGCCTACACGGATATTGGACAAAAATAAGGAAGGGTTGTGAAACCTTGATCATGGCTTTGCGCACCACCTTGCCTTATATGATAGGCGCTTCCGAGAGTTTCAAGGTCGTCACCGAGGAGTACCCCGACCGGGTCAGCGCGCGCATGCCGGAAGACTTGCCCGCCAGGTATCGGGGCTTTCTCTACAACGACATCGAGCGCTGCTCGGGCTGCCGGTACTGCTTGGAAGTGTGCCCGATCGATTGCATTCGCATCGAAACAGAGCCGGGTCCTGAACGCAATATGAGTTGGGTAGCTGTTTTCGACATCGATCATGCGCGTTGCATGTTTTGCGGGCTTTGCGTTGAAGTATGTCCGACGAAGAGCTTGCAACATACCCGGGAGTATCAAGGATCTGTTTTTGAACTGAGTAGCCTTGTGAAGAGTTTCGGTCGCGGTTGGGCGACGCGGGACATGAAACAAAATTGGCTTACTGAACAGATGGCTAAAGAAGCGAAGGCCGAAGAGCAAGCGTGGTTAGAGCAAAGCCCTGTCGGGGCCGAGCTGCGGCGCCGGGAAAAGAACGAAGGTGAAACATGACTCTACTCGAGGTGATGACCTTCTTGTTCATGGTGCTTTGTGTTTTATCAGCGACCTATATCGCTTTTGCTCGAGATCTTTTGAGGTCAAGTATCGCTTTCTTTGTCGAGCTTTTCAGCGTCTCCGGGGTTTTGCTGAGCTTGAAAGCGGATTACCTGGCCTTAGCGATCTTCGGGGTCGCCCTCATGGGCACGGTATTGCTGCTGTACTTCGCGAGCGTCGTATCTTCGAATCTCAGGGAAGTGTTCAGACAACCCTCGACCAAAGCATCAACCAGGCATCTGACCAGGGGGCTTGGAGTGGTACTTGGGATAGCCGTTGGCGTTTCTATCGCCTGGGCGTTCTTGTCAGTCTCCAAGCTCAGACCAGTGGTCGGGGCATCTCAAAGCGCCGCTTCCGCTTTGAAGGCGGATGTGCATGTGTTGGGCGATAAAATGCTCACGGATCATTTGGCGGTTTTCGAGCTTTTCGGGGTGCTGGTGCTTTTAACGGTGGTTGGAACCGGGTTGCTATTGAGGAAACCTGACGATGCAAATTGAACTCTATTTGGTTTTATCCGCGGTTTTGGTGGGCATTGGGATCGCGTCGGCCCTTTCGCGGGGGAGTATCCTTGCCGTGATCATGGGATTAACGACGGCAGGCATGGGAGCGCTGGTGGCGATGGCGGCGTTTCATCAAAATGAACCTAATTCGAGCGACGGCATGTTCTTCGCCCTCTGCGTCGCGACGATGATTTTGAATACGATCATCTTGGGCTGCACCCTCACCTACCGCCGCTTCATGGCCTCAGGAACGACAAACATAGGCGAGAAAAACGAGTTGAGGCACTAGACATATGGAACGAGCACCGCTTTTCCTTTCCGCCGGAGCATTGCTTCTTTGGGCCCTGATCTCGGTGTTTTTCAGGAGCAGATCCAAGTTGGGAGTTCGAGGGCTGGGCCTGGCGATGGCATGCGTGCAGCTCGGAAGCGCGATTTGGGCTGCGGTGAGGATTTTCGCGGAATCGTCGGTCGTGCAATGGAGCGGGACTTGGTTTGCGCTCGCGGAAAATGTTCGTTTTGAGCTTAAATTCGACGTCGACGCGACGACCATGTTGTTTTGGCTCTTGTTCTCGGTGATCCTCGCCCTTCTTGAATACTTCGCCTTGATGCAAGAACTCAAAGGCTCAAAGAGCCAATCTAGCGGCGAGGTCACAGCGATACCATTGGTCTCTCTCGGCACCTTGTTGACGTTGAGTTCTGGCAACCTCATCTCATTCTACTTCGGATGGGCTTTGGTTGGTTTTATCGGATTCGTCGCCATTGGATTTAGCAGCCCTTCTCGCGATGAACGAGCCAGAGCTTCGTTTCGATACGCGATTCTCAATGCGATACCGGAGATCGTTTTTCTGGCGGGCACATTGGGATGTTACGTGTTGTATGGATCGTTGAGTTTCAAAGAGATCAATGAACATTCAGCCGGCCAGCCAGAGGCTTGGCCAATTGTTTGCCTAGGACTGGCGTGCATGCTGCGCAGCTTGCATTTCCCGCTGATGCAGAACGTTCGTTATCTCGCTTCGGCAAAATCAAGCGCGCTCCCGATTTTCTTCATCGGGCATGCGCTTTTGTCTGCGACGATTTTTTCGAAGCTCTATCCCGCCCTCTCATCGATCAATGGTCTTGAATACCTGGGCATCATTTCGGCGATCACGGCGTTGACTTCGGCGGTGATGGCGCTTCCCGAGCGCGAACCTTCCATGATCGCGGGCTGGCTCGTCAGTTATATTTCGGCCTCTGTGTTCATTTCCGGGCTTACGGCGGATTACCAGGCGGCGCAAGCGCTGGCTTTCAACGGCGTCATCGTGAGTTTTTTGGTGACATTGACCTTGAACCAATTTCAAGCGGAAGACCGGGGATCGCGATGGTTCGTCGCGCTAGCTGTTGTGGCGTTCAGCGGCTTTCCTGGAACGGGTTGGGCAGGTGCGCGCTATCTAGAGTACCTTGGCCTTCTTCACGTGGGCGAACAAGGTTATCATCTTCAGTGGGTCCTGGTCGGGATCAAGTTCGTGACGGATTTCATCTTGAGCGTGGCTTTGTGGGGAGTGCTGCGAGAGAGATGGGCCGCTAAGACGACGAAAGAAAATTTACGCATTGAAATCGCCATTCCCGTGGCTCTGGTCTGTCTTTCATGTTTGGCGGTGCTTACCGGTGGAAGACTGTTTAGCGGGCTTCTTGGAAACGATGGCGTTGAGCTTTTGCCGAACTTCGCTTGGTTTGAAAGACTTGTAAGCATCCCGGTCGGATCGTCACGCTCTTCTCAGACAGCCCTTGAGCTCGTAGGAACGGATTCCGATATTCTGGCGAGGGTTTCTTTGGTGAGCATCCTGCTTTTCTCTTGGCTCTTATCGATGTTTCTTATCTTTAGGGATCGCGAATCCACCGAACGATTCAAGGCCAAAGTCAGCGCGTTTACCGATCATTTGGCCAGGCTGCAAGGCAATCAATCGTTGCTTTGGAACTGGTTCATCAGCCCGACGGGCAAGAACCTTGGAAGGCTTGCGGCCTTCATTGATTCAAGGGGTTTGGATTACCTCACCTCTGACGCATGGTTGAAGCCCATGCGTTTTTTGAAAAATGCTTTCATTGCTTTAGAGACTCGTTTGATCGATCAAAAACTCGTCGATGGCCTGGCCGAAGCCATTGCTACGATTGGAAAGTCGTTGAGGCTCGTACAGAACGGGCAGGTTCAATTTTATTTCGCGATGGGGCTTATCTTGATGGGCGCCATCGTCGCAAAGTTCGTTGTCTTGGGGGGATAAGGCCTTGATCAATTACATTTTAAGCACAATCATTTTTCTTCCTCTAATAGGATCGTTTCTCACCCTGCTCTTCCACCCTAACGATAAAACGATGCAGCGCTACATAGCCTTGGCCACCTGTCTCATGACGTTTGTCTTGAGTTGCGTGCTGGTCGCGAAGTTCAGCCCCGAGGCCAGCGGAATGCAGTTTGTTGAAAACTATGAGTGGGTCTCTTCGTTGAATATTTCTTATTTAATCGGAGTGGACGGCCTTAGCATTGCCCTGATCTGCCTCACCTCGCTCTTGTTCCTGTTGTGCATCATCGCTTCATGGGATCGAACCACCGGGGTGAGGGGTTATTTCGCTTTATTCTTGATGTTAGAGACGAGCGTTCTCGGAACCTTCGCCGCTCAAGACCTGTTTCTGCTCTTTGCTTTCTGGGGCTCTGCCCTATTGCCGATCTACTTCATGATCGGCGTATGGGGGAACAAGAACAAAGAATACGCCGCGACGAA
>JBFMCE010000069.1:0-20768 GCA_040754655.1 Bdellovibrionota bacterium | reverse complement strand
GATCGCTTTCTTGGTCGACTGCAGGTAAATCCTCGAGAGCGCGTGATCGCCGTAAATCTGCAACGAGGTCTCAAATGCGATTTGCGCCCTGAGGTAATTTCTGGCGCGATATTCCCTGAATCCCTCCCGAAAATAAATATCCGCGTTCTTGAGCGCGTTTTCATCGATCGATAACGGCATATACGAGCTCAAGCTGCGCCCGGCTTCCAATTCCTTTGGTTCGATGTATCTGTTTCTCTTTTCGCGCTGTTTTTGCTCAACCTGCGGGAGCAGCGCAGCGAGAGCCATAAGAGCGCCAAGGCTTAAAAGCACTTTTCGATTTCTCTCTACGAATGAACCCCCGCCTTTAACCCCCGAAATCGAAGTCGCATGGCTTGCAAGGCCAGGCTGAACAGGGCGCTGAACAAACTGCGTCAAGCCGCTTATTCCGCTCCCCACGACGGCGGCGCTCTTGTTCGGAGCGGTCCGCAAGACTTGAGTGGCGCCCAAATCAGTGCCAATGAACTCGAGAACAGTTTCGCCCAGGCCGATTTTGTCGCCGCTTTTAAGTTGGATCTGTTTGAACGGCACTCCGTTCACCAAAACTCCGTTGGCGCTGCCCAAGTCTTTGAGCGTGGCTAAAGCGCCCGTGATCGAAACCTCAGCGTGCTTGCGAGAGGCCTTAAGATCTGAAAGCGTGACATTGCTCTCTTCTCCCCGCCCAATGATGACGTTCGGCACGGTGGCAACAAAGACGACGCCATGGTCGGGTCCGCCCAAGACTCTAAACCGAGCGAGTTCGCCGGGTTGGCGCGCGATCGTCATGTTTTTAAACGTCACTACCCCTTGCCCCATTTATCCTTGCCTCGTTGCCGTCAAGATATACAGTTCTGGCGTGCCCGCCCTGCCTAGGCTCAGGCACTCCATCCGGTACATTGTACCTGAAAACTCAAAATCCTCAGAAACCGCATCCATACCTGCTGAAGGGGCGCGAACCAGGATATCGTCTACAAATGATACAAATGCGGCGTCACGGGCCGCCGCGCTGATATCCGCTCCTAACGCCGAATTATTGTGTATTCCGCTAATCTCTTCGAAGTAGGGATTCAGATGCAGGATCTTCTTGGAATTTGAGAAGATCATCATGCCCACGCCGGTCATGCGGTCTGAAGAGAACTTTAATAGGGCGACCACGCCATCCAAGACCTCTGGATCGATCCCGCCACCAAATGCTTGTGATTTATTCGTCGATACCACGCGTTGAAGCGCGGCATTCACGACGTCGATGAGAGGGTTGATCTCTTCCATTTTGAACTGTTTACCGACGCTGGAGGATGTGCCCTTGAGAACCTGATCGATGCCGTCATTGAGAGAGGCCAAAGGCTTAAGCGTCAGGCGATAGAGCGTGAAGAAAACAAGAATCGCGACGATCGCGGAAAGAATGAGCGCTTGAATGTAAGTGAGCGCCTCGGTGCCAGGATCAAATAGGATCATGCCTTGATCGAAGAACACAAGGCCAAGCGCCACAGTCACGTTCTTGCCCGAAGCCGCGCTGAATACCCTCAGCGGAACGGCCACAGCCACGGTATTTCCAGACACAATGGCTTTTTTCTCTAAGCTTTCTTTGTTTTGAAATGAACTCCTCGCCTGCGCGCTGAACGCCGCTTCAGTGGGCTCGGTGAGGTACTGGTTGAGCTTGCGCCCCGGCGCCATGATTCGCCCTTCCATGTCGACGAGGTAAGCCGCGAGCACGCCGGGTTCTTTTTCAACGAAACTCACGTCGACTTTAGTCTCAAGCCGCTCGTAAATGAAAGACGCATTGCGATCGACCATTTGACGGGCCAACATGAATGCCCTGCCAATGGCTTCGTCCGAAAGCTTCTCATGCACGCGCTCAAGCACTGGCGTCACCGACAAGACTGCGCACGCGAATGTCAGCAACGCGAACATTCCCGCCATCATGTTTCGCCACTCGTGCCTCTCATTGAGATTGTAGACGAAATTCACGATGTACTGCTCGAAGTATAACTTGGCTTTGTCTTTCAGCGTCTTGGGAGCGGCTGCATTCTGAGGCGCTGCTCCCAGCTCAAGCGGCAACGCGACCGCGGCATTACCGTGTGCGGCATCTTGAGGCAGAAATCCACCGACTCCCGAAGCAGGAAGTTGCGAGCCTCCATCAGAGTAGAGTGGAATGACGTTGTCCATGTTTTGAGACCCTCGCGATCGCGAGCTCTGTCTTGAGGGGGCATGCGCTTGCTCGCTCAATTCAAAGACGTAATCTCCCACGCTTACCCGGTCCCCGGGAAGCAGCCTCCTCTTTCGCGTCAACTCTCCATTCACGAAAGTGCCGTTTGAGCTGCCATTGTCTTTGAGGATCACTTCCGCATCGTTCACGATAAGAACGCAGTGGCGTTTTGAAACCTGGTTTGAAGCCAATACGATATCGTTGCCGGAAACACGCCCAATGCTGGTCTCTCCGTTCCGGATTCGATATGATGTTCCTCGCGCTGGCCCGGCGACGACGGTTAGTTTATACACAACAGGTCTCCTTCGCTCAGCCCGTCCGCCCCCTGCGAGGGGAGCTCAAGCACGGCGCGCGCGCCGAAAACAGGGAAATCAATGCGCCAAGGCTTCATAGCCCGCCTGATGGCGATGACCTTGAATTCGGCGTCAAGATAAACAACGTCGATTGAGAATTTCATGAAGAACGTGTGAACGGAATTGCACGGCGACAAGAGAAGCGCGCTTCCCTCTTCAAGCTCGCGTTTTCCCATCAAGCCGACGAGACGCTGCCATGCCGAATCAGCCACGGCGCACTTGCGCGCCACGACCATCTTGTCTTTGTAGCGTTGCACCTGCACCACTTTCAAAGCTCTCCTCCCTGCAAGAACGTCAAGATGAACGGACCGAAGATCGTCAGCATGATCGCCGGCAAGATCAGCAGCACCATCGGCAAGATGATTTTCTGCGACGCTTTGGCGCCTTCCTTCTCTGCCAGAAGAAATCTTTGGCTTCGGATCTGTTCCGATTGCTGCCTCAAGACCTTTCCAATTGAGGCCCCCATCTGGTCTGCCGAAATCAAGATTGCGACGAACGACGAGACCTCGGACATGCTCAATCTCTTCGCCATTTCGCGCATCGCATCGGCTCGCGACGAACCCACTTTAATTTCCTTCAAGACCTGCTCAAACTCTTCTACCAGGGGGCTTGGCTTCGACTTCTCGACGACCTTGCCAATGGCGCCCATGAAATCGAGGCCCGCCTCGGTCGAGAGAGCCAATAGATCCACGATAAAAGGCATCGCCCGGCGCACCTTCTTTTGCCGTTCACGTGTGGCGGAACTCAAGAGCAAGTCAGGATAAAAGAATCCGAACACGCTCATGCCGAGATAGACGTACCATTCTAAACCAAGCTCACCCAGCCAGTTGCTAAGAGCTAGGAACAGCGGTGCGCCGGCGATCAAGAAAAGTTTGAAAGAAAACAATTCGTCGGGAGAAAACTCGTCGGCCATGCCCGCGGCGATGAGTTTGCGCTTGAGCACGGCTCGATAAGCGTCGATCTTCAACCCACTCACGACAGGCACGACGTACCGCGAAAAAAACGGTCGCGACCACTTGATGACCGGGTTATTGCTCACCTTTCGATTTTTGTCGTCTTCGCCTAAGAGTTGTTTCGCCGAGCGCGCTTCCTCTTGGTAAAAGAAAGTGCGCGCCATCATATAGACTGAGGCAAAAATAAACCCGTAAGCGACTAATAGGGTAAGCGAATCCACTCTTTACCCTCCTCTTCGTATGTTATGTTTCGGATTATGAACAATACGTCTCAAGCGTGGGGCTGGAAAAAATTGCAACGTCTGGGGAAGAAAGCGCCTGATCTCGGCAGAATTTGCCTCAAACTCTTCATAGAGACGCTGCGCGAAACAAAAAAGACGGATGTGGCGACCATCGCCGGAAGCTTAGCTTTCACCACCGTACTCTCTATCGCTCCGCTCTTGGCAGTGGCCTTCTATGTCTTCAAACTCTTTGGAGGCCTTGATTACGCCTATGCCAAGATCTTGCCTTATCTTCTCGATGTCTTATCGGAAGGAACCGGGGAGATCGTAGCCTATCACCTTGACCAGTTCATCCGACAGGTTCATGCAAAAGCCGTCGGCTGGATCGGCATCGCGGGCTTGCTGCTCACGTGGATCCTGACGTACATGACCATCGTCCAAGCATTCAACCGAATCTGGCGCGTAGACCGCCCCAAATCTTTTCAGCATCGCGTTTTGCGCGCACTCACGTTGATGACGGTTGGACCCGTGTTGGTCGCCGCTTCGATCGCGCTCACCACGGCTGTCGCCGCTCAAATCGCGAATTTTCCTTTTAGCAGCCAATTGCTCGCATTCTGTCTAAGCACGATGCTGTTCACTTTGGTTTACGCGCTGGTGCCGATGGCGAAAGTCCCATTGAAGCCCATCCTCATCGGCTCACTGATTCCAGCAGCGCTGCTTGAGTTCGCGAAGTATGGCTACGCCATCTACGCGGCGCGCATGGTGAGTTATTCCGCCTTCTATGGTTCGTTCGCGGTAATCCCGCTTTTTCTCCTCTGGATCTATATCTCATGGTGCATTACTCTTTATGGTGCGGTTTGGGTGCACGTCTTACAGACAAAATTGAAACGCGCGTTGTGAGATTTGAACTCGAGGAAAGCTACACAACCATGAATATTCGAACACATGCCCTGATTGTATTTTTCGTCTCGTCGGCAAACTTGTTCTGCACCCACCAAGCAACGGCAAGATCGTCTTTGACGCAAAAAGCTCCCGAAGCCAAGACCGCTCCTGCCCCGTCTCCCGCTTCTGCGCAAAAAGACGAAGTTCTCAACAACTCCTGGTACACCATGCAAGCCGGAAGCACGCCGTGGGGCTACCTCCATGAGGTCATCGAAAAAAAAGGGAATCGTTATTATTACCGCTACGCCATGACTAAGGTTGAAGGCAAGAATGCCTACCAAGAGACCATCGGAGCGATCGCTGAAGAAGACCTCACGCCAGTCGCCTTCAATCTCGTGAAGGCCGGTGTAGGCGCCACAGAAGTCATCGACGGCACCTACACGAAATCAGCCTCGGGCGGCACGATGCGAATGAAGATCTCGGGCGCAAGATCAGCAGAAATGCCGCTTTTTTTGAGCAAACAAACGATCCTTGATGTCTTCGTGCCCGTATGGATGAAACACAACTGGAGCAAGCTCAAGCCAAACGCGCGCGGCCAAATTCGAACCCTGGGGGAAGACCCTCATCAAGGGCGCTTTCTGGTGCGCACGATGAATTACAAAGTCATCGGCAACGACTCTGAAAACCAATGCCTTGAAATTCATTTCGAGACTCAAGATTTCAGCGCCAACTGGTGCATGACCGCCCAAGGGGCGCTTGTACGCCTGACCACCGGAAACCACAGAGTCCAACGCGTCGAGAGCGAAGCAAAGGCCAAAAAGTTCTTAAGCGGCAGGTTGCCTAAAGACACGGATCAGCAGTAGACGTGGTTTCAATGCATTTTCTTGGCGCACTCTTTAAAAGCCTTGCTCGTTGCATCGCGCTCGCCACGGGCATCGCGTGCCTTGTGTTTTTCGTTCTTCACCTCGTCCCCGGCGACCCCGTGGAATTGATGCTGGGAGAAACGTCTGAACCCCGTCAATACGAGTTGTTGCGAGCAAAATTGGGGTTAGATCGACCCATGTCTGTTCGCTTCCATGGATTCTTGAAAAATCTCGTTCATGGGGATTTGGGAACTTCGATCGCCTCTCAAAATCCAGTGGCCCGCTTGATCTTAGAAGCCCTTCCGTACTCGCTCTTGCTGGCGGTTTCCGTGGTCTTGCTGGGTTCGTGTATGGGCATTCCGCTGGGAGTTCTGGCTGCCCACTCGCGCAAAAAATCATTCCAGCTATTTTCTTGGGTCTCGATCGTTTTCGTCGCGATCCCCTCGTTCTGGTTGGCGCCTCTATTGGTGCTTCTATTTTCTTTCAGATGGCCTTGGTTACCCGTGTCGTCTTTTGACCACTGGAGTGGTTTAGTCCTTCCCACACTCACTTTAGGCCTTTCGCTTGCGGGCTATCTCTTCCAAACGACGCGCGTGGCTGTGAATGAATGCTTGAGCTCCGACTACATTCGCACCGCTTACGCAAAGGGCCTCAAGCCATCGCGCGTTCTCTTCCGGCATGCGCTTCCCAATGCAATCGTACCGGTCTTTACGGTTACAATGCTGCAATTCGGGCATCTTCTAGCGGGCACCGTGGTCATCGAAACGCTTTTCAATTGGCCGGGAATGGGAAAACTCTTGCACGACGCCGTTTTGCAACGCGACTATCCTGTAGTTCAAGGAACGGTGCTCATCACCGCAATGATCTATGTCGCGATCAACTCCGTCACCGATTTTTTAAACCGGTTTTTGGGTCACAACTATGAACAAGTCCAACTTTGAACTTCGAATTGGCCTTCTGGGGTTAGGTTTGCTTGGGCTGACAGGGTTAGCAGGGGCTCTTGCAGATTCTTCTTTACCCCATGATCTTGCGAGAGCTTTTCATCCGCCTTCGCTAAAGAACGGATTGGGCTACGACGCGTATGGTGTCTCTTTGGGGCATCGCATTCTCACGGGAGCGTGGCATTCGCTCTGGGTGAGCGCCCTTGTCACCGCGATCACTCTTTTTTTGGGTCTAGTGATAGGCACGGCGGCTGCGCTAGGCCCAAAAGCCATTCAAGTGGTCTCACGGAATCTCATCGATTGTTTCCTGGGTTTTCCGGGGCTTTTGCTCGCGATCTTGATCGCCTCGATCATGCCGCACAACAATGCCACTCTTGTTTTCAGCATTGCCGCGACAGGCTGGACCGGCAGAGCGCGTTTCTGCCAGGCATTGCTTGGCAAACTTTCGCATGAACCGCATATTGAAGCGGCTCGCGCTCAAGGAGCGAGTCTCGTTCGTATTTTGAGCCGTCATCTTTGGCCGCTTCTTGCCGGACAATTGCTGATCCAAGCCTCTCTTGCCATGGGCCAGGCCATTCTTGCTGAAGCGAGTCTTTCTTTCCTGGGGCTCGGGGGAAACGCCGGCAATGAGAGTTGGGGAACCCTCATCTCAGAGGGCCGCGACCATCTCATCGAAGCTCCGCACATCAGTCTTATTCCAGGGGTGTTTTTCGTAATCATCGTCTTGGCTTTCACATTAACCGCCGAAGGATTGCGCAAAGAGCTGGATCCGAACTCAACCCGTGGGTATACTAAGAAGCTAAGAAAATGAAGAATATCAAATGACGAATAACATCTCTGAAGTTCGCAAACTCTTGGGGCAGTGTTTTTTCATCGGATTCGAGGGGCTTGACCTCTCACCCGAGGTCGCGAAGTTCATCCGTGAAAATTCGATCGGGGGAATCACCCTCTTTGCGAACAACTACGAAAGCCCCGCTCAAGTCGCTGAGCTCGTGAACGCGATACAGGGGTTGAAGGAAGATCTTCCTTTGATCATCGCCGTCGACCATGAGGGCGGACGGGTTCAACGCTTCAAGAAGCCTTTTACGCGATTTCCGGAAGCCAGGGTCATTGGTGATCAAGATTCACCTAAGCTTGCCTTCGATTGCGCTGAAATCATGGCAAAGGAACTGCGCACGGTCGGCGTCAACGTCGTCTACGCTCCAGTCGCCGACATCAATACAAATCCTTCAAACCCGGTCATCGGACGGCGCGCCTTTGGTGAGACCGAAGAGAGAGTGACCAAGATCGTATCGGCGTATGTGCGGGGGTTTCTCACCAGCAAAGTGCATCCGGTTGTGAAGCACTTTCCTGGGCATGGCGACACTTCCCAAGATTCGCACTTTCATTTGCCCAAAGTAAAAACATCTCTTCAGACCCTGCTCGAACGGGAAACAAAGCCCTTTGTAAAGGCGTTCAAATCACACTGTGAATTCGTGATGACGGCTCACATTATCGTCGAAGCTATTGAACCTAAACTTCCCGCGACGCTAAGTAAAAAGATCATTCAAGGGATCTTGCGCGATCAGTTGCGTTACCGAGGACTGATCGTCTCTGACGACATGGAAATGAAAGCGGTTGCAGACCATTTCGGTGAAGTCGATGCCCCGTTGATGGCGCTTGAAGCCGGCGTGAACATCTTGCTCTACCACACGATGCCCGTTCAAATGCGTGTCTTTGAACCGCTACTCTCAAAACTTACAAGCCCTGCCGGAGCTGAGGCATTGAGGAATTTGAAAGATTCTGCGGCAAGGCTTGCGCAGTTCAAGAAAGACCATTTACTGCCTTACCATCCGGTGTACATTCCCGAGATTCAAGCCATCGTAGGAGCCAAAGAGCATGCACAACTCGCCAAGAAGCTTGAAGAACTGTCTATTGGTTAATCGCGCTCGGATTCTTTTGATCTGGGCGGTCACCACCTCGATGTTTTCCCTACCCGTGCAAGCCGCAAAACCAGCTCAAGCAACCTCGCTCGCCTTGCCAGAAAAAAGCGAGACCGAATCTCAGCGCATCTTGAACCTGCAGATTTCCCCGCTGGGATTTGCGATGCGGCGGTATAACTTCTCGGCTTTGGTCGCTACGACGAAAAACGTCGCTATCGGCCCCAAATTCACAGTGATCGACCGTGCGCCATCGGTGTTTTTTGAATCTGAACGGGGTTACGAGCTTGGGATCCGCGCCGACCTGTATGTTGCCGGTGAGCGATTCAAAGACGGTTTTTTACTGAGGCCAGGCGTGTTCTATGGATTCTGGCGCTCAGAAGAGCGCGTTGGGCGCACGCTCGATGACGGATTTCAATTCAACCGCGCCTCAAACACGACGACGATGCGCGAGGAAGTTGCAAACGGATTGGTGGTCGAACTCATGGCGGCCTATCAATTTTTCTTATTTGATCGCTTGAACCTTGAAGCGGGGATTGGCATCAAGGCCTTTGAAAAACGATATAGAGAAGTTTCACTCATCGACGGTTCCGTGCGCGATTACCGCGCTCCTCAGGTCGCACCAGAACCTGTGGTCGAATTGAATTTGGGGTTCATAATTTGAGTAACTATTGAATTTATTTGATTAAAATATCGTACAAAATAAGTCAACTTTAAGATTGCATCGTTTCCTTTTTTCCTCTAAAATAGGCCACAAATTTTTGAGGTGATCCAATGAAAGCACTCTTTTTGGCTACAGCAACTACGGGCCTGATGGTTATCAGCGCAGTTTTTAACCTCGGCTTTTCTTCGATTGCGCAAGCGGAGGAACCAGCGCTGCCTCGTTCAGAAATCATCACGAATTATCATTGGGTCGGAATATTCAATATCAAATTCAGTATTGAATCTCGTAGACGAAATTACTCTACTCAAATCTTAAGCCTTCTCGTGGCAAACAGGAAAGAAGGTCAAAAGCTTTATGCAGAAGTAGGGGAACCTACCTACACTGCTCCCGGTATAGAAAAAGAGTATCAATTAAATGGTATTAAAAGATTTTCGGGCGACTTGATCTCAACTGATATCGCCGAGTTTCTTCAAGGAAAGGAGCTTCGTTTTTCTATCGCTGACTTTTATTTCGTTGGCGGGTTACAAAACGGGACCCAATCTCCCATCAAAGGTTTGATTTATGAAATATCAGGAAATCAGTTAGCAGGTTACTTTGAGCTTTATCCAAGGCATGACGGCGGCGACTCGTATGGATTTAGACGCTCCGAAGATCATGTAAACTGTTTTTTGGGAGCTGATTCTGCTCTCAAAAATCCGCCCGAACAGTGTTTTGGACCCGGAGCTCCTTAACTATGCTCAACTCCTGATAAACCGGGCATAAGCTCGATTGGCCCATGAGATCCTGCTCGGAAGGCCCGGAAATGTTCCCGGCGCAACCGGTGCGCAGAAATTTTCTTCCCTCTCTACTTGAATATTTTCTTTTTCTTGAAGTAGGTTGGGTCTCAGGGGGTGCGAGTTGTCTCAAACAAATCGTCGACAGTTTTTAAAGCATTTTATTTCGGCCACGTCTTCAGGAATGGCTTTTCTGGCAGGAGCCCCGTCCCTCGATAGGTTTAAAGGACTTCTCTCGCTGCCTTCCGCTGAAGCATCTGGAGATGCGCTTCTTCCCTTTGGCGATCGATCTTCAAAAAGATGGACAAATTGGATAGGGAATATTTCCTTTCAACCTGATCGAATTGCGAGTCCGAACTCTTTAGACAGGCTTATCCAGGTTGTAAGAGAATCCCAAAAGCTGCATGCCGTGGGATCGGGGCATAGTTTCAACGGGTGCGTTGAAACCAAAGGAACTCTGATCAACACAAAAAGATTGAACCGCATTCTTGAAGTTGATCGTACTCACGGACGTGTGCGCGTCGAAGCAGGCATGGTGCTTTCCGACTTTAACGACGCCTTGGCAAAACTGGGGCTCGCACTTCCGAGCCTTGGAGACGTGGCCTATCAAACATTAGGTGGAGTCGTTTCAACTGCAACCCATGGTTCTGGGATGAAATGGGGCACGTTTTCAGATGAACAATCCATTCTGGGTGCGGATCTCGTGCTGGCTAATGGTTCGCTGCTGAGCCTCAGCCAAGACCGCCCTAGTGACCACGAATACCTGAAAGCAGCAAGAGTGGGACTTGGTGGATTGGGCACTCTTTACTCTTTAACTTTTCGCGTCGTTGAAGCCTTCAATCTTGAGCAATCCACGGAGGCGTTAAGTTTGGATCAGGCCTTAGATCCAAAAAACTACCTGGAAAATGACCATTTTGAATTTTATTATTTCCCATTTACTGAAAAGACTTTAGTTATCCGTAGAAATACTACTGGCAAGCCTCGTGATCAAAAACCGATCAAAAATTGGCTCAATGAAATCGTTCTAGAAAACGCTCTGCTTGATCTCTTAGTGAAATCGACGACTCTGAATCCTTCAAGTTTTCCAAGGTTGATGCATTTTTTAGTCGGCTTGATCCCAAATGAAAATTTTGTGGATCGATCAGATCAAGTCATGACTTCACCTCGTTTCATGAAAGCGTATTCAATGGAGTACGCGTTCCCGATCGAACACGCTCGTGCAGCACTAGATGAGTATCGAGAGTGTGTCGAACAGTTTGCTAGTATTCCTAACAAGGCAGGACGTTATTATGCCAACTTGCCAGTGGATGTTCGATTTGTACGCGCTGATCAGGGGACATATTTGAGCCATGCGCAAGGCCGCGATACCTGCTATATCGATATCGCATCTCACAAATCTGTGAAAAACTTTGAACCGTTCTTTCGGGCTCTTGAAAGAAGATTTCTCAAGCTTGGTGGAAGGCCTCATTGGGGGAAACTCTTTTACCATAACCCAAGGGTACACTACCCGGAATTTCGTCAATACGCTGACGTTCGCCAAAACCTCGACCCTGATGGAAAATTTATCAACCACTTTATGAAACAGCTGCTCTTATGATGAGAAGGCTCGTGTATAATCTTGGGTTCAGTTTTCTACCTCTAATTAGGCACTTTTTCGCACTCCCGACAGTTGCCAGTGGTGTAAAAACTACGTCGTCGCCAACAAGATCTCCGAGGTCAAGACGATGATCGACCCAACCACCGCCGAGACGTAATTTTCGTAAGAAAAAATCGCGCTAGATTTCAGAGAAACTTTTTAGAGCTCACTTAAGCCTCAGCTCTCCTTTGGCAAATTTCAGCAACGAATAACCTATTCTTGCGCAGCCCTTGCTATCACCAGGTCCTTCGAGTTTCTCCGGCGAAGCGATGCTCTCTGACAAGCCCCGGATGGAGTGCTTAAAGTCATGCCTCTTCTGCCACACAATACGATCTATCCATGCTCTAAATTTTTCATCTCTTGATAAAAGCCGATCTTTCCTAAGCATCAATAAAAAACCAAACTGCGCTCGAGCGATATCCACAACCTCCTTCGTTAAAGCGAAATAGGCAGGTGCCCGTTCCTGAAAAGAACGGTGATGAAAAGCTCCTTTAGCCCTATAACGGCAAGTAAGCGCAACAGGCGAATTCCTGAGGCTCTTCTTCCCGCCGGGAGTCTTTTGACATCAAGCAAAGCATGTTTTTTTCCGACACGAATTCAGGTTTACTGAACTTATTGGACATTCTAAGCATTAAAATGTCGTGACGTTGTTTTCACGCCTCTTGCCTTATCAAGACGAGACTATTAAGCTTGCCGCGTTCATTATCCGCATGTATTTGCATGACTGAGGGGGAAATATGCCTAAATATGTCATTGAAAGAGAGCTGCCAGGCGCAGGTGACTTAACACATTCACAGTTAGCTGCGATTTCGCAAAAGTCGGTGGCAATATTGAACGAGCTCGGGCCACAGATCCAGTGGCTACACAGCTATGTTGTGAGAGACAAGATCTATTGCGTCTACATCGCGCCCAATGCTGAGATGATTCTCAAGCACGCGAAGGAAGGCGGATTTCCTGCGGATAGAATTTCTGAGGTAAAATCCATCCTGGATCCGACCCTTGGCGGGGCTTGATGACTTTTAGAAAAATCACCGTACACCGTAGACGAAGATGAGGGGATTTTTCTCGCGCCTCATCGTCATTCATGAATACATCCTTTGCTAACGAACAGGATGGGTGTTGATCCAAGTCACACCCGCATCTTTTTTCTCATCGCCAAGATTTGCCTGGTGGCTCCAAGTGATTTGATCGTTTACTACCACTTCAATTCGATAAGATTGCCCAGGTCTTTCTGCACGCACAAACCACGTGAGCGCCATGGCATCATCACAAGGAACGCTGTACGTGACTCCATTTTTAATTTTTCCGGCATTGAGCTGAAGCTTTGCAAGTCCCAGCACAGGAGTATTTTCAGCCGTGATGAACTGCGAACCGATTCCAGACAAAGTTACCTTAAGGTTTGATTGGCACTCCGTTGGCTCTGAACCAAAGGCCATTGAAATAGAAAAACTCATTATCCCTAATACGCTAAAAATTTGTTTCATGATTTTTTAATCTCCTTCACGCTTAAGGCAGCGGAACTACCTCTCATGGCGAGACATGTCAACTTTCGCTAGAAAAACACCGCGCCGTAAAGTCGAGTCCAAGTCTTTCAAAAAAACAGCTGTTTGAGACATTGAAAAAATTTTTCAGGGTCTCAACGCGATCAAAATTGCAAGGATTTTGAGGAAAAACCCACAACTCATCGATGGTGGCTCCCATATAAAATCCCACAGCCCCTCCACCTGCAGCCGGCCCAAAAGCAAGATAGAAATTGTCATTTCGATAGTGCGCAAGTTCGACATTCACATGCCCTAAAAGTTGAACGGCTGCACTCAGATCAACCCCTTTAAAAGCCTCAAATACGGAACGGGCCTCAATACACGAGGGGATCTGATGTGACTGGACTCCAAAGGTGATCGCCTGAACACGAACCGATGTATAGCCTCCAAGAGTGACTCCCCATCCCTCTGTAATCAAAGCGATGGGAAGAAGGATATATCCCCCGTCGTTGCGAACTAACTTTACGCGCAATGATTCTGTCGTGCGTATTTCGCCGGACCCATCAAACTCAACGCGGGTCCGACCCTGAATCTCTTGCCATGTGCGGATCAAAAAACCGAATCGGTTCACATGCATTCCATCCTGTGTCTGAACCAGGCTGGCATCGATAATGCACTCGGGCCCAAGCTCCGCGTATTTTAAGGGCTTGCCTTCGCGGGCAAAGGCTGAACAAACAAAGCTTATTGAAACAAAAAACAAAGAAATGAATTTCATTTGGAGGGTGCTAGCACGGCATAAACAGAACTTCAACCCATTATCGAGCGCAGATCAAAGGCCATCCAATTGTTTTCTATCTTCCTGCAAAAAATTTTAAACCCCAGTCCACTCGACCTGTGCGCCAAAGTTCTTTCGAAAAACATCCGAAATCTCACCCAGGGTGCAACCTGCTTCAACGGCGCTCAAAATCAGCGGAAAACTATTTCGATCTTGAGCCACCGCAGATTCAAGAGCAGCAAGGGCGTGACCCGCGCGAGCCGAATCGCGCCTACTTCGAAATGCTTTGATCTCTTCTGAACGGGCTTTTCCTAAGGCTTCAGAAACCCTAAGAAGCTGCGCTTTTTCGCTCTTTTCTTCAGTAAATTTATTCACTCCCACGACAATCGATGCCCCCGACTCAACATCAAGCTGTTGTCTGTACGCTGATGACGAGATTTCGCTTTGAATGAATCCATTCTCAATGCAAGCCACCACCCCGCCCCGCGTTTCAATGTCTTTGAGATAGCGCCGAACCTGTTCCTCGATCTGACAAGTCAAACTTTCAACAAAAAAGCTCCCACCCAAAGGATCTACCGTTTTCGTGACCCCTGTCTCGTGAGCAATGATCTGCTGAGTCCTGAGCGCAAGCCTCGCGGAAGTTTCCGTAGGCAAAGCAAGTGCCTCATCAAAACCGTTGGTGTGCAGGCTTTGACAGCCCCCCAAAACCGCGGCAAGCGCCTGATACGCCACGCGCACGGTGTTGTTTTCAGGCTGTTGCGCAGTCAGCGTACTTCCGGCGGTCTGGGCGTGAAAACGCAGTTTCATGCTCTGTACGGTCTTTGCGCCAAAGCGTTCTTTCATGATCTTGGCCCAGATTCTGCGCGCTGCTCTGAACTTTGCTACTTCTTCTAAAAATTCATTGTGCACGTTCCAGAAAAAACTAAGCCTTGGCGCAAATTCATCCACATTCAGACCGCGAGCAAGCGCGGTCTCGACATAGCAGATCGCGTTTGCAAGCGTGAAGGCCACCTCTTGCACGGCAGTCGAACCCGCCTCGCGAATATGATAACCGCTGATTGAAATCGGGTTCCATTTTGGCAGTTCTCTCGCGCAGTATTCAATAATATCTGTTGTGAGTTTGAGCGAGCCCTTCGGTGGATAGATGTAATTGCCCCGGGCCGAGAACTCCTTCAAAAGATCGTTTTGGACCGTGCCTTGAAGTTTCTTGAGATCAGCGCCCTGTTCTTTTGCGACCGCAACGTAAAGCGCCAATAAAATGCCCGCCGTCGCATTGATGGTCATCGAGGTGCTCACGCCCTCAAGCCCAATGCCTTCAAACAAAACGCGCATATCAGCAAGTGAGGCGATCGAGACGCCAACTTTGCCGACCTCCCCTTTCGATCTGCCGTGATCAGGATCAAGCCCAAGTTGCGTGGGCAAATCAAAAGCGACGCTCAAACCTGTCTGTCCTCTGGCGAGCAAATACTTGTAGCGCTCATTGGATTCTTTGGCAGAGCCAAAACCCGCGTATTGGCGCATCGTCCAAAGGCGACCACGATACATATCGGGCTGTACGCCCCGTGTGAACGGGTACTGGCCGGGCTTTCCAAGCTTTTCATCCAGGCTTTGTTCGACGCGCTCATAAACCACCTCTACTGGGATTCCAGAGTTCGTCGTCACCGCAGTTGTTTTTGAGTCCGTGCCTTCTGGATTCTTGCCCATCAGACTGGTGCTCCGATTTTCACGAGAAGCTCGCCCGTTTCAATCTTTTGCCCGACTTGAACTGGGATTTCTTCCACAATCCCAGCCTGAGGCGAGCGGATTTCATTTTCCATCTTCATTGCTTCTATGATCAGTAGCGGCTGGCCTTGCTCGATCGCATCACCCTTAGCGCACAAGATCTTCAAAACCTTCCCAGGCATCGAGCTCTTAAGAGCGCGCTGCCCCCTCCTACCTGCCTTAGCCACAGTTGATGCCGCGCCTCTACTTGCCAAAACCCTGAAATTTCCCAAAGCCGTGGCCACCATCACAGAACCATCGGCATGTATTTGCACGACGGGAAACACCTGGCGAGTCCCGCTCTTCGAATCAAAGATTGAAAGATTGCCCTCCTGCAAAGTGACTTCGACATTTGAGAGATCAAGGTGAACCGCTTGTTTTCCGTTTCCTGGGCGCTCGAGTTTCCAGGTCGTCCCGGCTGAGGTTTCGAGATGATCCACCTCAGCAAGCTGTGCCTCGGTCTCGGGCAATGAAACCGTGTACTTCATAATGCCTCTCCTCGCAGTTGGGTACGGCGAGCAGTGTACTGCCAGGTAGAAACGGCCCTCGGCGCTTCATCCACAGAAGCCGTCGTTTTGCGCTGCTTGCGAGTTGCCGCCACTGAGCCCATGGCGAGTGCGGGCAAGAGGTTTTCAAAAGCGTCAGAATAAATTTGTTTCAGTTCCGTTTTCCGCTTCTCGAGATAAGGCGTGCCATAATCACCTTCAATGAAATCTTTCTCGCGCGTGATCGCCCAGAAGAGCCCTTGATTGTTATTCACCCCTAGAATTCGCAGCTCTTCCAAAGCCCCTCTCAAGCGCTCTACTGCTTGACTGCGATCATTTCCCCAAACGGAAAGCTTCATCAAAGTGGGATCATACTCTGTCGGAATATCGTAGCCTGGGTATATGGCCGAATCGACCCTTACAAAAGGCCCCGTCGGAAACTGAACCGCATGCACTCGGCCACCCGTGGGAAGATAATCAAACGGCGTCTCAGAATAAATACGCACCTCGATTGAGTGCCCGGTTTGTCCTGGAACCAGAGGCCCCTTTGCGAGTCTCTCTCCGCCAGCCACGCGAATCTGCCATTCGACCAAATCTTGCCCCGTCACCCATTCCGTGACCGGGTGCTCGACCTGCAGACGCGTGTTCATTTCGAGGAAATAAAAACCGCCTTGATCATCGCCCAAGAACTCTAAAGTTCCAGCACTCGCGTACTTCATCTTCTCGACAACCTGGCTTGCAACTTCCAAGATCTTCTCTTTTGATTTGGGATGCCGGTTTAAAAGCGGGGCAGGGCTCTCTTCCACAAGCTTTTGATGCCGCCTTTGAATTGAGCACTCGCGGTCAAAAACGTGACCTCCTCCGCCATGTCCATCGCCTAAAACCTGCACTTCAATGTGGTGAGGGTTCTCAAGATACTTTTCGATATAGACCGTGCCATCACCAAAATAAGTCTTGGCCTCACGACTAGCAGCTTCCAGCGCTGCTTTGAGTTCACTGTTTTTGCGCACGATGCGCATTCCCTTACCGCCGCCACCAGCCGCTGCTTTAAGCAACACGGGATAACCAATGCGTTCTGCCGCTTTTTCTGCTTCAGAGAAATCTTTCACCCCTCCAGGGGTGCCGGGAAGAAGAGGCACTCCCATGGTTTGCATTAGTCGCTTGGCTTCAAGCTTGTCGCCCATGGATCGAATGCTCTCGGCACGCGGCCCGATGAATGCGGCACCGGCTTCTTTCACAGCCTCTGCGAATGGGGCGCGCTCTGACAAAAAACCATAACCCGGATGCACTCCCTCGGCCTTCGAGCGCTGCAGGATTGAAACTATTTTAGGAATGTTGAGGTAGGTCTCAGACAACGCGCCCTCACCTAGGCTAAAAACCTCATCACAAAAATCAAGGTGAAGACTCTTTCTGTCTTGCTCTGAAAAAATACCCACCGTTTGGAGGCCCATGCGTTTGCAGGTACGCGCGATCCGAATGGCGATTTCGCCGCGATTGGCAATGAGGACTTTTTTGATGGCCATATTCTCCTTGTTCTTACACGCCGAACCGAAGCCTTTCAAGAACCAGGGCATGTTTAAACTTATTTTCCGCCGCGCCTCGAAATGCGGTGCTAAAGCGGAATGTTCCCATGCTTCCTAGACGGGCCTCGTTCGCGCTTTCCCCTGAGCATTTGAAGCGCTTTGGCGATCATTATCCTTGTTTCTCGAGGCTCGATGATCGCATCGATGTAGCCTTGCTCAGCCGCTTTATACGGATTTGCAAAGACCTCTTGGTACTCTTCGATCTTCCTCGCCCTTTCGGCATTGGGATCTTTTGCAGAGGTGATCTCTCGCTTGTAAAGGATGTTGACCGCGCCCTCGGCGCCCATCACTGCAATCTCGGCACCCGGATAAGCGAAATTAAAATCGGCCCTCACGTGTTTGCTCGACATCACGTCGTAGGCGCCGCCGTAGGCCTTTCGCGTGATCACAGCCATCTTGGGAACCGTTGCTTCAGCATAAGCGTAGAGCAGCTTTGCCCCATGGCGGATGATGCCCCCGAATTCTTGGGCTGTGCCCGGCAAGAACCCGGGAACGTCTACTAAGGTGAGTAGAGGGATATTGAACGCATCGCAAAAACGCACGAATCGCGCGCCTTTCGTAGAGGCATCGATGTCAAGGCAACCTGCGAGCACCGCGGGCTGGTTTGCAATCACTCCAATGGTCTCTCCGCCAACGCGAGCAAATCCTACCACGATGTTGCCCGCGAATTCCCGGTGCACCTCAAAAAAGCGCCCTTGATCCACGACGTCTTCGATCACTGCTCTAATGTCATAGGGCTTTTTGGAATTGTCAGGAATGATCGATTTGATTTTAGCGCACTCCCTGTCAACAGGATCAGTTGCGGCGATGACCGGGGAACCATCAAGATTATTTCCCGGGATGTAACCAATCAACTCTCGCACGCCGTTTAGCGTCGCCACCTCATCAGGATAAGCAAAGTGACAAACCCCGGACCGAGTCGCATGAGTATGCGCTCCTCCCAAGGCTTCTTTGGTCACCTCTTCATGAGTGACCGTTTTGATCACGTCCGGACCGGTGACAAACATATAACTGGTCTGCTCAGCCATGAATACGAAGTCCGTGATTGCAGGGCTATAAACCGCTCCACCCGCGCAGGGACCCAAAATGACCGAAATCTGAGGCACCACTCCACTTGCCTGGGTGTTGCGCCAAAAGATCTCGGCGTAACCACCGAGCGACTCAACCCCTTCTTGAATACGAGCACCGCCAGAGTCATTCAAACCAATGACCGGGCACCCAGCCTTAACGGCAAGATCCATTACCTTGCAAATCTTCGAGGCATGCGCGCTGCCTAAGCTTCCCCCAAACACGGTGAAGTCTTGGGAAAAAACATAAACCTTCTTGCCATCAATGGTTCCAAAACCTGTGATGACGCCGTCGCCAAGGAACTTCTTGGCGTCCATTTCGAAGTCCGCGCAACGGTGCACGACAAATCGATCGATTTCTACGAATGAACCCGGGTCTAAGAGATGTTCTACGCGGTCTCGTGCGGTGAGCTTGCCTTGTTCTCGCTGTTTTTGAAGACGTTCTTTACCGCCGCCTTCCAAAGCCTCGGCTGTTTTTGACTTAAGCCTCTCGTAAGCATTCTGCGATGTCATAAGGGCCCAAGATTGAAACAAATTCGCGATTCTGTCTACGACGAGATCGTCGCGGAATCGAGAAAAGGCCCAGAATTCCTGACAATACTAGATGGTTTTAGCCTGCTGCCTTGAGCAACTTGCGTTTATCGAGGCCGTATTTTTCGACCTTCATGATCAAACCTGCGCGGCTAATGCCCAGCTCCTTGGCGAGCCGTGACTTGTTCCAATTGCAGCGCTTGAGGCCTTCGCGAATCATGGTTTTTTCGAGCTCTTCGAGAGCATCCTTTAGTTTGCCTTGTATGCGAACGCCTTGAACCTTGGTTTTCTCGCCCCATTCCTTGATCCGAGGAGAAAGCAATTCAGCCGCGATCTTAGGATCTTCGTTCGAAAGCACGAGAAGCCTTTCGATCTCATTCTCAAGTTCGCGGATATTGCCCGGCCACGGATAATCAAAGATTCTTTCCATCGCGCGCTTGGCCAGTTGTTTCTGAGAAATGCCCTTCTCTTTGCAACCACGAGTCAAAAAGAAATCGATCAGCAAAGGCATGTCTTCTTTTCTCTCGCGCAGCGGTGGAACAGTCAGATTGATGACGTTGATGCGATAATAAAGATCTTCACGAAACTCGCCGGTCTCGGTCATTTCCTTGAGGTCTTTATTGGTCGCCGCAAGCACCCGCACATCGACCTTGCGAGGTTCCGTGCCGCCAACAGGCGTCAACGTGCCTTCTTGCAAAACACGCAAGAGTTTCACTTGCATGCTGGGCGACATGTCGCCGATTTCATCCAGGAACAAAGTGCCTTTGTCGGCGACTTCAAAAAGACCTTTCTTGTCTTTAACGGCTCCCGTGAAAGCGCCCTTCACGTGACCAAAGAGCTCTGAGTCCAGCAGGTTTTCATTGAACGCCGAGCAGTTCACGGTGACGAATGCGCCGTCTTTCCTGGGGCTGTTGTAATGAATGGCTTTGGCGATGAGTTCCTTACCCGTTCCATTCTCACCTTGGATCAGAACCGTGCTCTCGCTCTGTTTGATCTTGTCTAACAAAAGATAGAGGTCTTGCATCGGCTTCGACTTGCCAATCATATTGTCGTAGCGATAGCGCGTTCCGAGCTCTTGGTTCAGAGCGCTGATGCGTTCTTCGCGACGTGAAATTTCCGTATGGAAGGTGACGATTTCCTGGGCGACCAATTCGACGAGCTGCTTGAAGTATTCAAGATCTGAACCCGCATTGGCCTTGAGCTTTGCGAAGGCTTTTTCGACATCGCTGAGATCCAGTCCCGCCGCCTTGGCGATCTCCTTCGCCTTATTGCGATCTGAGCTCATGATGTCTTGAGTGATCACCGGATACGCGACCACGCAGCCGAAAAATTCGTTGTCAACCGAGATGCGTGAAATGAGGCATTTCTCAACGTCGAAAACCCCGTCAATCATGAGGTTCGACTTGTCCGCGCGATAAGCTTTTTCCGCGGACTGGGTCGCGAGCTTGCTCAAAAGAGCTTGCCCCGACTCTTTGCCCGCGAGAATCGCCGAAAGGGGATTGCGGAATTCAAACTTCCCGCCAGGTTCCCAGTTGCGGAACTGCCCCCGCTCGTCAATGAAGAAAATATCCGTCGAGAACCAGTCGCCGAGTATTTCCCCAAGCTTGCGAATCACATGGATGTGTTTCAGTTCATCCCAATTGATCACGCCTCACC
>JBFMCE010000068.1:0-20772 GCA_040754655.1 Bdellovibrionota bacterium | reverse complement strand
TGTTCTGTTCATGCTTGTTGTTCAAACCGCTGGCGCGGGCACCGATCCCCTCTGGCAGCGCCCTTGGATCGTTGAAACCGGCCGTACGGTAGGCGAGGTTCAATGCGATCTCGTAGATACAACCGCGGGGCTTGTGCTGGATAAGGTTCGTTTTGAAGCGCTCGACAGCGCTGCCACAGCGCCTGCCGTGACAACAGTAGAGGCCGCCGAGCGTGAAACGGGCAATGTCATCGAGATGCCGGAAACAATGACTGCTTCAGCGACGACGGCGACGGCAACCACAGCTGCCGTCAGCGCTCTTGAACTTGATGTAGCAACCACAAGCCTTAAGTCTTCAACAGCGACTGTAGCGGCTTCAGCGGCGGATGTGCGTGCAGGCGACCTCGCAGGCCTCAATGGCTACGTCCAAGGTATTGAACAACTTGTATTTACTGATTACTCATCGGATGACGCCTCTTCTCGCATCGAACTTGAACTTTACGTGAACCCATCTGGCGTTCCTGGTCTCGAGTCTCATGCGATTACCGCGGTCTTGGGTGATGGGAATTCGTTCCTGGCTTCGACTTCTGCAGTAGTCGTAAAACCAGAAAATAGCCTTGATGTCACGGGCTATGAAGGCCTGACTCTTGGTTTGCAAAACTGCAAGGTCACCAGGCTCAATGGTGAGGCCGCTGATGCGGCTGCGTTGCATGCTGCTGAGAAAAGCCGCCGTATCAAGCAGATCATGATGAAACAGTAAGCAGAATAAATTCCTGAGTTGTTGGAACAGGGAAGAGAAGGCGCCTTGTGCAAAACATGCATGAGGCGCCTTTTTTTATTTCTTCCGGCTCGCGCGGCGCTCGCATCTGCAATTGGGCTCTTTTTTTTTCATCATCGATTCTTCAAATCTCAGATAACTTGCTTGATAGATCGAGCAATAAATGAAGGCCGTGCCTTCGCAACGGTCGGGATTGCAACGGGCCATATGCTGGCCGTACTCAGCCGCTTGCCGCGAGTTCAGGGTGAAACCGCATTTCTGGGGAGCCGTAAAAACGCCATGACAATCTTTCCCGCGAGCTTGGCAGAAAGCTTCGCATTGTTTGCGGCCCTTGATTTTGAGGTCTTCCAAGAACCTGCTGACGCGAACCTCAGTCTCTTCAGGGCGGCCGCACTTGTAGCTAATGCCTTGGATCTTTGCCGTGCCTGAGCACGAGTCGCTAGAATCGAACTCCGCGTCCAGGGCGCGAACCTCGCCATCGCGGTGGCACAAAATGTACTGATCAAGTTCGCTTTGTTCTGGTTCATCTTTTGTGACGGCCAGCGCGCTCAAGGCGCACAAAAGCAGGGCGGGTATCGCAAGATAGAGTTTTTTGCGTATGGCTTTGACCAAAAATCCCTCACCGAATCTTGGGGTGAACCACGACCTCATTATTGCTTTCTACGGCGTCGTTTCCTTTGAGGCGGACTCTTAAAGCATACACTCCAGATTTAGGGTTGTCATTCCACGGGATGACAAGACTTGCTCGTGCTCCGGGCGCTAGAGCAGGGACCGCAACTTCAGGCCCTACGGCGTGTTTTTCATTTCCTGGAGTGCCGTCATTGACGGCATCATCGGGCCCGCCTCGCAGGGCTTGTAATTTGAGATTCGCTGGCAGCGGCTTTAGGCCTTCGTTTCGGATGGTCACCTGAATGAGATGACCGCGGCCTCCCTCATCTTTGATCACGCGCACATCGTGTTCATACAATCCAAAGTCGGCGTCGAGGGGACGGTAACGGATTCCCGCTTCAAAATTCGGAGCCGAGATGCGCGCTTGAGCGGCGATAAAATCAACCAACGCTTGCCAAGTCTGAACCCTGGTCTCTTCAAGACGAGTCAAATCGATGGGAAGGTTCAGGCGATTCACGAGATTTTTCAAGATCAGCAAAAGCCCATCGTGAATGGCCAGCGTATAAGTTTCTTGCTCATCGATCGACTGGTAAGACGATGTGGCTTCATCATAGAGCTCGATGCTCTGTATCGGAGTCATTCCAGCGTCCTTGGTTTTGTAAGCCACGCGCGCACCCGAGAGAGCAATCGTTCCTAAAGGAAGTCCAGTCGCGCGCGCAAGCATTGGAATGCCTACAAGTGCGCGAATCTGAGCACCGGATAAACGCAGGCGCTTGAGCGTCCAGGTTTGGCCAAACTGAGGGAAGGGGTTGTTTGATCCTGGAATCGGGCCGTAAATATGGGGAGCGATATTGAAGGCATCCATGAAGGTCACGGGTCCTGGTTGCAAACCCACGCCGGTGAGCATGCCAGACTCGAGGGCCATGTCTGATGACGTAGCCGTGCGGTAAGCATCCGCCGAAAGGTTCGCCAGCGGAGTTTCGCGGACTTCATCGTGAGGCAATTCATCATCGCAGTGGCCAATGACGTCTTTGGTCGCATCTCGCCCGAACTTCGCCTTGAGCTCTTGATCTTGTTTTTCCACTAAGGTTTTGATGGCGAGACTCTCAGCAAGCTCAGAACGCACGGGATGCAAGTTGTAGTTTTTAAGGCGCACTTGCTTGCTCTTCTTGTCTACGATCAGTTGGAAGTCACCTAAGAATTGCCCCCATTGCCCGGTCTCAGCGAGATAAACGGGTTGGCCAGCGTTTGAGACCTCGATGGGCCGCACGGTTTTGTGGTGAGAGTGTCCGCTCACGATAACATTGACCCAGGGTACTTGACGCGCCCAGTGAAGATGGTTTTCAAACTTGTTGTGCGAAAGCAACACGATCACGTCGGCCAGGTTTTCTTCCCGCATTTTTTTTGCGATGCGCGTGGCGGCGTCTACCGGCGTGGTGATTACGCCGGGCTTGAAATATTCATAATATTCAGGATCAGCGGTGAGCAACCCGATCACCCCAATGCGCACCTCGCCTGTGTCGATGATCGTGTACTCTTTCACAAGCCGCGAAACTTTTTCGCGGTCCCAGACCTTCGAGAGGTTCTTGTTCGCGCCCAATACGGGGAACGACGGGTTGGCCCGCTCGATCGTGGATGCAAGCTGGCTTGGCCCATTCAAGAAGTCGTGGTTTCCTGCGACGACCGCGTTGTAGCCCATGGCATCGAAAATCTTGAGCATATTGGAGCCGGCATCGACGGCGTAATACATCACGCCTTCAGACCAATCGCCCGCATCAAGAAGAATTGCGTTTTTACGCTGACCGCGGATTTGATCGATCAAGGTCTTCATTCGAGCAAGCCCGCCTAACCCATACGGATTTTTTTCAGAATGGCTGGGCTCCGCTCTCAGGTGAGAGTGCACGTCATTGGTGTGGAGAATCGTGACTTCAACAAGTTCTGCTGACTCTGGGCATGAGTTCACCCCCAATACTAAGAACGTGAGCGCAAGGCAAAGAAAGATCCGATGCAATGCAAGCCAAGGCGTTTTCATGACGGCTAATTTCCCTTGCGGCTAGGGGTTCTGCCGCTCAGGGCTTGTTTGAAAAACTCTTGAAGATATTGCGCCTCTTCAGGTGAATTCGAGTAGTGAAGCGCATCCGGACCGTAGAACACAAAGGGACCGCCGGCCGAGTCCGTGCCATTGAGTATTTTTGTTTTGCGGGCATCCGAGAGAAGTTCTTGTACGTTTGCAAAAACCGCGATGCCGCCGGGAACCACGAGCTTTCCTTGGTTGTCGACACGAGGGCCGAAGGCGGCTCCTACGGCCTGAGCCCTCCCATTTTTCTGCAAAAAGTCGCGGGTTACCGCAAGCCCCGGCGGGAAGGCTTTTGTATTGATGAACTTCAAAGTCAATGCGAGTCCCAGCCATTCTCTCTGAAGAACATCGACGTAAAGATACACGTCGAAATTAGGGTCGACCTCGTTCTTGAGTTTGACTTGAGCCATGGCGCGATTGAGCGCCACAGGAAGAGGTTGGCCTGACGGAAGAATCGTGACCGGCGCGAGATCCAAAAGCTCTTGATCGTTGAAAATAGACGTGTTGAGCCGAAAACCCACGTTAAAGGGCGTCTCTGGCGTCGAGGGTTCGACTTCAATCGTGCCGTAATCTTTTACCGGAAAAGTTCCGCCGATATCTGTGGTCACGCCTGGCGCGAAGTTCAGGCGAAACTTGATGCTCTCAAGGTTGGCAGCGATTTCGTAGGAAACATCCGAAATCAATGGATGCTGGCAAGATGAAAATGCCGACAAAAAAACAGTGGTCAGAACGAGAATAATCCCCAAGATACGGCGTCGTGCTTTCACCAAACCCCCTTTGATTGCAGAACAACGAATTCCCTATGCCGACAGACGGCAGTCTTTTTCTTTTAGGGCTAACATTCGAATTGAGGTTCGGGAAGGAAAGAAAATTACACCGCGTGTTACTTCTCTTTGAGTTCGAGGCTTCTCCAAAGGTACCAGCACGCGATCGTGCAGTAGGGACGCCAGGCCGCGCCGATTTTTTCGATCTGCTTGGCATTTGGCAATGCTCGAAGCTTATAAGCCTTCATAATGGCTTTTTGAATGCCTAAATCGACAAGAGGCAAAACATCCGATCTGCCCAGGCGAAACATCAAGAACATCTGGGCCGTCCAACGCCCGACGCCTTTGACTTGAGTGAGTGCGTCGATGACGGCTTCATCCTCAAGCTCATGTATTCGGGCGAGCGGAACTTGGCCGTTTTCGACTTTCGCCGCGAGGTCTTTTAAGTAGCCGATCTTTTGCCTTGATAGCCCTACAGAGCGCAATTTTTCATCTGGCGTCTTCAAAAGCTCGGCTGGCGTAGGAGATCTGTCTCTGTAAAGACCTTTGAACCTCGAATGGATTGTAGAAGCCGCTTTGCCTGAAAGCTGTTGAAAAATGATCGAACGCATGACGTGATCGAGATGTTCACCTTCAGGTGAAGGTTTCAATGCGCAGACACCTACTTTTTCAATGATTGACGCAAGGGTGCGGTCTGCATTCGTGAGATGAGCAAGCGCTTTGCTCTTCTTGAATCGCATGGAGACCGCTCTTTTTCTCGTCGCCTGGGTTTTTTGCTTCAATTTCTTTTCAAAGCTCGTCTTCTTCTTCATCTTCTTCATCGTCAAGGTCATCGAGGTCATCGTCTATGAGGTCTTCAAGAGAGTTTTGTTCTTTTTTTCGCTCGAGCGCCTTCTCAAGGGTTTGAGGCAGCCTTCTAGGCTCGCCGCCAAACTTCACCCACTTTTGCCAGAACTTGCGATCAAGCCGCGCAAGCCCTGCTTGGGGAGCGTCTGTTTTTCCTGGAGGATTGAACCACGGCCAGTGGATGCGATCCAATTCAAGGCTTTGTTCCCTGAGCTCGTGGCCCAAGGTATTGCTCTCGCCGCCATCGAGCGAATTCACCGAGACATAATGAAAAACCAAGCGCCTCGACGCGTACAGGCCCAGCCTGGAGCTAAGTTGGCTTTCAGCCGCGGTGAGGTCTTTGAGTTCTTTCGCATTTTGAATCGCGGTCTCGTACTCGCGCAAAAGAATGGAAGCTTCGTTCGGAGTGAATTGAAGCTGAGTCTTGATTTCCTGAAAGAGTTCTTCTTCGGGGCCTTGGCCAAAGACAAACGAATAGAGCTGGCGATAGCCAAATTGATACGTCCACTCGAGCAAGTCGGGGGTCGAAGGAATCCGGCTGGTGATCATATTGCCGAGATCCAGCGCAGCAACCGGGAAAACGATCGTGCGTGACCTCGAGAGGTAAGCGAGCGTTCCTGAGCTTTTCGCGGCAGTTCGAATCACGATCGGGGCTCGATCGAGTTGTTCGGGCGCATTCCACAGCTCTAACATGCCGGCTGAAACATCCGAAGCCACGCTGAGTGCCACGAGACTGTAAAGGAGCTTGCGAGATCGCAAGGTATTCAGGCCCTTGGCGACGCCGGGTTGATTGACCAAGGCCTTGGCGTAAGTGGCGGCCCTTTGGGTGACGAACTCGACGGACTTTCCTCCGGTCGCGACCAAAATACGAAATACGGCGTCTATCGGAGGTCCTATGCGCCTAAAAACATAATTGCCATGCTCATAAGACTGTTCAAGTGAGTGAGCCAGGACGTCGATGACCTTAGAGATTCCCTTAGGCGTGGCGCTGATGCCTTTTAAGATCGGAGGCGGTACGCTTTTGAAGAATTGGATCGTTGCGATCAAATTCTTGAAAGCCAAAACATTGGCAACGAAATTGGTTTGGCCGTTGAGATTTGAAACCAGATAAAGAACGCGTTGGTCCGTCTTATTGTCGACTTCGAGTTCGACGCGAATGTTCTGGTTGGGAATAATGGCATCGTTCACGAGCCGTACGAGTTCAAGTTCCGCGGGGGTAAACTCACGGGAATTTTCTTTCTTCTTTTTCTTATCTGCCTCGGAGTTCTTTTTTGGCTTTTCTTCCTCATCCAAGGCTTCTTCTTTCGGCTTCTCTTCCATCAGCTCTTCGGCGTCTTTTTCAAACTCGGCCAGCCGGAACCTAAATTTCACGCCCTTCATGAAATCTCTCAATTGGGGGTCGTAATTGACGAGGTCGGGATTAGCCAACGCGGTAAAGAGCAAGGTAAGCGCTTCAATCTCGTCGTGGGTGTGTTTGTGACGGAGAGCTCGTATTGTTTTATTGACCCACTTGTAGGCCTTGCGAAGAGCCATTACCCGATCGTCGCCATCGAAGCCGCCGATCCCTAGATCCGAATCATCGTCATCAAACTCGTCGTCATCGCCTATGAGATCATCATCATCGTCATCATCATCGTCGCCCAGCAGGTCGTCCAGCCCGCTAGCGGGACGGTCTTCTTCTTCGGTGTCTAATGATTCTGGTTTTACGCCGCTTTCCAAGAGATCTCCGGCGATGCGGCCGCGAAGGTAAGACAGGCGTTCGATCGACAAGAGATCGTCAATATCCCCTTCATCGCCGCTTTCATCATCTGCGTAGTCATCATCGATCCCAGAGATGCCAGAGTAATCGTCCTCGTCGTCATCTATGCCGGAATAAAGCGATTTTTTTTCTTCCTTGAGGTACTTGGTGAAGAGGGCTTTGACCTTGCGTCCGCCTTTTCCTATAAAAAGCGTTCTCACATTCCTAAGGGTATAGGCGTATTTTGAGAACGCATACTTCGCGGGTTTCGGTAACAGTACGTCGCCGTATTCCTCAGCGTGCGGAAATAGGGTGGTCCAGACGATTTTCTGGAAATGGCGGACTTCCCCGTCCCAGGATCTATTGAGCATGGGACGCATCTCGCGGATGCATTCCAGCAGCAGGATTCTAGCTTCTAGGAAGGAAAGGGTTTCAAGGCGCCGGTCGAAAAATTTATGGATTCGTTTTCTGAAGGGTTCTCGGTCGACGAATTGTTTTACGATTCGAATTCGATCGACCACGGCAGGGTTGTAAACGTCTTCTTGCAGGACCTCTCGCAAGATCTCGCTGACCTCAGCCCACTTTTCATTGTTTTCCATCAGGCCAATTGCGCGGTAGAGCTTTGCATTCACGCTTTCGGCGATATGGATCAGCGGCTGGTTCACTTCTTTGATAGGGGCATCTGCCTTTGATGGCGAGACGAAGCAAAGAACAGAGAGGAGTGAAAAGACAAGTAAGCCAGCTCTTGGCATGCGCAGATTCCTCGGGGTTAAAAACTGCGTATATTGGTCGCCTATTTGTCGCATGATGTCAAGTTGAGGATTGAGCTTGCAGTATAGAGATCTTTCTTTAAGAAAGAGGTATGAGCACCTTCGAAAACACGGTAATGACCGATATTTTTAGTTGGATTAAGAAGGAGCCTACCCTTATCGGCCTCGACTTTGATGGCACGTTGGTCGAGCTCTGTACGGATCCGAAACAGGTGAGACTTCGGGAAGACCAAGCGGGACTTCTCGAAAAACTCGGAAAACTAACGGAATGTGCGGTCATTTCTGGCCGTGGTCTCAAAGACTTAAGAACCTATGCGTGCCTTGAGAACTTGCATTTGATCGGGAATCACGGCTGCGAGCTTAGGCTGAAGACAGGCGGCCAAAAAGTATGGTCCTCGCAAAACTGGCAACAATGGCGCCTTGAAAGACTAGAGGTCCTCAAACGCTTGGTTGAAGAGAACCAAGGGCGCTTAGAAGACAAGCACTATAGCCTAGCGGTGCATTACCGCGAAGCGGGAAATCAGCAGTGGTGGAAAACTAGGGCTCTTGAAGAACTTCGTCGAACGGTTGGCGATCAGGCACTCGTTTTAGATGGGATTTCGGCGCTGAATATCGTGCCACAGGCGGCGCCACATAAAGGAGAGGCTGCTTCCGAGTTGTGCCGAACCTTGAATTGCCAGAGACTTTTGTATTTCGGGGACGAGCCGACCGATGAAAATGTCTTTCGCTACGCCTCTGTGCCCACTTTGGGAGTCAAAGTGGGCGCTGGGCAAACTCATGCAAAGCTTCGCGTGGATTCTTCTCAAGACGTCTGGGTTCTTCTTAACGGGATCCTCTCGAAATTGCAAAACACCGGCAGGATCTTTTGACTTGCCAGAACACCCGGTTGTTCGGTTCAATGCCGGCATGACAGAAGAAAGAAAATCCTACAAGTATTATGACCTCATCATGGCGGCTTTCGTTACGATCTTGCTTTGCTCTAATTTGATTGGAGCATCGAAGGTCGGAGTGGTCGCAGGGTTTACGTTTGGTGGCGGCATCATTTTCTTTCCGATCAGTTATGTTTTTGGCGACATCCTGACCGAAGTTTATGGCTACGCGCGCGCGCGCAAGGTCGTTTGGGCGGGATTTGGCGCAATGGCCTTTGCTTCTTTCATGAGTTGGTTCGTGCTCGCCATTCCGCCTGCGCCAGGATGGCCCAATCAAGCAGCGTTAGAGACGGCCTTTGGATCAGCGCCGCGCATCGTATTCGCTTCGCTAGTGGCTTTCTTTTTAGGAGAGTTTTCGAATTCGTTCGTCTTGGCGAAACTCAAGCTGCGGACGAAGGGCAGGTTTTTATGGATGCGTACCATCGGTTCCACGATCATTGGCGAAGGCATTGATTCTTTGATTTTTTACCCGCTCGCTTTTTGGGGAGTGTGGCCTCAAGATCTCGTTTTCAAAGTGATGGCCACCAATTATTGCCTCAAGGTCTTGACGGAAGTCTTGATGACGCCGATCACTTACAAAGTGGTGGGTTTTCTCAAACGAACGGAACGCGAAGATTACTTCGATAAGACCACGAACTTCACGCCATTTTCATTGCGGACTTAACGTATGGCACCAAGCACCCACGAGTGAGGGCTTGGTGCCATCCTTGGCGTGTTGCTCCTTGATTTGCTGAGCGCTCGCTCAACAAAATCTATGAAACCTAGGCCGCGAACCGATCGCGGTCATTGCGGTTGATCGTGTTGCGTCCTCGACGCGATCGCACGACTCCGTTGTAGATCCATAGAGCCACAAATGCACCCACGACCGAGGCTATGAGCCCCGCGCCTGAGTCACGTTCATACCAACCAAGCCCATATCCGATCCAACCAGCCAACAATGCTCCGACGATACCGAGTACCGATGTCGCAATGAGACCCATTGAATCCCGACCTGGCATAATGGCTCGCGCAAGCAAGCCGACAATCAATCCAAATACGATCCATCCAAGAATGCCCATGAGGCCTCCCTTGTGATGCGTTTAAGAGAAGCAAGCGTCGTACCTAACGAGCCTGGCGCTGGGTGAAGCAGTGGTGAAGGCTTTTGACGGCGTGGTGCGCCTTTATTTCTCTATATACGCTGAACTGCCAGTGGCATTGGCGTTTGCGCGCTCAACGCTTGTTCATGCCCTTACGGCGATCTGGCGAAAACGAACTTCGCATCGGTTGCCTTCGGGGCGAAAACAGTTTTCGACCCAAGTGACCGTTCCGGTGTAAAGGGTTTGTTGTTGATTTTGTTCAGTGGTGAGTTCGAGCCAGATATTTTCGCCTTCCAGCAGGTTCTCGCGAGTGATCAAAGAACACCCATCCTTCCAAACAGCTGTGACGGTCGCGGGCGATTGGTCTTTCATGTGCGCTAGAGACCGGCTTGTCTTTTGAGAAAGCGGGCCCCACTTTACGTCGCGAATGATCTTTTTTTCTCGATCCGTTGCAATTTCAGGGCGACGGGGAATCTCCATATCTTTTTCTACCTCCTTGTAGTGAGTGATACGTCTTTTGCTCTTATGCAGGGCCTGCGCCAGTTTAAAGCGCGGGTTTGGGTAAAAGATGCAGGGTATTTGCTACTCTGCGATGTAGGATTTTAGTTCGGAACAAATTTTATTGAGTTGATTGTAGAGTTTTTTGGACATTAAATTGAAATTTGGTACTCTTTCGAGACTTAAGGGATTTGAATTAGGGGGTAATCGTTCTATGACCTCATGGTGGAGGTTGCGTACTCAGGCTTATCTTGTCTTAACGGTGTTGCTGTTTTTGATCGCTTTTCTAGGCGCATACGCTCTGACAAAGACTCGCAGGCACTCGATAGAAGCCGATGAACTTCTCAACGCAAATTTCAAGGCTTCAGCTCTTTTGAAACAGATCGAAGCGGCCTCTCTCAACCAAGCTCGCGCCATCGCGAAGTATCACGTGACCGGTGATTCAGCCTACAAAGTGAAATTCAACAAGCTTCAAGATGAAATCGATTTCGGGTTGATCGAGCTTGAAAAAATCGTCGGTGTCAAAGTTTCAACCCATGACTTGAGGCAGATCGATCAACAGCTTGAGCAGCAACGCGCTGAAAAAGCGGAGCGCATCCGTTCGGTCGCCCGAGACTTAAGGCGCATCATCCTCGTAGCACTTCTTATAGCGATAGGTCTGGCCGGGTGGTTCGCCACGGTCTTGTATTTGGGGGTATTGAAGCCCATCGAAAGCATCAAACGGGCCGCAAAGCGCATTCGCGAGGGAGAGTTGTCTTACCGCATAGAAAATTTCAGGGGCGTCGAAGAGCTGACTTCGTTGCGCGAAGAATTCAATACAATGGCTGCGAGGCTTGAAGAGCTTGATCGCATGAAGGGCGATTTCGTGTCGACCGTCTCGCACGAGCTGAGGACCCCGCTCACGGCTTTGAAAGAAGGGTTGACGCTGCTTTCGGAAAAACAGCAGTCGCTTCCTTCGAATGTTTCCGAACGCACGCTCGAGATTTGCAACCAGGCCACCAAGCGGCTTGAGATGATGATCCAAAATCTATTGAACCATGCGAAAATGGAGTCTGGGTTTTATTCTTTCGATGAACGCCCGAAGAATCTCATTTCTGTCTTGGAAGCGGCGATTCACGGGGTGAAGCCCATCGCGGAACGCAGGGGGATGATCATTGATTTGCTGAGTCAGTCGTCTAAAATCGACGCCGCCTTCAGCACCGAGGGCATCACCCATGTGATCGAAAACCTGCTTTTGAACGCGATCAAATACGGCGACAACATGAGGCCTATTGTCGTTGAAGTGAAGCGCCACGAAACGGTCCCGGTTCCTCAGTTGGAAGTGAGCGTCACGAACCATGGAAGAGGACTATTGCCAAACGAACTCACGCAAGTGTTTGAGAGGTTTTTTCGCGCCTCGAATGCGCAAGGCCAGCAGGGCGTGGGTTTGGGTTTGAGTGTCGTGAAGCGCATCATTGAAGCTCATCACGGAACGGTATCGGCCGAGTCTGCCGAGGGAGTGACCGTATTTCGCCTCAAGATGCCCCAGAGGTATGAATCACATGTGAATTCAATGGCGCTGCGGTCAAATGCGATGGGAGCCTCGGTATGATGCGTTTAACCTTGGTGCTGGCATTGTCTGCGATGGCTTGCAGTACGGTGTCGTCTGGGCCGTCGCAAGTTCAAGAAAGGTCGAATAGACATGTGAAGATCGCGCTTGAAATGCTCAATCGCGAGAGCAATCGCTACAACCCGACAAAAGGGAAGGCCTATCTTGAAGCCCTTTTGAGCGAAGGAGAGCTAAAGTCGCTGGATGTGCCGGCGTCGATCTTGCTCGAGCTTCTGCGCAGTGAAAAGACCGCAACGCAAAAGAGCCGTACGCTTGAAGAGAAGATACAGATTCTCAAGGAAATTGATCTCGAGGAGGATACATGAAAGAGCTTCGCCCGCGCATTCTTGTGGTCGATGATGATGAGCAGATCGCAGATATTTTAACCCTGCGCCTGGAGTCTGAAGGGTATAGGGTCGACACGTGCTCATCCGTCGGCCCCGCGCTTGAAAAGCTGGCTTGCAACCAGTATTCGCTGATTCTTTTGGATTTGCGGCTTCAGGGTGAAAATGGGGTTGAAAGCTTGCCGAGGTTTCGCGACATCGACAGCGAGGTGCCAATTTTCATCATCACCGCTCACGGTGACGTCGATTCGGCGGTGCAGGCCTTTTCGATGGGCGCCAATGGTTACATCCGAAAGCCCTTTCAAGAAGGGGCGCTGCGCCTTCAAATCTCTCAAGCGATCGAGTCTTACCATATGAAGCTTGAGGTCGCCCGTTTGCGCAGGCTCATTCAAGAAGGCGAGACAGAGGTTTCAAAAGATGAGTTGCTTGACCAACTCATCTTGACTCGCGATCCGACGATGCAGCGCTTTTTAGAACAGGTCCGGATCGCAAGCTCGATCAGTTCGAATGTAGTTGTATACGGAGGAAGCGGAACCGGGAAAGAGTTGGTCGCAAGGGCATTGCATCAGATGGGACCGCGCGCCAAAGGTCCGTTTGTCGCCATCAATTGCGGAGCTTTTCCCGAGACCTTGCTTGAAAGCGAACTCTTCGGATTCGTAAAGGGAGCTTTCACCGACGCTCGTGAGAGCAAGATCGGCCATATCGTTCGCGCAAATGGCGGCACTTTGTTCCTGGATGAGATCGGAGATGCCCCGCTCTCGATCCAAGTGAGGCTCTTGCGCGTGATCCAAGAGCGCGAAGTCTTGCCGCTAGGGGCTGGCCAGCCGGTCAAAGTGGATGTGCGCATTATCGCTGCGACGCACCGGGACCTGAGGCAATTGGTAGCCGAAAAGAAATTCAGGGACGACTTGTTTTATAGGCTTCAGGTGCTTCCATTGCATGTTCCCGCGCTTCGCGAACGCAAACAGGATGTTGCTTATCTGGCTACGGTCTTTGCAACTCGATTTGCTTCGCAGCATGGGAGAAAGTTCGAAGGATTCACTGCGGCCGCATTGGTCGCGATGCAAGCCTACGAATGGCCCGGAAACGTGCGCGAATTACAGAACAGGGTAGAGCACGCAGTGGTTATGGGCAAAAGCCCCGTGCTCACCACCGCGGACCTTTTCCCCGAAGGAGCGATGGCTGTCGATCCGATGGCGGAGTCGCAGTCAAGTTCGGCCAAGGCTATTGCGGAAGCCGTTCAAGCAGACGAAGACTCGTCTGAAAGGCCGGAATCTCTGGGGGAAATGCTCATGGGCACCAATGTGCCTCCGTATAAAGAAGCGAAGGAAAACTTCGAAAGGCAATACGTCGAATCACTGCTGCGTCACGCTCGTGGCAATATTGCGCGTGCGGCCAGAATCGCGGGCAAGTATCGCACGGAAGTGTATGGCTTGATTCGCAAGTACAGCCTTGATCCCAGGGCTTTTAAGGGTGATTCAAACGAACTCAAGTGAGAAGGCTTGGGGCCGACGGGATGAGTGAGTCTGGCAGGTAGGCGTTTTAGGCCAATGAAATGACCAAGGAGAGGTCGTTGCTTTTCTTTATATCGTTATTTTTGGCAGTTTTTTCGGTGTCGGGCGTCGCGTTGGGATCGGTAGCCCCGCTCGAAGTGAAAGTGAAGTTTGTCGTCTTTGAAAACAGCGACGCAATTCCTCCCGTTCCTTCCGTCCATCAGGTGTCTAAAGCGCTTCGGGTAATGTCAAAGCTCTGGGCTCGGTGCGGGATTTCATTCAGCTTAGGCAGTTATGAGCAAATCAAGCCAGAGGCATTCGGTTTGAGCTACCACCCCAAGAACCATTCTGATCTGCGCAAGATAAGGAAGTCCTTCCGCCAATCCTCGTCAGCGCTTTACGTTGCCACCGGCCGTTGGGATCGCGCGGGCGATTTAGGGGAAGACAAAAGCAATGCTTTTTCATCTGTCGCTGATGGCGGGCCTGACGGAGTGGTGTTTGAGAATCATGTGAGACCCTATCTCTTAGCCCACGAGTTTGGCCATCTCAGCGGCGGACTTGATGACGTGTCGCAAGAGTTCAACCTCATGAATCACGTGGTGGGCGTCGACACCGATCAGCTGGATTCTTCTCAGTGCCAGCAGGTTCGCGCGAAACTTCTTTCTCGGTTCCGGGAGTGGCTTAGAATTTGAACATCACTCCGGCGAGAGTCTGAAGACCGTGATTTTTCCAGGTCGTAGCCGTTTCCACCACATCGACAAGCCCAAGCGAGTACCTGGCCGTCAAGAGGCCCGCCCATTGGCTTGAAAAGTGATATTCGGCGCCGATGCCGAACAAAAGACCGAAATCGATTGCATCCACGGTAGTGAGGTCTGAAGTGAACTGTGTTCGCCCGATGGTGGATTCGCCAGACGCGTTTACATTGAAGCCAAGCGCCGGCCCCGCGAGGATGAAGGGCTTGAAATCCATTTTTTCATACTTTGCCTTCAGCAGAAGGGGAATTTCGATGTAATCGAGCTTGATCTTTGACTCGGTTCTTAGAACCGTTTGTTCCGCTCCCTTTTGCACGTAGTTGAATTCGCCTTGAAGGTACAAGACTTCGCCCGCGATCTTCAATTCAGAAAAAACACCCGCAACCGCACCAGCCCGGTAGTCGGTTGAGAGCTCAGGCTCGACAGAAGCATCGCTTAAACTGATTCCCCCGTGTAAGCCCAGCGCGATTTCAGCTTGGGCGTCGCGTGGAATAAGAAGGCAGATGGCCATTGCCAAGTTGACGACAAACAACAGGATCAATTTATTCATGAGGATTGTCCGCTCCGCAGGGCAAAAAGTTCCACTCCATTCCCGCTCGGTCAATTTTTCAATATTGAAGGCATTGTAAAACTGCGGGGTGACTTGAGGCCTGACCAACCAAAAAGTAGACTTAAAGAAGTGAGTAGAACCTCTAAAAAAATCTTCGAACGCGAATCAGGCAGTTTTAGAACCTCAGACGGTCTGCGTCTAAGCTTTCAAGTTGGCGGAAATCCCGCGGGACCCGTCATTTTGTTTTGTTACGGCTTGGCGTGCAGTTCGCACCACTTCAAGTATCAGTGGGAATACCTGGCTCGGCGCTATCGGCTTTTGACGCTGGACTATCGGGGTCACAATTTCTCGGAAGCACCCCGGGCCATCACGACCCTGACCTTCCCGCGGATCGCGGGGGACATTCATGAGTTTCTAGAGCACTTGAACTTGCGCGATACCGTTTGCTTGGTCGGACACTCGATGGGCGTGAATATCGCCCTTGAGTTTGCAGCCAGGTTCGCTGAAAGGGTTCACTCGCTGGTTTTGATCGCGGGCGCGGCCGCTTTCCCCGCCAATACGGCGCGAGAAATGTATGGCCTCACCGTGCTTCAGTCGATGCTCAAAACGGTCGACGGGCTCTTCCCGCGACTGGCTGATCAGGCTTGGCGCATGCCCACTCGCACGCGCGGAGCCGAGCGTTTCGCGAAGTACGTCGGTTTCAACCCGGCGCTTTCGAAAATAGAAGACATCAGAGAGTGCATTCGAGTGATGGGAGAGCTTTCTCCCCGGATCTTTTTTCAACTTCTAGGCGAGTACTTGAGGCACGACAGGCGAGATTCACTTGAGCTCATTCGCGTGCCGACGCTGATCATCGGCGGCGAGAAAGACAAGATGATATCGACAAGCCATCAGAAGTCGTTGCACGAAAGAATCGAGAACAGCAGGTATGTCGTCATTCCCGAAGCCAGTCATTGCCCACAGTTTGATTGCCCTGAGCAGGTCAATCGGTTGATCTCAGGATTCCTGGGCGAGAACTTCAAAAGCCTCGCTTCTTGAGATGTTTGACGATCTCGTCAAAGAAGCGATAGTGGTCTAGGCCTCGCGAAAATCCAAAAAAATGCCCGATTTGCCCGTAGTGGTCTCCGACATAGGTGCAGATATGCTCTCCCCACCGAGAAGAATGCACTGATACGAAACCGTCATTGTCTCCCTCGTACCGATGCACGATGCGGTGAGGAAGCCAAAACAAGGGCAGCGCCGTGCGCATCACGGGATTCTGGATGACGCTTGTGGCGCTGAAGTATCCGACATCCGGCATCACTGGCGCGTGAGTCGGCAGAACTTCAGTGCAATAACTGCTGGTGATCTGTTGATAGGCCTTCGTGCTCGAGTTGAGGACTTTCAAGACTTGGTCGGTGACTTTGAAGGTCGCCTCGGGCACCATTCCTACGGCGATGTCTAGAATGATGCTTCCGCGGTTCGGGGTTCCGATTGTCGTGACGCTCGCAGCGTGTTCCGTGAAATCTTGTTGCGCTGCAAGGTATCTCGCGTCGAGCCCGCCAAAACTGTGTCCGATGAGGTTTACTTTTTCTTCGGGAAAAGCTTTTTCGATTTGAGACTTCAATTCTTTTGCGCGGTGTTCGATCGTATGAAATGCCGTTAAATTCGCGATAAAAATGCGGTTTCCAGCTTCACGAAGACGTTTGGGGATGCCGTAGAAATAATCTACCGGACCAAAGTAACCTTTTGCCCCAAGTCCGTGAACGAGCACAATGGGATGTTTCAGTTTCAACGCGTGAGTTGGCATTCTGGTTCTTTATTTTAAGCCGTATGCGTCGCTTGAGTAAACAACATAAGCAAAGTATCCTTCTCAATTAAGAACATGGAACTGCGGAATATACAGAAGCACTTGCAAGAAGAACTCCTCGGCCAAGATCGACTCATCGAATTGTCGCTTGCCGCGATACTGGCGGGCGGACACCTTTTGTTGGAAGGACCGCCCGGCGTCGGAAAAACCTCGCTCGCGAGGCTTTTGGCTGAAAGTTTTGGCGGCAGCTTTAGGCGAGTTCAGATGACAAGCGATCTCTTGCCCAGCGATATCTTGGGTGTGCTGAGACCCGCGCGCGACATGAGAGACTTTGAGTTTCGCAAGGGACCTATTTTCAGCAACTTTTTGCTGGCTGATGAACTCAATAGAACAGGCCCGAAAACCCAGTCCGCATTGCTTGAGGCTATGGCTGAGGGGACGGTTACCGTCGATGGAGTCGCGTACAGCCTGCCCGATCCTTTCTTCGTGATCGCAACCCAGAATCCCGTTGAATCTCACGGTGTTTATCCGTTGGCGGAAAGCCAACTCGATCGTTTCATGATTTTGGTGTGGGTAGGGTTGCCTCCGGAAAAGGAAGAGCTCGCGATTTACGAGTCGAGGAGCGAGAGCCGGGCGCGCTCTAGAGCAGAGTTCCCGAATTCGATGGAGAGCTTAAAAGAAGCGCGCAACCAAATAGCGAAGGTTCATATTGAATCGAGCGTGCTCGAGTACGCTCATTCCATCATCAAGGCGACCCGAAGCCATCCTGAGATCGCTCACGGTGTTTCAGTGCGAGGCGGTTTGCAATACCTTTCGGCTGCGCGCGCGCTGGCCTATCTCAGAGGAAGGGATTTCGTGCATCCTTCTGAGATGCGCGATTTATCGGTAGCGGTGCTTGCGCATCGATTGAGCCTTGCGATGGGTTCAGGCGAGCTCGAGCCAAAGCGGCGGATCATCTCAGACATTGTGAGCACCCTCAAACACCCACGGTAGAAACGATGAGCGACCTCAAAGAATACGGACACCGTCGCCTCCATGTAAGCGTGGCCGGTAAATGGTATCTTGCCCTGACCATTGGTTTGGGAGTGGTTGCGACCTCGAGCGGGAATAACGTTTTATATCTGCTTGAGAGTTTCTTATTGGGAGGCTTGATCCTGTCTGGCGTCCTTTCTGAGCTGGCGGTTGCATCCATCCAGATCCAATGGACGCGCAGCCCATGCATCGCCTCGGAACGCGCTCATGATCGCATCATCGTTCGCAACCGAGGAAGGTTGCCGGTGTTTTGCATGGAAGTGGGTGAGTGGGCCGGTCGCAAGCTGATCGCCCATGGGTTCGTTCCTTATTTGCCACCCAAAAGCGAGATCGTAGTCAGCTCAAAATGGATTGCGGAAAAGCGGGGAATCCACAAGTGGGACGGGATAGGTTGTTCAACCAGCTATCCCTTCGGGTTCGCCACGAAGATCAGGTGGGTAGCCTTGAAAGGAGAACGTTTGGTTTGGCCTCGCAGGCTTGAGAAATCAGGGCAAACCGATGCACAGGGCGTGAAGGTTTACAGAACCGCTAGCGGAGACTTCCTCGAAGGCGAAATCCGAGAAATGCAACCCGATGATGATTACCGGCACGTGGTATGGACTTTGAGCGCAAGGCGAGGGGCGCCCGTGGTGAGGGTGCGCAAGGCGAATTCCAGGGCCGCTGAGGTTCTGCTTGACCTGCGCGTAGACAGGGCCGGCGATTTCGAAGAGAGAATCGAAAAGGCCGCGAGTCCGTTTTACGCAAGCGAGGTCGAGGGCACCCAAGCGACCTTGATTTTGTTCGATGGCATTTATAGACGAAAGATATTTGGTATTTCCACGGCGCTTGATCTGTTGGCTACCGTTCAACCGGCGCCTAAGGGGCGGCATGAAACCTAGGGAATTGTCGCATTGGCTCGTGCGTGCGCTCGACCTGCTCGCCGTGATCGCCTTGATTGGCACCGCCGAGATCCAATCCGCCGTTTCATGGTCGGTGCCTTTCGCCATGGCTCTGGCGTGGAGCGTGTCTAATCAAGCGAAACACTCAGGGCTCGCAAGAAGTCTTGTCGGACTGATGGAAAGACTTTTGGTGTGGGCGCTTGTTGCGATGGTCTTGGGATCCGTCGCGTTGGTGCGGATGAACGTCGCGCCCCCGTTGATCGTCGCGGCGAACGCGTCGATGCTCGTGCACATGCTCACCTGGTTTTCAGTCGATAACCTCAGGAACAGGAATTGGCGCCTGGGAATCGCTTTCATCGGGATCGTGCTGGCCGTTTCGATCAGCCCCGACTTTTACTTGGCCATCGTGCTCTTTTTATTCGTGGTGGTGAGTGCGTTGGCTCTCTTTTGTTTTTATCTTGAGAGGGAATTTGAAAAACGCTCGGATCTTCCGCTGCCGCTCAATTTTTATTCTCAAGCGTTGATGTTGACCTTGCTCATTTTCATTTTAAGCCTGGTGATCTTTCCCATCCTTCCCCGCCCAAAACAAGGCGTTGGTTTTCGCGGGGGCGCCGGGGAGGAAACCCAAATCGGGTATACGGACATCGTGGATCTTGGGGGAAATAAATTTTGGGGCGAGCAAAAGCGATCGGCCCCCGTTCTGCGGGTTTTTTTATCGAAGGAGTGGGTCGAACCCGATGCGCTGAGGTACCTTATCCCGGGATATCTCTTGAGAGGCACGGCGCTTGAGAAGTTTGACGGGACCAAATGGTTTCGCACGACGCATGCGCCAGTCGGATCAAACCAGCGACCGGACGGCGCAGATATCATCGCCAATGTCGAGTTCATACGAGAGCCGGTGGGAACGCCCACGGTCTTCGTTCCTTATTCGACTGCGAGGGTGCGTCTGGCCGATTTTGACCAACCGACGTCGTTGGAACAGCTTTCACATGGCGAGTGGCGCATTCTGCAGTCAGAACACCAACAGGTTCGCTATGTTCTTTCTCTGAAGGGGGATGAGGGGAGGCTTCGGCTCAGCGACACGCCTCATGAGAGCTTGAGTGAGTTCCCTAGCGAGTGGGCTCAGAACCCCAGGATCATGGGACGTTGGAAGGAGCTGGCCGGAAAAATTTTTTCTGATGCAACATCCAATGAGCAGAAAATTCAAAGCCTCATCCGGCATTTCGCTTCTGAGAACTACGAAGGCGCTTTGGTAGGGGATCGCATCAGCGGTTATGGCAATTCCGCCCGACACAACCTCGAGCATTTCTTGTTTGATATAAAAAAAGGGCATTGCGAATACTTCTCGACGTCGGCAGCGTTGCTCTTGAGGCTTGCCGGCGTGCCAGCGCGCCTCGTCTCTGGTTTCAGGCTGACCTCAAACCCTGTGGCAGGGGTGCTGACGGTGCGCCAGTCCGATTCGCATGCATGGATCGAGGCCTGGGACCCGATCTTGGGATGGACTCCGATCGACATCACGCCGATGTACCTTGCTCAGACTTGGAGCGGCTTTCAGGTTTTAGAGGGCGCCCGCGATCTTCTCGATGCGTACTGGTATCGGTACGTCATTTCCGCCAGATGGATCATCACGCTTTGGCCCTATTTCTTGGCGGCGTTCGTCTTGGTCGTGCTTTCGCTTTGGGGATACCGGAGGATGCGTGGATCGAGCTTTGCGTGGGCTCAGTCGTTTGCATTTCCTTTTCGTTTTTCGTCCGGCTCAAAAGGATCAAACTTTTCTTTGTGGCGGAGAAGGAGAAGGTTCGAAGGGCTTGCTCCCCTTCAATACGCACCAGACCAATGCGCATGGATCAAGGTGTATGATCAGCTGCGTTTTGGCCGCGTCTTGGTCGGGGGGCCTGAGTGGAAAGAAGGCTTGCGGCGGCTGGATGAATTGTTCGCTCGGCTACGCTCTTCAGTGAGGAACGCATCTCAACTTTAAGGCCGGTTTAACTGCGCCGCGCCAAGAAAAGGCTTTTGATCTTGGTGGGTTATGGGTTTTTGCTCAAGTATTGTTACGTTTCGACCGATACTATAAATAGATTATGTTGATCAGACCTTGGCCTATCGTCATCCTTGCGGCTTGTTATTTTTTTGCCCCACTCGGTAATGCGATTCTTTCGGCATTCTTGATGGAAGTAGGGCTCGGAAGCTACTTCAAGCTTCTATTCGAGCAGAAATCGTTGCTTGAACTGATGGCGATTTTCGCGATCTATCCGATCGCCGCTTACTCGATTTATTCGATC
>JBFMCE010000067.1:0-21331 GCA_040754655.1 Bdellovibrionota bacterium | reverse complement strand
TTTGCAAAAGAAAAACAGGCGGTTTTTTTTTAAAACTATCTACGACTTTTCGACTCCTATATCGCTTTCTGCGTTTTTGGATTGAGGAGACGCTTCGCCCTGCCCGCTTTGAGCGAGGCAGAGTCTGCATTTTCAGTTCATCCTTTTTTAACAAGTTGGCTCTAAACGCCATGGCCCGTCCTGTGCATTCGAAACCCTCTATAAAAAAGAAAATGACGCAGAAACCTTTTAGCAGGGTTAATCGCCCCTTCGATGGAGGAAAGCCGAGATGCAAAAGAACGTTGGAAATTATGAAGCGGCCGTACGCGGCGTGATTGGCGCAGGAACACTTGCTCTAGCAGTTGCCCACCGCAATCCGGTGTGGCTGCTTTTAAGCGCCATGTTCTTCGGAACAGCCTTGAGCCGCCAATGCATGATCAATAAGGCATTCGATATCAGTTCTTACTCAGATCGTGAGGGCGGCGAACAACTCAACCCACAGGAAGAGCAAAAGCCAACGATTCATTGATGCACTCTTGATTCGCTTCAAGGTCTCTTTATTTATTGTGGGCCTCAGTGCGCCTCGAATCCACTTTGTAAGGCATCAATCCTGTTTCCCCTTAGGTGGGGGAACTGTATTGGAAAAATTATAATTGTTTGTCAGAAGTTTATCGCATGCCTTCGTGAGAAAGTTTACGCCCGGCACAAAACCAATGTTTTCACGAGCCCATTCAAGACCCATTCGAGCACCCACCGTCGGCGTCATTCCAAACAAGATTCTCGAAAGCGCTTCGGTACCACCGTAAGTCACACTCGCCATTCTTGCGAAATTGCCAATGATGGCCCCCTGAAGATCGACAAAGAACTTCTCCCAGATCGCGAAATAAAATCTCAACGACTGTTGCTTTCGAGCAATATATTGCTGTACTCGCGGATGGCTTCGATACTTCTTAGGGATATCCTTGAGATGATAAAAAGAAGCAAATTCATTGCCCTGTTCGACCTTTTGATTGAACCCATTCAGCGGATTGAGATAAGCGATCAAGTAGCCAACGACGTACCCATCGAGGTCAAATCTTCCCAATGACAACAAGCCTTGAAACAGCATCAACACAAATGCTGGCTTCATATTTCCCCAGATGATCTTCCAGTAACTTTTCTGATTTCCCCAGAAGGTATTATTAGGGTTTTTAAACGTCTGGTGACCAAACCAGCGTGCGTAGCTCCACTTTTTTTGCGCTCCTTCAGGCACTTCACCGAAATGATCGCTGTGTTGAGAGTCAACCTGTAATTTCACCCAAACATTTGCGAAGACCCCCACCACGAGCCCCATCAGAAGCCCGTTCACAAAGGGCATTCTTCCCATATAAAAATAGCTATCGGGACCAAACATTGCATCCGGATAAAAGGGCTGCATCACGCCGCCCTGAATGCCGGCTAAAGCAAACAGAGCCATTCCAAGCCCGATCGTTTTTTCCATCAAGAGCCCTGAAAGGGTAGAACGCACGGCCCGTGGAAGTGACTCCGGTTTCTGCAACATCTCGAGCACCACCTGAATTCGGCCCATAGTGGGGTTGTATTTCGGATCTACGATGCCTAAAGAGCGATGGCGCAAGTTCGTTTCCGCACGTTGATAGATTGCCGAGGGATGCCAACTCTCAACGATTCGTTTAGCCCGAGAATAGGCTTCACCACTCTTGAGCTCTTCTGAAACGAGTCGCTCAGCCTCGCTAGAATCAATTGTAAGTGCATTGGCTTGATCCAAAGTGATCTTCTTCAACTCTGAAATCGTTGCATCTGCAGGTTGATCTCTACCAACCTTTTGAGTCAGTTCAACCAAGTACCTTTGCAACGCTCGGCTACTCAGTTGATCTACCAAATACCTGAAAAAACTTCGTTGCTTTGAAACCAGCTTTTGGATTTTCTTATCTGTAAGCCGTTTATCGGTCAAATGCTGAGGGGCCCCCAACTTTATAAGTTTCGCCAAGTCTTCTGCCGACCCGTCTTCGGCTGTAAATCTCACCAATGCCGAATAGGCCTCTCGAATCGCGACAGCGCTAATTGCTTGCTCAACCGGCAATATCTTTGACTCCCAGGCGTGAACCGCCTCGAGGTCTGAACTAAATCCCAGAAACTTTGCAAGCCTTACTGAAACCTCAAGGGTGTTGAGTAATCCGCCGTTGGCCTTAGATGGGGGAATGAGCTGATGCTGTGACCCGTCTCCGAGCGCGACATTGGTAAAGTTTGGATAGATGGTCTGAATGACCCAAAGACTTGGGCTCCAAAAGACTCGTCTGAAAATCGTAAACCCGTTCCAAGAATGAACGATACTACCGAACGCATCGGTCAATGAGGCATAGCTTGCTAGAAAACTTACGAGCGCTGTTTTAAAATTATAGATTTGCTTTTCAGCCGCCACCCTCTCAACGTCGATCTGAGGATGTGCATCGTGGCCCATAAGCACTTGCTTTGATTCAGTGCCCGAACCCTCACCCTCCGCACTCGAACCCGCACCTCTTTCTTGTACCTTTCGAAAAAGGCCCCAAGCATCTACCCTTCCAAACATGCTCTTAAAGAAGAGCGAGTTTTTCTGCTCGATCCATCTTAGACGACGCTCGACATACTGGTCGTCCTTGGTAGTAAAAACATGCTTTTCGGCTTGGCCATGGTGCTCAGCCATTTTTTCAAATGCAACTCTTTGGCCTTTTAAATAAGCAGTGAGCTGAGTCCTCTGCCGTTCAACAAAGGAAGCTACCAACCTTTCAAGAAAGCTAAGGGATGCGCCCTCCGCCTGCCCCAAGACACCTTGACCAGGCCCAGGGCTTGACGTCATGCTAACCTTCAAATCTCTCACTAACTTCCATGCACTCACGGTAAAAACCGGAGTCGCAACGATCGCAAGTCCTGTCGCTAAGAACCCTGCAAGTCCGGCGGCAAACTTAAGGTATTTTCCATCAGAAAGATACGTCTGATAAAAAAGCGCTGGCTTATAAAACCCCGACAACGTTGTGGTCGTGGCTTCGCCGAGAAGTCCGAAAACATCTCGCGTTTTTCCCAACATCGTCCTCAAACCGACATTGGCCATGTCTAAAGTCTCATAAACAAAATGACTAAACACCTCGGGGTAGAGCGCCCCAAGCGTTCCCGCAGCAGCTACTCCTGCACCCCACTTGACGTAAGGATTGTTTACGAGTTGAAGAACGCCTTCGCGAACTGAACCCGCGTCTCCTGCCGCTCCCTTGCTAAGACCTGCCGCTACCATGGCCAGAGCCTCACGAATACGCATCGGAGCCTCATAAGGCTGGGGCAAACTAAGGCGCTGCCAAATGAGATGGAGACGAGCCCCTAGTTTCCGTTGAGCTAAGAGCGAGGCCTGAAGCGAACGTGTGCTTTCGGCGAGCCTGGAATCGCCTTTGAGGAAAAACTCATAACTTTGTAGCTTATTTTGGTTCTCGACGGTCCATTGATCTGATCCAGGTTCGTGCGGATTCTTTTCTCCAAGAGCGGCAAGATTCTTCACTTTCGGTACCGTAGTATTATACCTATTTTGGAGGCTTTTATGCATATCTGCATAAAACTCTTGAGTCCGCTCAAACTGCCTTATACCGTCCATGAGTTCAATATTTGCAGCTTTCTTTAAGTACCTTTCCATTTCTTCAACCGCTGGCTGCATCGATTCATAAGACTTGGGGTCAAGAATGTTTGCCGTCACATCCATGGCAAGCTTATGGGCGTTTGAATAGCCCTCTAAGACCTCGAAAGGAACCCTTCCAGAACCACCTGCTTGATTTTCAAAGATGATTCCATCATTTGTTGCTCTAAGACCAGTTGAAGCACTTTCGGTTGCAATGGGCGCCGTAAAAATAGGCGGGGTCTGTTGAGCGAGAATGGCTTCATAAAACTTAAGGTCGATAAACGAAAGATGTTGAACGCCCTCACTAAAACTCCCCGGCTCGATAAAGACCAGGTAGCCCTTATTCAAGACCGCGGCTTGGGCGGTTACGGCACTTCTAAAGATCGTCTGCCCCTGGTAAACAACTTCAAAATGCCTGGGCTCATTAGAGAAGAGATCGAAAACCGGTTTAAACTGCGAAACCCCAGTGCGTTTCTGCGATACCGACTGTTCTGAAGCAACTGCCTGCTCAGACCAACGCAGTTGGAGCCCATCAACACGAACCGTTTTATGCGTATGTTCGATTAAATCAAGATCTAGCAGACCGAAAGTATCCAGTCGATTTCGGACATGTGTTTTCGAGCCCGCGAGCCGTTGGTGAAGCGACTCTGCATCTTGCCTGGCCTTTTCTTCGCTTATTTCGGGGCTTGCCTGCTCTTCAACTTCAAGTTCTTTAGAGAGTTCTTGAATTTCTTTAGTCAGATGATCTGACGAACCTGACCCAGGGTCTTTGAAATCCGCAGCTAGAACTGGAACGACGCTACCAATCGATAATTGAAGAATTATAACCCAAAACAGGACAAACTGAACAAGACGGGGGCGGGCCGTTTTTCGCATACTAGAAACTTCCACTCTCTACACAGATGACTTAAAATGAAGACAATCCGACCTTTTGATGCAAAAGCCGTAAAGAACGTACGCGTAGCACCATGCGTTAACCATGTCAAACTTATAGCCCGCGGAAGTTGTAAACCTGTAATTCTTACATGGCCCCTGTAACAAGTCTTTTCACGCGCACAATGGCCCTGCAGGCTCGAAACAATATGAGCCACAAGAGGCAAACCCTCGCGAAGCTCTGAATCGACAAGCTCAATCGCTAGAGTTGATTACTCTTCGCCGGTAGTTTCTGAGTTCGGGTCTTTTGGATCAGCGCCATTTGGACGATCAACAGAATCTGTTGTATCAGTGGGCGCTTTCCCGTCTTGTTCCGCTAGGGGTTTTCCCTGGCGAGATCTTTCGACCGCCCCAATCTTCACGAGCGCTTTTTCAATGCGCTTTCGCGATCGCATCACTCGCGAATAAAACTGCTTCACCTCAGGAAATTTCCCGACACGCTCGCCCGTAAGAAACCAGTAGGCGTGATCAATAGACTCCTGGGTTTCTTCTAGAATCGCCCTGTTGTTGTCGTTCTCGCCAGCGGTTCCCGTGAGCTTCATGCGCTCAGAAGCGATCTCCATTTGAAGCGCCAGGTACTTCTTTTTGATATCGGCCTTAGTCGCATTTGGATTCTGGTGAAGTTCAAGCACCCTGAAAGATTGCGCCGCTAAAGCAGGATACGTGAAATAGTCTCGCATCGCATACCTTGCCCGCTGCAGGTTCATGCGACCCATCGAGATAATGCCATGCCCGATACCGTAATAAAACCAGGCATCCATCGCCAGACGTCCAGACAAGATCTGCGCGGTCTGAGCGAACGAGTCATACGCCATCTGAGTGCTCTCATGAGAAGCCAAGCCCTTGCCCAAGAAGGCGGAGTTCGCGAATTTCCTGGCCTCACCGTAGGTGAAACCAAAGTCAGAGAGCTGCCCCAGATCCACACTGAGGTCGATCACGCTTGCTGCCCCCATGTACCACATCGCCATTTGGTTGAGCATCGGCGGGAACTCGATCAACATCGTGCCTAAAAACAACATGTGCGACCACTCTTGGGCGCCTACCATGCCTTCTTTGATCGAATGGAATACAGCCTCAAAACGCGTTGATTTTCGTTTGAGTTGAGCGAAACCGCCACTCACTTCCTCACCCACTTCGGCGAGCAACGTCGTCAGAGGTTCGTTGGCAAGCAACATCTGAACACGGTCATCAAGGCAGGTGTCTGCCGAAATCGCATCATACTGGTCTTGAGAAGGCACATAATCTTCTTTGCCATCATCACCGCCAGGAATAGCCCCTACGATCCCTTTCCATGCACCTTTCAGAGATTTCCAACCATTCGAAAACTTTTTATACAAACCATTTTCTGAACGGTATTCATTGAACTTCCGAGCGATCCACCAGTCTGAGTCTTCTGGATTGCAGGTCGAGAAAACACCTTCGCGTGGCGGCTCAAGCAAAAGTGAAACCCCAGCGCGATTGGCCTTCAATGCCGCTCGCAAAAAGGGTCCGATGAGCGAGGCTACGGTAATGCGCTTGAGCTTGAGCTCATCATCGGCTTTCGTATCGGCGATGGCTGGATAGATGTCACGGTACTTGAACGCTTGTGGCCAAAAACCATCTTCAGAGGGAGCCTGGTTCTTGGGTACGCTACCCTGAAGAAAGCCCAGTATGAATCCCATGTGAGGCCCGGGCGTTCCTGATGTGCCCGCTACTCCGCCCGACACTACTGTCTTAGGGTTGAATGCATAGAGGTTGCTTCGCTGAAACCGCGCGTCTTCTTGGATATTCAGCGCCTCAATGGGTTTTTCACCATCGTAGAACGGATCGCTGCCACGCACTTGTTTTTCAAGGTCTTGCATCGCCCAAGCCATGCGCGACTTCGTGCCGCCTAAGGCCGATTTCAGAGCCCCTGGGTTTTCACAGTGCGCATTTGTTGATTTGGTTTCGTCGCACGCATCACCAATCACGCGCGCGATCAAATCGAAAAACCTCACGGGTTTAGGGTTGCCGGTTTCTCTTTTAACATCGTTTGGCAAGTCGATCGTCATGAACAAGCCCGGAAGCTGGTTCTTCAGCACGTGCATATTGTTGCTGATGTAACGGCGGTAGACGGCCGGATTCTTAGAAAGAAGTCTACGCAAGTAGGCGTCGCGCTTTTCATCAGGCACAAGCATCGCGATCAAGAAATCGTCGCGCTTTTCAACGTACTTCTTTATCTTCTCGAGCTCTTCAAGAAGAGGCTCCGCTCCGGAAGGCTCATCAGCGAGAAGAGCTCGAAAGGCATTTTCAAGCTTCTCTTCAAGATTTGAAAGGCCCGCATCTCTCAAGACCTTGGCAGCAAGCTTGTAGTTTTTGAGCACCAAACGAGCGTCTCGGGGAACCCGACGCTCTCTTGTTTCCTTCTCGCTATTCGCCCGTTCATGCATTTTTTCAATGCGAAGAGAAAAGGCATTCCAGCGAAAGGCCTGATTTACGGCCATCCGCGAATCAAGGTCACGTAGATATCCGATCACGCCGCCATCGGCCTGCGCCATCGCACGCGCAGAAGCCACAAGTTCTTCAACTCCTTTTGGCGCGCCAGTAATCAACTGTACGCTGTCTTGCATCGATTGATTGAGCCCCGCGTAGGCTCTGGCTTGCTGCGGCTGAAGCTCAGGGTTCATCATCACCAGTTGATCCAATGCAGAGCAATTGGCGGTGGCTTCTTTGATCAAAGAAACGCGGTGCTGAACCATTTGCACGACCAAAGGCGGAACCGCGACAGGCGCAAGAGCCTTAGAGTCTTCAGTCGGAGGCATCGGCATGTGCGCACTTGGCTTCGGTTCTTCTTCAAGCGCAAGCATGACCAGAGCCGGATCTGGAGAGGCATCGATGAGCTGCACCTTCTGGCCACCGTTGCCTACCACTCCCTTCAAAGGAATTTCTCTCAAGCCCTCCGAGAGCTGGAGTTTTCTTTCGGCGTCTTGAAACCAGCGCACAGCGCGAATGAAAATATCTGCTAGTTTGTACCTTCTAAAGGAAACTACGGTATCAAAGTCGGTCAAGTGCCGGTTGAACTCGTGCACCACCGTATCGGGAATCGACTTCTCATTGAAAACAGAGTTCACGAAGCCCACGATGCGGTTGTTGATCTCATCTTCTTGCTCAGGCAAGAGGCAGTTCTCTTTGCAGTCGCGAGAAAGATCGAGCATGTACTTTTGGATGAAGCTTCTGAGGATATCGATCTCCGCCACTCTGACGTTCTCAACGATGAAAGAAGATACTTGCGCTGGCCTCAGCCTGGTCAAATAATCATTATTGAGCCCGAAGCTGATCCAGAAAAGATTATCAAAGGGATTTGCGCTTGTTCGAAAAGTTTTTTCATATTCAACAAACGCACCTACAAGTTTTTCCGGGGTCAAAAGAGGAGTCTGTTCTGACTTGCTACCCGCTTTCCCGAAAATAGGGCGACTTATGATCTGATCGAAATAAGCGTTCCAAAGGTCGCCGATGAATTTGTAAAAGCGTTCTTGGAAATCAGGGTTTCTAACTCGCGCTTCCACTGCATCCAGCACCGGTTTTAACGCGGTTTGCTTGAAAAAGCCCCGATACGCGCTCTCTTTCTTGAAGCTTCTCAGGTCTTGTTGCAATGAAAAAAGCCAAGGACTCATCCTGCTTTGCAAAACAGAGTCGTCTTTCTCATCCGAGTAGAGATAAGACTCCATCGTGGCTTGCTCACTGAATAGAAGTTCGAACGCCTTTACGGTAAGGCGCTTTAAGGCAAGCTCTTCGTCAGGAAACGCCATGAGCGCCTTATTGGCCAAAAGCCTCAATTCGCGCGGATTCAACATCAAACGAGACGCCCCGCCGGAAGTGACCATCACTTCGAAACGCACATCATGAGGCCTTAGAGCATTGGCGTCTTCGGCCGACTCAACCGGGTCTGCTGAACCCTCTGCGCCGTCTCTGCGCCTAGAAACGGCTTCTTGCGACTGAAACTTCAAGATCGCACTAGCCAGCGCAGAATTACGGGCATCAAAAGCCAAAATCTCTGGCAGGCTCTCAAGGTAAACGCCAAGATCAGGGCCAAACCGCGTGGGTGCAGCCACATAAAACGGATCCATGAACCCGTAATAAAACTGAACGAAATTGTACAAGGTCGGAAAACTATCGTCGTCAGGCTGAATAGCATTGCCAGCGCTTTCAAGGTCTGAGCGGTATTTGAGCATCGCCGCAAGCGCATCTTGCGCAGCCATGCGCAGAGTCGCCAAACTCACTTCGGCATTCTTGTTTTGAAAAATCTCGAGTTTTGCCCGAAAATCTACGACCTTTTCACGAGCAGCGACGCTGCTTTTGACAGCTACGTCAAGCAAAGGTCTTGCCTGAGTCTCTAGGGCACGAACCTCATGGCTTGAAGAAAGAACCAGCGCAAGGCTCAGAGCCATCCAACCAAGAGATTGTTTCAATTTTTTGAGCCGTGCAGTTCTTATTTTCACGCCCACCACCTCAAAGGAAGGTTTCTTGCTGAAAAAGCCTGTCTAGTAGTTAAAGTTTCCGTCACTGTACTCGCGGCTGTACTCGTTATGGTAGTTCCAAAGCGCTTTTTCAAACGCATCGAGCTGAAGTTCAGACTCTTCTTCGGGGCTAAGGTCTTTTCTCTGCCCCTTATCTCGCGTGTCATCGCCAAGAGAATGAAGACGAAAACCTGTCGGCAGCTGAAAAATAGCTACTGGCTTATTCCCGTTAGCTGCCGCAAGCTCTGCAACTTCTTTTGAGTTATGGCCAGGAGTATCCAGAGCCACTGAGCTACTTCCTACTTGAAGCGTCACTGTTGAGCCTTTGGTGCCAGCCTCAAGAACGATTCCGCCGTCAACCACTGTTTGGTTTTTTGCTGGAACAACTTGTATTGCCTGCGCGTCTACGGCACCGGCGTCTGCATTCGAGCCAGAAACTCCTGCGTCAGAAGAGTCGCCAAGGATATTCGCGCGACTCTTGTTATAATTTGCAACGCGTTCTTGGTGTTCTTTCTCGGTGCGGTCAAAGTCGCCATGCGGGCCAGCCCCTGTTGCGCTGGGCACATCAGACTCTTTTTGGGCCTGCGAATCGCCTTGTTTTTCTGCTTTTTGTTTTTCTGCGAGAAGCTTTTTCGCACCCTCTTCACCATAAAGATATTCAGCGTATTCTTCTTGAGTCATGCCTGCGAACAACTTGACCTTGTGAAAGAAATTGTAAAGCGCCAGGCGCTCTTTTTCTTCAGGCTTATAGAACCGGTTGTCCATGACCTCAGCAGACCAGTTGTGAAACATGAGCCCAAACACACCGATGTCGATGCTTGTGATCACGATAAAACTCATCGTGGGGTGCTTTGCTGCCGAGTGCCAGGTAATAAAGTTCTTAAGGCCAGCCGTAACATAAGGAACCACGACCTTGCTGTTTGCGACTTTCTCAAACATAACCCCAACCCTATTGGCTAAGGGAATCTTACTTGCAAGCATTGACCCTACAGCCGAGTTCATTATCCACCGCCCAGCCTTCGCAGCTGGAGTGATCAAAAAAGGCCAACTCTTACGGGCGAGCGGAGCCACTACCGTCTTGTGGAGAATCACGCCCGTGATTCCGGCGGAGCCCCAGGCATAGATGCTTCGAATCTCTTCACCGTCAAAGCCAATTGATTCCAACGACTCGTACTGTTTTCGCCAGATCTCAACCACTCCGCGCTGGATTCTCAAGTCGGTCGAGATATCGAGATCGCGCCAGGTTTGGCCAAACATGAACTGGCCTTCTTTCGCGCCAGGGAGCCACTTGTAAAAACTCACGTAATTGCCGCAGGGCGAGCCATCTATTTTTCGCGTGCACATGTATTCACGAAGGTCGATGCGCGCCTCGTACATGCGTTGCTCTTTGTCGACGATCCGCTGAAGTCCCGCATTTTTTTCAAATTGCGAACTCACTGACCAAACACTGACAAAATGTTTGCTCTCGTCATCAGCAGCAGTTTTTTGACCTGCTGGTTTTGCTTTTTCATCTTTCTTGCTGGCAGCCGAAGTTGTGGTCTTGGTCTTGCCCACCGAAGAAGTGACCGTCAGAGGAGCCGTAGCCGTTTTCGTGGCGGTGGCAACGGGTTTCGAAACACTTTCTGGAGGAGCGGTGTCTGTCGCAGTCTTAACCTCAACCGCCTTGGTGGCAGTCGTAACCTCAGCAGCCTTGGTCGCGGTTTGAACCTCCGCAGCCTTGGTTGCTGTGGAAGTGGGGTTTGCCATCGCAGGAAGGGAACCAAGAACAACCATGACCGCCAGAAAACCTAAGTGTTGAGAGCTACGTTGAACGAACAACATGAAATTCCTCCTACGAAAACTTTTGAGCTTGAGAGTTATACATATTTTGACCATTTTAATCAAGAAATATTCTCTCAAAATCCCTGCCAAACTGTCGAAAGTTTAGACAGCACTTTCTAAACCCCAGATAAACAAAGGCCCCTGCAGCTCTTTGGTGAAGAACAGCAGGGGCCTAGTTTTCATCGCATTCAAAAGCGAAGGTCATTCTTCGCTTTTTGTTAGTTGCAGTAAGCTTCTGCCACGCGCGGCTGGTTCAAACCAAGAGCGGTTTGCGCCAAGATCTTGCACTCAGACGCCACTTTTGCAGCCTTGCCAAAAGCGATGCCTGCGAGCTCGCAAACACGCTGGCGGACACGGTCAAAGCCTTGGCGTTCAAAGTACTTTTCAAAAGCTTCGCGAAATGCCTTCGATGGCTCGGCCAAGCGCTCTGCAACCGAAAGTTTAGCATCGGCAACCTTTGAAGACACAGCCTCTGCTGCAGCAACAGCTTCCGTCGTTCCTTCAAGCAAGGTCTTCCATGCAGCAGCACTCATGTCTGAGCACTTTTCAACGGCGAAACCTTGTTCAATGGCGTGTTTGCCAGCGAAAATGTTTTTGCTCTTCAAGAATGCAAGAAAGCCTTTGCGGGCAACTTCTGGAGTCACAGGCTTTTCGTTGGTCACAGGATCAACTTCATTCACTTTCTTTGCAACAAGACCTGCAAGAGGTTGTTCCGTGGCGTACGCTTCGCTTCTCAAAAGCTCGATTGCAGGTTCAGAACCCATCGCTTCTTTTACTTCACGTGCAGCAGCGGCTTTGCCGACTTCAGCACCTTCCAAACGCACGGTTTCTTTGCCTTCAAGAGACTTTTCTACGTTTTCAACGGCCTTTGTAGAAAGTGCAGCACCTTTGTGCTCATTCACAGTCGGACGAAGCTCGATCACTCGCGCTTCAGGTCTGCCTTCTACGGCTTCAGTAACTTTTTGAGCAGCTTCAATGTTTTGCTTGGCAGCGCGTTCTAATTTTTCAGCGGCAGGCGCCTCGGTAGTAGGACCCTTGCCCTTACCGGCTTCCTTCTTGCCTTCTTCAATAGCCTGATTCTTGCGGATTTCAGGAACAGCCACACGACCCCGGCCTGACGAGAGTTGCGCCCAGGCAGCAGTGTTGACTGCAAGAGCAGCAGCAACAACCAAAGTAATTTTATTTAACATGTTAAGATACCCTCCTTCGCTTTTAATGCGATGTATTAGAAAGTTTACGCGGCGTTATACAATAGCTAAAAATAGGCGTCAAACGATTCTTGACAAAAATCATTAATTTTATTGAATGGATAAAGGCAGACGCACCGTGAGACTTTTTTGGAGACTAATCTTTTAATACTTCTGCAGAGTTAGGAGTCAGGCTGCATCCCTTAAGCCGAGCCCGATCTTCAGAAATACACAAAATAGCCTTCGCAAGATCTGCCTGAACACGTTGTTTTTCTGGCCCTTCGGGCGTGCGTTCAAGTTTTACTGTGAGCGCATCTCGATCTTGAAGACACCCCCGCAGGTCGTTTTCATAATATGCGCGAACTTCAGGCTTTAGCTCTTCACAGAGCCCCATTTGGCTGGCTCCCTCTAGCATCGAGGCCTTCGCTGATTCGAGAGTTTTTATAGAGTCATAGTACCAACTGCCCACAAGATAGAGCACAGTCGCCTCCATACTCAAAGCCACCGAAGCAAAGGCTGCAGTCGCGATATAAAAAGGTTCTATGACTCGCATCACGCCTCTTCTGAGGCGACCAAGTGCGCGTATTCTGTCGGCTGGAAGTCTCATTTTGGCTGCGAGCGCGACATGCCTTTTAATAGTTTCGATCAAACCCCAATTGTAGATCTCGGTCATTAGGGCAGTATCGATTTCTTCGCCCGTCTCACGCGCGACGTCCTCAAGGTATTGGGCATACTCTTTTTTGTAGCGGGCTTTTCCAGCGAAACTCGCGCGATGCACGAGCCTAAAACGAAGGCTTTCATAAAACTCGACCAGAGTCTTTGATTCAGCTCCACTGAGCTCAGGAGAGCGCCCTGCAAGATCATAAAAGTCGGAAGAGACCCATTTCTCGCGGTGGTTAGCCCGAAAGACCATGGCCGAAATCGCTTTCAGCAAACGGCCTACATCGTCAGCCGAGGCGAGTTTGCCTCGCGAAACGGCCACCGTATCTCGGTACGCCCTTAGAATGCTATGACCTACGAATACGCCTGGCTTCTGACCTGGCATTTTTTGCCAAAGAGCGGCCCAGAGGCTGAAGGTGAAATTCCCGCCATCTTCGATGAAACGAATTGCATTTACCCGAAAACTCTCAGATTGGATCGCCCGCATCACGACGAGTTTCGCCAAGAGGTGTTGCTCGATCTCAACCTTGGCGAGGCGATTGCTTCGCTTCGCGAGCTTAAGGACACCTTCCAAACCACTCAAGTTTTGAAGCTCATCGGATAGGCCCAAGACTTCGGTCGTCATCGCTGCGGCTTCTTGGGCGGAGGCTGCGTCCCAGTCTAGCCGTTGAGTTTGCATGCGCGCACCCACGCGTGCCAGGAATTCTTCATAATACTGATGGTAAAGTTCGATTTGCGTGCGGTCAGGCCTAGCCTTAAGGCGCGCGCGCAAACTTGAAATGCCCCACTCAAAAAGACTGCGCGATCGCGTCGGCGGCTCAAACGTCGCCCGAATTTCGCGCAGACAGACCGAGTCCGCGAACCCAACCGAAGCGGCGGAAAGCATGGCGACAGACCATACGGCGGCCATCGCAAGGATAGGTTTTATTAAATGATGTTTATTCATTTTCATCATCTAAACTTCCTTGGGTTGACGTTCGTACTGTCTCGCACAAGAGACTCTTTCTCAGAGGTCATTCGCGAGATCTCTTCTTCAAGCTCTTTAATGCGTCTTGAAAGAGAGTTCTTCTCTGCCGTCGAACTGGCGGAACCTATTTTTTCTTTGGCCTCTTCCCACTCATCGCTCAGAAGATTGATCCTGGCGTCGAGCTGATCGAGCTTGTTCTTTAACTGAGCTTCTTTTTCTTCTTGAGCGTCGAGATCCGGGTAATTGACGCTCTCAAGGTATTCCCCTCCCAAGATGTTTTCGCTAGCGGCTGATCCGGCCGCGACGGCCAAGCCAGAATAGAAAAGCACGTTCAACAGAGGATGGACGTAGTAAATCAAATCAAGCGAGAGCAGCTCGATCTCTCTGGAAAGAAGGGCTTCTTTATTGAGCGGATTCTTGAGATTCAAGATTGCCGCCATCCTTCTATAGAAAGCTTGTGCCAGGCCATGGATGAAAAGATCGTAAACCACCTCGGCCCTGGGCGAGCGGTCAAAACGGCTCGCATTCTGCAAAGTCTGGTTGAGCTCAGCGTGGAAATGTTCGCGATAGCTTAGGATGTCTTCGTGGAAGCGGCGGGCAAAATCACCGAGCAAACCCCGGCTCACGTGATCGAGTTTCAAGGGCCGCGAAAATGCCTTGAGCCAAACCTTGAGAAAGGCCGGATGAGGATGGATCGACTCAAACATCACCGCCGAAATCTCAGTCATGAACTCGACGAATTCGTCGGGGTGGAAAACATTCTGGCGGCGAGGCACCAAGATCCGAGTCTGGAAGTAATCCCAGATCTTTTGACCCCTGGTAACCCTCTTCCCGCGCTTTCCCAAAGCTTTTTCGCTGAGTTTTGCGGCCACCTTGAAACGAATGGCGCCGACATTGAGATGATAATCAGACAACCTCGCCTCAAAAACCGGATCAAGCTCGCGCATGATCCAAAGCAAATCCTCGATGCGTTTCACTTTCGAGGTATTCGGAAGCACCTCGTACATCGCCTTCTCGACAAAACGATCCCACACTTCTTCTTGCGGAAGGTTTCGCAACCCGGGGTCGAGCCGCGCTTGCGCTTGCGCTTCATCCCACTTTTCAAGCCGGATTCGATCAAGAAGCTCTGCTTGCGCTCTTCCACCATGAGGGAGACGTTTGTTAATCGCCTCTAAGAACTTCAGTACCGGGCCAGGAGTCTCTCGAAAGGTCGCGCGCACCGCTGAAAAACAACTGTTGCCCGAGGCGACCAAAGGAATAAAAAGCGCGCTGACCAACGAAAACAAAAAACATAAACTGAAGAAGCGCCTCACAGGGAAAGCGCCAAACCGAATGCGAGACGCCGACGCGGCTCTCATCTCGGGCATCCTTTGATTCTGCCGATTTCTGGGCACCACACGGCAAGGCCGCAGAAGCGCGAGATGAAATCAGCCACTTCGCCAAGATGATCGCCAACGGATTGACCAGGTTTTCGCGTAAGAGCGGATGAGGCAAACTCATTGATCAAAGCACGCTCGCGGTACGGAAGTTTTTCAGTCGCCCGCACGAACTCGGATGCCGTGATTCTTGTATCAGCGATGATCTGTTCGTTTGGAGAGAGCCGTTTATCACCGATGACCTTCGCCCTGAACTCGCGAAGAAGCCGAGTGAGGCGAGAGCCCAGGTATCGCGCACGCGCGGCTTGCGCTTGACCCACGGCGGAACCGAGAGCGGTATTCGTTTGCGTCCCGGCATTCAAACCGACCAAATTTAGAGACTGCCCCTCTTCCGCCAAGACCTTATCGAGCACCCTCAATCGTTCAAAGACATACTCTTTTCCTTCAGGCGATTGTTTTGCAGCCCAAGCTTCAAGCTCGTTGAGTTTCGCTTGCACTTCGGCGCGATCCACCGCCAGGCCGGTTCTTTCAGCCCGTTGCTTGAGTTCGACCAACTCGGTCACGCGTTTATTGAACTCAACCCCTACTTTTCCGGCCACTCCACGCAGCACGGGCGTATGGGCCGGGGTGAGCTGCTCAACCCAAGCCTCAAGGGCTCTCTGCGAGTCTGCAGCTTCCTTGAGATGCTTGGCTTCACCGGCAAGATCACCCGTGGCACGAGCGGCCCGAGCGCTTTGCTGAGCATTGGCAACTCGAGCAGAGCGGAGGTTAAATTCTTTTGCCGTCTCAGCCGCCTCCACGGCGTTTTTAAATTCCATTTTGGGGGCTTTAGGCTTGGAACCAAACCTCAACGGATGTTTGGGATTGCCACCAAACATCGCTCCTGCAAAAAAACTGACAACGATATCTCCCACCGGAAACTTAGGATTTTGAGCAGCAATCTCGACAAGCGCGTTTGTATAGCTATCCACTCCATCGACAAGCAACGCGGCAGCCCCCAAACCGTATGCTTCGGCACTGCGGCTTTTCTTTGGACCTAATGCGTAGGTCACGGTCGCCATGAGTGTCGTTGTCGCCGCGGAAAAGCCTCCACCCCATTTTAGCGCCTTGGGTAAATCTTTAAAATTGAGCAAGAGATTCACACCGCCCGCGAGAACCGACGTGATGAAGAATGCGTCGAAGAGAACGCCCACGCCCGTCTGGATTCCCCAAAGCGCAAGGGGCTCTTGGTCTCGCTTCCACCGCTCTGACTCGTGGTCGAGCTTGCAGGATAGAAACTGGCTTCGGTATTCGCACGGCAAACCTAGACGAATCTGGTGTTCGCGCGGAAGAAGCGAGCAATAGTCGAAATCATTTTTGAAGTGCGCGTTCACTGTAGCCCGATAAACCATCTCAAGGCTTCCTTGAGATGCATGCTCGCAGATCTGGCTCACGAAAGCCTTGAGGTTGTCTTGGGTCCGCGGCAACGACTTTAAAGCCACTTCAGCTGCAAGTCGTGTTTTTTCGATCAAAGGAGACTCTTTCATCGCAGCAAGGCGTTCAAAAAGGGTCTGCCCTAGGTCTTCTTCGCCAGAAAAGAATTCTTTCACGCGAGTCCAGAGCGACTTCCTTGGCGGCTCGACATGGCCTAGCGCTGGGTAGAGGGCCAGGATCTCGAGCTCTTGCGCCATCAACGAGTAGGCAGCCGCACGCCGCATCTTGCACCATTCGGTTCGGTTGACCGAAAGCGCACTCAATCCTTTTGATTTGCCTTGCTTGATCTTCTCTCTTTCCTGGGCAACGACCTCGTCGGCGGTGAAGTACTCATTCTGCGTGCCCTTTTTCTTCAAATACTTCTTAAAGTGTTTCGGCAAGGTCTTGTAAACGTAATTCAAAAACTCGGCCGGGTAATACCGTGTTGGATCAGAGCACTGCTCTCCCACCGGACAGAAAGCACGGCTATGAGAAACACCATCTGAGATTTTTTCACGAATTTTCTTATCGGCTTCCGTGAGGGCTTCATTGATCGGCAGATCCGCGAGAACAAACCTTCCGCCATTTGCCGTATCATCTTGAACCATGTCGCCATTGCACTGGTACTCATGGAACCCCTTCCGACGCTTTGCATCGGCTTCGGAGTCTTGTGTCATTGCCTCGCCTTGACGGTCAATAACAGTGATTTTTTGGTCTCCCAGTTTATTTAAAATGGGAACAGGAAGAAATGAAATCCAATGAGGCACCTTATAGGCGGTCGCCGCTGCGCTGCCCCGATCTTCATTCAAAAGGCTGGCAAGCTCTCGCAACTCTGATATCTTCTCGGATGCCTGAACCATGCGACGCCCAAGCAGCGCGTAATTGGCCTGAAGCTCATTGAATACTTCAAGCGACAACGGATCTGTTCCCGTTTCATCGAGAAGATTCATCGAAACCATCTGCGCCAACTCGTCGCGCAAAGGCTGGTGCGCACGACAAGCAACCTCAAGCTCTCCTAAGTTCTGATTGAATTCCCGAGGGCTTTTCCAATGTCGTTGAGAGGCCGCCACGACGTAACCTTGCAGCAGCCGCATGAGCATGTGCCGGCTCAACTGCTGATTATAGAGTTCTCGCTCGGATTTGTAGTTTTGCTCAAGCTTCTCTGAGTTTAGATTTTCGGGCAGAGGAACTTCAGCACTCTTCGCCGTGTTCACAAACTTTCGGGTGCAGACATCGCTCTCGCATTTAGAGGTGTCGGATGTATCTCCTGGCATGCATGCCGTCTTCTCTGCAAGGATCACCTTTCGCATCACGTCAGCTTCGGTCGAATCTTCTGAGGGAATGGTCTGGGCCGACTCTTGGCCTGAAAATGAACCGCCAGGCTCGTTTTGTTTCGACCTTTTGATCGCCCGTTCGGAAAGTTCAACCAAGGCTGAGTCTTTTTTGCCGGTCTTACCCTGAATCAAATCCGCAACGCTGAATCTTACGGGTCCCAGCGGCGTGCCATCTTCGGCGATCAAAATATCGCCGGCAGCGAATGCAGAGATGCAACTTGCCAGAGGATAAGATTGGCTTCGCACCCGGGCCCTGCCCTTGGGATCAGCCAAATAACTTTGCGATTCATAATTGTACTCGTACATGTGCGAAGCCAACGCATCGACGCAAAGAAAAGTGTTCTCGATCGCGTCTTCCAGATTCTGGTGAGTCGGAAACTTCGACGTACACATTTCGACCAAGCGCTCTGGGCCTTTTTGGAAATCGCCCGTTTCTGGGTTCACGGTTTGATTGAACTTCGCGACCCACTGCCGAATTCCCGAAACAGGATCAAAAGAATCGCTCTCGATCCATTCGCGCAGGGAATCAGGATGGATCCGTTGGCTGGAAGCGATATCGGCGTCTGCCAAACCACAAAGCGCGCGAGCGCGTTTGTAGTCTTTTCTTGAGAGCGCGAAGGGGTTCTCGTCTCGACGGATCACCGCGCATTGGGTCAGTAAGCCTTGAGCCAGCTTCTCTATCTTACCGAGAAGAATGGCATGGTCTTTTGCGTGAAGCACCTCGGTTCGCAACCTTGAGACTTCGAGATCGGAGGTATCAAAGTAAAGCAACTTTCCGAGCTCAATGAGGTTCTGAGAAGCACGTTCCAATCCGAGCTCTGAACGTACCAGCCCCTGAAATACTTTAAGTTCAGGTTTAAGAGCCTCACTCTCGGCCAAACGCTGGCAACCCGCCGGGTAGGCCGAGGCGGGTTCGCGGTTTACACGAACGCGGCTTCCCCAAGGCATCGTATGAGCACAGCTCGAAGCCAGAAAAGAGATTAAAACCAACAAGCTAACCGGTCGAATCCACCCACTCATTCAACCTCTTATCGGATTGGTGAATCGACCACCTAAAAACAAACCATAGGCAAAAAATACCGCTCGAGGCACACGAAAAACACTAGCCATTTCAGCATGTTACATAGATAAACCATAATAGTTTACTATTATTAACAATAACAAGTATAATTAACTTATTGCGAGGTTTGTTTTATGGGTACTCCAAACTTACAGCCTGTTCTGAACCGCAAGTTTAACGCCCTCGTCCTGGCCGCTGCTCTGTCGCTAACGACGGCAAGCTGCCAAATCACTGAAGAAGAAAAGAAAGCGATTGATTCCGCGTTTTCAGGTCCGGAACAAATTGATGTGGATGCCCCTCCGGTAGGTCCTCAATGTTTCAACGAACGATTCGTGCAACCCGAAGGTGAAATCACTAGAAAACTTGACCTCTTGTTCGTCACCGATACTTCGGGTTCGCTCGATATAGAACGTGCCGCGATTGCCGATGGCATTGACGGTTTCGTGCAAGCCCTTCCGACGAACGTAGATTACCAAGTCGCAGTGATGCTCGGGCACGGCAGCCGTTCAAACCACTCAGGTAAACTCTGGAAGCATGGCAACAATCCTTACGTTTTAAAATCGAGCGAGATGTCTCTTTCAACGATTCGCGGCCATCTTCGCAATAACTTGACCCGCGTCTCAGACGACGTGCACAGCGATGGCGGCGAAGAGATGCTCTATTCCTTCAAACGCGGCATCGTAGAGCATGGCTCGCTCACCTCTAGCCGCGCACATGGTTTCTTCAGGCAAGACGCCGCGCTTGCCGTTGTTTTCATCACGGATGAAAATGACATCTGCGCAGTTTATCCGCAAGGCGTGACTCCTGTGCGCGACCCCGAAGGCAACGAAGTCACCGCAAAGGCGCGTGATTGCGGTACGGTCACCAAAGAAGGAGTTTTAGCCGCAGTACGAAACCTTCAGGGAGATCGCCCTTACTTGATCGGCGCAATCGCTTACAACAACCTCAACAACATTCCGCGAAGCGGAGAGAACGAATACGCTTACGGCATCTTGGACCTCGTGGAACTTTCGCACGGTATTTCGGTCGACATGGCCACGGGACATTACGTTCAAGGCTTGGCGCAGATCGGAAGCCTCGCCACGATACGCCTGCAACTTCTTTCAGACTTCACTTTAGCAAGGCCTGAGATCGATGTGAGCACGCTGACCGTGCAAGTAGATGGCACCGACTCGCCCTTCGACTACGATGCTGAACGCAACGAGGTTCACCTGTTTGAACCAGGTCGCGCGTTGTCGGTTGTGGACATCAATTATTGCCTAGGCTCGTCGCCAAGCCCGACTCCTGCGCCATCACCTGAGCCTTCTGCAACCCCGACCCCTGCACCAAGCGCAAGCCCATCACCAAGTCCTTCGGCTGAACCAAGTCCTAGCCCCTCGGCTGAGCCTAGCCCCAGCCCTTCAGCCGAGCCAAGTCCGTCACCCTCACCGTCGGCTGAGCCAAGCCCGTCTCCAAGTCCTAATCCAAGCCCGACTCCTAATCCAAGCGCTTCGCCGTCACCATCGCCTACGCCAAGCCCTAGTCCGTCGCCTAATCCCAATCCGTTTACTATCAACGGATTTGACGCCGCGATGACTACGAACTCTGCCTTCTTGATCTGGTGGACGATTGGAGTTCCAACGACCTCGCAAGTCATCTGGGGACAATCGTTTCCGCTTCAGAACTCAACAGCAATCGATCCAGGCCTAGTGGAATCGCACAGCATGACCGTAACGGGTCTGCAGCCTGGTCAGACTTACTTCTTCCAAGCGGTTTCGACAAATGCCCAAGGGTATACCGAACTAAGCCCTGTGATTATAAAGACCACTAAAGCACAATAATCCTTAAGGACCGGCTCCTAGGAGCCTTAAAGAGACAGGGCCAACTTTTTCAAGTTGGCCCTTCTTTATTCGCTCCGCTTGAAACGGCTCAAGCCGCGTGGAATCGGTGCTTCCACGCTCCTGCACCCTTTACTTCGCGCGAACCTTCCGACCAGTGATCACCACGTTGAACTGCGGGTGCAAATCCCGATACTTGAAGATCGCGGGCAACAAGCCCAACATTTTTGGGTCTTTGAATTTTGGAGGTATCTTTTCCCAGATCCTCTTTCGATCGAGAAACAACTGAAGCTCGCCCTTATCGAGATCTTCAGTCTTCAATATGGCGCGCCCGTTGACCTTATTCCAAGGCCCTGTTCCCACTCTGAAATAGAGATCTTCATCGACGTTTGGCCAATCGCTGGACCACCGATACCAGTTCGGTTCTTTCTGATAGGGGCTCTTACCGGAATACGCAAACACCGCGTTGATGATGTATTGCTCATTGTCTTGGATTTGAATGCCAGTCTTGAGCGGAGTGACCTGGGTGTGTTTGTCTTCGACAACAAATTCGCGCCTGGGCAACGCCGCTATTTCAACCGAAGCTGTCGCGGCGCTTGGCAACACCGACAAATATACCGGGATTGAAGCGATCTC